>NZKZ01000021.1 GCA_002694065.1 Acidiferrobacter sp.
CTCCCTGAGATGCAGAAGCTCGCAGATGAAGGCATTACTTCCTACAAGCTCTTTATGGCTTATCCAGGTGTACTCTATGTAGACGACGGGACGCTTTACCGGGCATTCCGTCAGGCGGGGGATAACGGGACCCGCATCTGCATGCACGCGGAAAATGGAATCGTCATTGATGAAATCATCAAAGAGGCGCTCGCAGACGGGCACACCGAGCCCAAATACCATGGCCTGACACGTCCGACCCGAATGGAAGCGGAGGGTGTTTACCGCTCGATCGCGATTGCAGAGGTCGCCAAAGTACCGCTTTATATCGTGCACCTGTCCTGCTCCGATGCCCTTGAGGAGGTCAAGCGCGCGCGTGCGCGGGGTGTTGATGTCATCGCTGAGACCTGTCCGCAATATCTGTTCCTGGATCAGAGTTATTACGATCAAGAAGGTTTTGAGGGTGCGAAATACGTGATGACACCTGCGCTTCGCGAAAAGTGGAACCAGGATGAACTCTGGCAGGGACTGAAGTTCCGGGATCTGGAAACGATCGCAACGGATCACTGCCCGTTCTGTTTCAAAGAACAGAAAGAACTGGGTTTGGATTCCTTCACCAAGATTCCCAACGGGGCTCCCGGTGTCGAAAACCGAATGAGCCTGATTTACAACGGCGGTGTGGTGAAGGGGAGGATGGATATCAACCGCTTTGTGGAGGTCACCTCAACAGCTGCTGCCAAGGCTTTTGGCCTTTTCCCCAAAAAAGGAACGATCGCGGTGGGCACCGACGCGGATATTGTAATTTTTGATCCGGAACGCACCGAAACGATCAGTGTCAAAAATCCCTGCACGCATCATATGCGGGTGGACTACTCTGCCTATGAGGGCTTTAAGGTGAAGGGCTTTACGGAAACTGTCCTGAGTCGTGGCCGGGTCATCATCGAGAAGAACGAGCAGAAGATTGAGCGGGGCGGGCAGTTCGTAAAGCGGGCGCTGACCGGCTCACCCTGTTTGCACTGACGACTCGCGTTTTAATCTGACCGGCAGGTCGCCTGTTTTTGCGGCCGCCGGTCTTTATTTTGGAGATCCTGCTTTGTACAAACTCTATGGCAGTCTCGGAGCCGCCAGTCTGGCCCCACATTGTGTACTTGAGGCGTCCGGCGTGGACTATGAATTCGTCCCCGTAGATATCTCTGATGATTCGGAGCGGGACCCGGAATACCTGAAGCTCAATCCCCATGGCCGGGTACCGACGTTGGTGATGAATGGAGAGATCATGATGGAATCCGCTGCGATTTCGATGTACCTGGCGGACAAGTATCCGCAAGCAAAGATGGCGCCAGGATTGGACGATCCGCTCCGATGGGAGTACCTGCAGTGGAGCACATACCTGACCAATACCCTCCAGGAAACCATGCTCCTGAAACGGTACACCTCGGGGTACACCACCGACAGTGATACGTCAGCGGTATCTGAGTGCGCAGCGAGCAGGCTTGATCACATTCTGGGCATCATCGAAGACGGACTGGAGAAGCATGATGGACCGTTTTTTCTTGGAAACAGCCTGAGTACTCCGGATGTTTATCTGAATATGGTGCTGGAGTGGGATCCTGAAATCGGCGCGGGCGCGCGCGAAAGGGGAGAGTGGCCGAATATCGGCAGTAACTACGACGCCTTGTTTACCCGGGAGGACATCGCGGGGGTGCTCCATCAGAACGGATACCCCGGCCCCAGGGGCTGAGCCGGGCCGACTGCGCCGTCAGTTCAGCCACTGACCCTCGGGCAGGGAATCGATTTCTTTTCCGGCCATCCAGCGCCCCTGGAACTGGAATCCTTCGTCCTCCATTTTGGCGAAAAAGTTCTGAGGATCATTGCCCTCGATATGTGCCCGGTGTGCATCGGCATCGGTAAAGATCTGGGTATAGAGAAAGACATTCGGATTGTCGGCGGCCCGACAGACGAAAAACTGCTTCATCCCCGGCTGATTTTCCAGGCAGGTGTAGCGATACTCGTCAATCAGCTGCTCAATGCGGTCCAGATCGCCTTCAACGACCGCTGTGACGTGAACGATGTAGGTCATGTCGAGGCCCAAAGCTCGGTACTGAGATAACGCTCCCCGGTGTCTGCCAGAATCGCAAGCAGTTGACGCTCCCTGGATTCCTCCCGCTTGGCGTATTCCAGCATGCCCACCACTGCGGCGCCGCATGAAATGCCGCAAAAAATACCTTCCCGCTGCGCGAGTTGACGGGCAACCGCCATGGCATGATCGGCATTCACCGCAATGATGTCGTCGTAAGCACCTTGGTCGAGTGTATCCGGAATAAACCCTGGCGCGGTACCCATAATCCGATGTTTACAGGCGATGCCTTTCGAGAGTATCGGGGAATTGTCAGGCTCGGTAGCAACAATTCTGATTCCGGGAATTTCCTCACGCAGGACAGCCGACAAACCGCTGATGGTGCCGCCAGTGCCGGTAGTGCAGATGACGGCTCCGAGGTCACCATCGAAATCGCCGATGATTTCCTTAGCCGTCTGGCGATGGGATTGCGGATTTGCGGGGTTATAGTGCTGCCCAACAAAAAAGTAGCCTTCCTCCTTTTCCAGACGTCGGGCTTCCTCGATGGCTCCCACCGTCCCCTTGTCAGCAGGCGTCAGGATCAGCTCGGCGCCGAAAGCGCGCAGGATCGCTTTACGCTCTTCACTCATGTCGGCAGACATGACGAAGATCGCCGGGTAGCCCTTGACGGCCGCCACCATCGCCAGGCCGATTCCGGTATTCCCCGAGGTAGGCTCTATCAACGTGTCACCGGGTTTCAGTACCCCACGGGCTTCAGCGTCCTCAATCATGTTGAGTGCCGGGCGGTCCTTTACCGATCCGCCGGGGTTGAAGCTTTCAAGCTTGACCCAAAGGGAGTGTGCGTGGCCGCTGTCAAAGCTGTGCAGACGGATCGTGGGGGTGTGTCCGATCGTTTGAAGGATATTGTCGTACTTCATGGAAGTAGTTTAACGGTTCATGAGCTCCCTAAACCTTCTCAAAAAAAGGAAATGACTCAATCCCAGAGATGACCGTATTGTTAATCGTGACCGATCCTGTTGCGGCGACCGCGAGCGCGGAACGATATCCGGGACTTGTCGGCAGGTCGTAAAGAACGCTTTGACCGATATCTTCAGGACGCCACTCGGTCGAGCAGAGTTTTGCTGGGGCATCAGGGTCGACATTGACCGAAAACTGGTCAAGGGGCAGCGATAGCCCCAGTCCATGAAGTTTCAGGTAGGCTTCTTTTCGAGCCCAGCAGGCAAAGAATGCTTTTGACTGGAGCCGTTCCGGCAGGTCTGAAAGCGCTTGGATTTCCGCCACTGAAAAAAACCGTTGCGCCAGATCTATCCAACGGTTGCGCGTGGGAGGTCGAATATGCTCGACATCGACGCCGAGAGTCGCGCTTGCGCTGAGTGCGATGCAGGCTTCGTTGTGCGAGTGAGAAAGATTGAAAAAGAGGGAATGGTCTTCGAGAAAGGGCTTGCCTTTTTCTCCGTAAGCAAAGACGACATCGGCGGGCCCGATGTTGAGATTTTGGGCGATGATACCGCGCAGTATGGCTCGGCAGGCAATGAAACGAGTGCGGTCACGTTCAAAGACAAATCGTTCTGCCCGCTCATTTTCGCTATCCGACAGACACCATCTCAGGGCGGGCGCGCGGTCGGCCAGGTCTGCGAGGGAAAGCCGCCAGATATCAACAGAGACTGAACTGATCATCGGCCGTCTTCGGAAGCGGCAGTGTCCCTGGAGTCAGGATCAGGTCGGGCCAGTACAATCATCGCCACACCGGTGAGCACGACCAGACCGCCCAGCAACACCCCAACGCTCGGGCGTTCACCGAGAAGAAGTACTGAAAATCCAATAGTAAAGACCGGCAGCAACAACAGCACCGGCATCACATGAGATACAGGGTTTCTGCGCAGCACCGTGAACCACACGCCATAACCTGCCACTGTCATGACCAGGCCAAGGTAAGCGACGCTTCCCCAACCGATCCAGGTGGCGTGTTTCACTGCCTCCCACTGACCTTCCTCAAAAATAAATGAACCCAGGAGCATTTGCGGTGCGGCCAGAACGCCCAGCCAGGCAATTCCAGTAAAGCCATCGAGCTGATCGCTAATTCGCTTGTACATGACCTGTCCGACGGCCCAGATTACGGCGCCACTGCCGGTCAGGAAAATTGCAAGTAACTGGCCTTCGGTATCGGGAAGCCCGGCAATGAGCACGACGCCGAGAAACGAGACCACCATCCCGCAAATCCGCAGCAGACCTGGACGTTCACGAAACACCAGGATGGCAAGCAGGACGCCGCTGGGAACCTCCAAGTGGACAACAATAATAGCGAGTGAGGCATCGATCATGGAAAGACCGGTAAAAGTCAGGCCATATTGAATCGTAGAGCCCACCAGGGCGATCCAAAAAAGATCTTTCAGGCAGTTTCGGGGAATCGGCACGAACCAGACCAGCACAAGTGCTGCGATCGCAAAGCGGATGCTCATTAACAATAATGGGGGAAATTCCTCTAGCCCTGCCTTGGCCACGACGAAGCCCAATGCCCAACTAAACGGAACGAATAGGGCGAGCAAGAATTCCCGTGCCTTCATAATTTGGACCTGATGTTGTTCATTGCCGCAGCTCGGTCAAGCAGGCGCAATTCCCCGGTTGGCAAGATCCCATGGATCAGTTAGTCTGCCTGCGAGACTTAAATATTGAGGCAACACTGAGTGCTTGGCGCATTTATAAAAACCCTGGTTAGGGCTGTATTAATTTCTTCTGCAGGTATTATCCCTGCTCTTGGAGCTTCAGGACCGTCTGATCAGGCTTTCTGGCTCACAACGACGTCTTCGAAGGGTCCCGGTTCCGTGCAGGCAATCGCCGGAGTCAGTCACGATGATCAACTTCTGCTCTCATCAGTTCATGGCCCAGGTTTCAGTCTGAGTGGATTCTGGGGCGAGGGAAAGGGGTTATCCTCTCTCAGTTCATCGCTCTCCCTCACGGAGCGAGATGCCAGTCTTTTTCATGGAAATTATCAGCGGCCTGCGCATTTTTCAGGCGCCGCGCTGGATTTTCTGACTGGGGGAATTCAGTTTACCGCGGGAGTGTCCCAGGTTAGCGCAGTACAGACCGGAGAGCGGATGAGCTGGTTTGCCGGCGCAACATCCGGCGCACTCGCGCTGCAACTTTATCGCGTAGACAATGAAGATACTGAGCAAGCTCATGCACTTGGATTGCAGTTGCGCCTGCCAGTGGGAGAGATCCAGACGGCTTTTGCAGCGGCTGGCTCGGAGGTTTCTTCCGCGAATCTGAGATGGCAACTGCCGCTGGGACGTCACTTGTGGCTGGGGTTTGAAGTCCGTGACGGACGAAGCAGTCGCTTTGACAGCGGAGAATATCAGCGGTGGATAGTTAATTTCAGCGGTCGGCAAGGGAGCCAAGACCGCCTGCTTGCCCGAGAAGGCGGGACCAGCACCACCGACATTGCGACCACCGTGGCACTGGCGGCGGGGGCTGTGGGAATTGCGCTGGTAGCGAGTTCTGGCAGCGAGTCGTCTGATAACCAATTACGGTTCTCCACTCAGCACGAGGCTGCCCGGAATGTCCTGAACGGAATCAATCCCACATCGGTAGCGGAGAATCTTGAGTACGGAGGCTGGGTGTATCGCAACAGTGACAATACCTTTAGCGCGACCGAGCCCATAAAGGGGACCGTTGATAGAGTCAATATCGGGCCCCCTTCCAGTGTCGGGGCAGGAACCGCCACTGCAACTTATCACACTCACGGCGCTACTGACCCGAGATTCGATAGCGAGAACTTTTCTTTTCTGGATATCAGCCTGAACAATAACTGGGGCGTGGACGGCTATCTCGGGACACCAGCGGGGTTGTTCAAGTTTCACCACTTTTTAACAGGAGTGATTACCACCCTCGGGACGATTGCGAACTGACACGGTCATTACTGAAGCCAAGAGGATACCTATCAAATATGACGAACTCTTTATCCGCCGATGCTGTCGTTATTGGAGCTGGAATTATCGGCACAGCAGTGGCTTACGAACTCGCTAAAAGGGGCCAGCGTACGATTTCGGTAGATCGGGCGCCCAAAGCGGGTTATGGCTCAACCTCAAGTTCCTGCGCAATCATTCGGGTGCATTACTCGACATTGGAAGGGACGGCTTTTGCTTTTGACGCCTATCATGATTGGGAAGATTGGTCAGGATATCTAGGGGCGGCATCGGCAAAGGATTTAGACGAGGCCCGGTTTCATAAAACCGGCTGCCTGGTCATGAAAACCGAAGGAAATGGCCACCTGACCAAAATCCTTGATAACGCGCGCTCGCTTGCCATTCCGTATGAAGAGTGGAACGAGGATGAGATTACACGACGATTGCCGGGCTATGATCTTCGGTGCTATGCGCCCGCAAAGCGAATGGAGGATCCGTCCTTCGGAGAGCCTGAGAGCGGCCGAATTGAAGGAGGAGTATTTTTTCCGACCGCGGGCTATATCAGCGATCCACAGTTGGCATCGCAGAATATCCAGTCGGCAGCTGAGGCCGCGGGGTGTCGTTTTCTTTTTAACCGCGCTGTTAGTGAGATTCCTTCGACGGGAGGCCGGGTGCAGGGTGTCGTGCTGGAAGACGGCACCCGTATCAACGCCCCGGTGGTGGTCAATGTGGCTGGTCCTCACTCATCCAAGATCAACGAACTGGCGGGCGTGACTGGCGATATGAAGATTACCACCCGTGCTCTTAGGCAGGAGGTGGCGCATGTGCCGGCGCCGGAGGGTCTGGATTTCGAAGGCGCTGGTCTGGTGGTGTCGGACAACGATATCGGCGTGTATTGTCGTCCGGAGACCGGCAATTATGTTCTCGCGGGCAGTGAGGATCCTCCTTGTGATCCGCATGATTGGGCGGATCCTGATGACTTCAATCGTGACTTCTCGGACCAGGCAACTACCCAGGCGTTGCGTCTGGCTCAGCGTATGGGCGGACTGAAGCTGCCGAATCGGATGCGGGGGGTGGTGGACCTCTATGACGTCACCGAGGATTGGTTGCCGATTTATGACCGGTCCGCGATTGACGGCTTCTATATGGCGTGCGGGTCGAGCGGGAACCAGTTTAAAAATGCGCCGGCCGCCGGCCGTTTGATGGCCGGCTTGATCGAATATTGTGAATCAGGTCGCGACCATGACAAGGAGGCTTTCCGATTCAAGTTGACGCATATCGACTATGAGCTGAATACAGCGAGCATGTCTCGCCGGCGGCAGATCAATCCAGACAGCAGTTTTTCGGTCTTGGGCTAAGACCTCGCCGGTGTGCCGAAGACGCGGGCTAGACGATCTCCAGACCGAACTGCTCAGCGGTTTCCACCAGAAGTTCCCATAAGGACACAGCAAAGCCTCGGGGAATGAAGAGTTCGTAGCCTGCGTCACTGCGCCGCAAGGTGACACCCACGTGATGAATGCCTGCAGAAGCGACCTGATTGACTCCGAACCGATCGGGACGCAAATCAAGCGGAAGGAGCCGGTTGAGACACACAGAAGCCTCCGGGCCTGACACTAAAATCCGCGTTCTCGAGTGAGACAGGTCCAGGGAAACGGCTGTTGTGGCATCAAGAGGCGGCATCCCACAGTCCAACAGCCACCATTTGAGCGCTTCGACGCGCAGCGCTGTGCCCCGCTCGGTCGAAACCGCATAACCGGGGCCAGGAGCTCGGTCAGCGCCGATCGCCTGCGCGACGCCTTTCGCCGCAGATTCCAGCATGTCAGGCCACGCCGCTATCTGGACAAGATTCAGGTCCGCGATTTCCTGTAGCCGAACGCCGGGTTCGCCGGGCTGGCCATATATTCCACGATGGTAAACAGATGCGAGTGCGGATTGTCGTTTAGCCATACATCCGCTCTCCCTTGGGGTCATACATATGCGGTGAGACGATCTCGACGGAGGTATTTCCCTTGCGTACGGGATCGGCGCAAACCACATCTCGACTCTGCCAGGCCTCATGACCGCCTTTGATAAAGCCCAGTCCAATCCAGTGGCCAAGAGCCGGAGAATGGGTGACGGCGGTGATCCAGCCTTCACCGTATCCGGCAATGTTCTCTGCAGCACAGAGAATGGAGCCCGCGTTAAAGATCTCCCGTCGGTCTTTTGGGAAGATTCCAACAAGGCGTGGTCGGTCGTCCTTGATCATTTCAGGACGTTTGCGAAGCGCGCTGCCGACATAGGATTTCTTGTCGGACGCCATCCGTCCAAGGCCGGCGTCCTCAATAGTGACCCTGCCATCGAGTTCGGCACCGGTCACATGGCCTTTTTCAATTCGGAGCGCACCCAGCGCCTCCAGGCCATACAGGCAGCCATCCATGGGTCGGGCGGCATCCCATAGGCTCTGCATCACGGCGGGGCCAAAATCCGACGGCACGTATACCTCGAAGGCCCGCTCTCCGGAGAAGCTGATTCGTGCAATCCGGGCAGGGATCCCTTCGCGCATGGTCGTTTCCACCACGCCCATAAAGGGCAGGGCCTCGTCGGAAATCCTCGTCGGTTGTTCGACACAGGCTGCCAGCACTTCTCTTGATAACGGTCCTGCCACGGCGACACCTGCCCACTGTTCTGACACCGAGGTCAGGTGTACTTTCAGATCGGACCAGCGCGTTTGAATCAGTTCTTCCAGAAATGCCATCACCTTGGCCGCGTGTGCAGTCGTGGTGGTCATGAAGTACTCATTTTCGGAAAGACGCCAGGTCGTGCCGTCATCCATAACCAGGCCGTCATCTCGCAGCATAATGCCGTAGCGGGTTTTGCCGATCGGGAGTTTTGCAAAGGCATTGCTGTAAACCCGATTCAACAACTCCGTGGCGTCAGGGCCTTGAATCGCGATCTTTCCCAGTGAGGTCACATCACAAAGCCCCACCGTGCGGCGGACCGTTTCCGCTTCCCGGACATAGGCTTCGCTGATGGTTTCCCCACTGCGTGCGAAGAACCAGGGCCGGTGCCAAAGTCCCGCCATCGTCATGGTGCCGCCTGCAGTCAGATTCCAGTCGTGCAATGGCGTCCTTCGCAGGGGTCTGAAATGCGGGCCGACATTTCGGCCCTTCAACGCGCCAATACTGATCGGTGTGTAAGGCGGGCGGAAGGTGGTTGTACCGACCTGGGGGATTTCCTTTCCCAGCGCGTCGGCCATCAATGCGATCCCGATAATATTGCCCATCTTGCCCTGATCGGTCGCCATGCCGAGCGTCGTGTATCGCTTGAGGTGTTCGACCGACACGAAACCCTCATGATGGGCCAGTCGAATATCGTCGGTCGTAACGTCATGTTGAGGGTCCACGAAGGACTTGAGTTTCTGTTTGGCCGGGCGAACCTCATAGAGGGGATCAATCGGGCAGTCCCAATTGCCTGGTGTTTGCGCGGCGGCGCGATAGGCAGGGTTCCTGATGAGTTCCAGTGCTTCCAGGGCGGCTTTTTCCCCAGACGCACGGCACGCGGCGTCGTCCCACACTCCCGCAGCGCTTCCGGCAGCCAGGATCGGCTCGTCAGAGGCCGGGGCCAGAAAGCACGCGAGCTCAGGGTGCCAAACCGGCTTGATACCCCTGTGTGACAGAAGATTGACAACGGGTGACCAACCTCCGGAAACGAGCACCAGGTCNCAATCTGTNTTTTCGTCCGCGCGCCAGCTGTTTCCCTGTCTGATGGCGGTCGTCAGGCCTGAAACGGTTTTGCCGCCGAGNGCCTTCATCGGTGCTGCGNCGAGTCTGATTACGATGCCTGCGGTATCGCAGTGCGATCGCAGCGAGAGGGGAATGTCGTGTCGAGAGTCAAGCATCGTGACGCTTGCCCCGGCACCTGCGAGATCAGCCGCTGTGGCGTATGCGGAGTCGTTATTCGTAGCGATGACGATCTTCTCACCTGCCTGGATGGCAAAGCGATTGAGGTAGGTGCGTCCGGCGTTAGCGGTCATTACTCCAGGTCGATCGTTGTCGCCAAAAGCAATGTGCCGCTCCAGCGCTCCAGCGGCGATCACGGTGGCGCGCGCACGCACCGTCCAGAATCGTTGACGCGGCAGCCAGGAGGGCGGATCAGTTAAATGGTCCGTGACCCGCTCCAGCAGGCCTGCAACGCCGTTATCGTAAAGACCGAATGCAGTTGTAGAGGTCATTAGCCGTACGCCGCAAGCCCTCAACGCGGAAAGCTCCTCCTGCAGGGCGCTCGAGCTGTCTGGGTGGCTGAGAGTGTCGCCGCCCAATACTGCGTCCTGCTCCACCAGGATCACATCACAGCCGGCATTTGCAGCACAAAGCGCCGCGGCGCGGCCTGCGGGACCACTGCCGACGATGAGCAGATCGCAGTAGCCATGTGCGTGCTCGTAGTGATCCGGATCCGGTTCCCGGGAAGCCGTGCCCATCCCCGCCGCTTTGCGGATGATCTTTTCATAGCGCATCCACATCCCTGTACCGCGTCCCCATTCAAATGGCGGCAGGCCCATGAAAGTTTTGTAATAAAACCCTGCGGCGAAGAATCGGCCGAAAAGATTGTTTATGGCGCCAAAATCAAGGCGAACACTTGGCCAAGCGTTCTGCCCCCGGGCGATGAGCCCTTCGTAGAGCGGTTGGGTAGTGGCTCTAACGTTGGCGTCCTGCTTCGCACCTTGGCCTACCGTGACGAGTGCTCCGGATTCCTCCACCCCGGCTGACATGATCCCCCGGGGGCGGTGGTATTTGAAACTCCGACCAAGAATCTGTTCGCCATTGGCCATGAGCGCAGAGGCGAGCGTATCACCGGCGTAACCGCTCATGGAGGTGCCGTCCCAATGGAAGGTCAGGGGACAAGTGCGATCGATATGACCGCCTTTCGGGAGGCGTTGCGCTGTCATGATGCGCTCACGCCGTCTTGTTCCGCGTTTAGTGCCCGGGCGATGCCCTCATGGGCGGGCCGTACTGAGTGAATAGCGTGGGACCGGGTGTCCCGTTCGACGACGATCCACATTCTGCAGCCCTGAATATGCTGCCAGGTTTCGAACTGCACGCCATCGAGGTTCTCCCGCTGGAACACCGCTTCGACCCATTCGGACTCTGATGCATCCAGGGCAGGGTACTCGACAGAGGCATCTCCGCCGTAACTGAACTCACTGTGGTCTCGAACACCGCAAAAGGGACAGGAGATTCTGAGCATAATGAACTATCCGTGCAGTTTCGGGTCAGGACCCGCGCCGCGCTCATCGATGTTGATGCCGCGGGCAAATCGATCCAGGGTGTGGTTGGCAATCACCGGATCGGGCCGGTCATTGGCAATGAGATCTGCGAAATACCACCCGGATGCCGGGCTTGCCTTGAACCCGCCGTAGTTCCAGCCGGCGTTCAGATAGAGGTTGTCTAGTGGGGTCTTGCAGATAAACGGAGAGCCATCCATCGACATGTCCATGACGCCGGACCAATGGCGCAGCAGTCGGACACGGCCGAGACAGGGCAGGATTGAGGTAGCGCACTCGGCCACGTCCTGCACAATCGGAAGGTTGCCGCGCTGAGCGTACGACTTATACCAGTCGATGTCGCCACCGAACACCATCCCGCCTTTATCCGATTGCGAGATATAAAAATGTGCACCACCCACTCCAAACACCACCACATGGTCGAGCAGCGGTTTCAATGGCTCGGAAACGAATGCCTGCAGTTTGTGCGATTCAATGGGCAGTTTGCCAAGTTCTGCCATGCGCCAGAGCCTTGAGGTATTTCCCGCAACTGCAAAGCCGATCTTTTTTGCCCGAATCACTCCGCGGCTCGTTTGCAGACCCGTGACAGTGCTTCCGTTGCGCGCGACGCCTGTGACTTCACAGTTCTGAAGAATATCGACCCCTTGTTGGTCGGCCCCCCGGGCGTAGCCCCAGGCAACAGCGTCGTGTCGAGCGGTGCCGGCACGCGGCTGCGCCATCGCGCCAATGATCGGGAAGCGGGCGTCGGCTGAGTAATTGAGGTGGGGGATATTGCGTTTTAGGGTCTCGAGATCCCAGAGTTCGCCGTCAGAGCCCGTCAGGCGCATCGTGTTGTACCGCCGCGCTGCGCCGTCGCGTGCAGCCGGGGAGTGCAGCAGGGTAACGTGAGCCCGTTGGCTGAACATGACGTTGTAGTTCAGATCGTGACTAAGGTTCTCCCAGAGCTTCAGAGAATGCTCGTAAAATTCCCGGTTCCCGGGAAGCATGTAGTTGGATCTGACAATCGTGGTGTTTCTGCCGCCATTGCCCCCTCCGAGCCAGCCTTTTTCGACCACGGCGATATTCTTGATACCGTGATTCTTGGCAAGATAATAAGCTGTGGCCAGTCCGTGCAGCCCGGCACCAACAATGACGACGTCGTATTCTGTTTTTGGCTCCGGGTCACGCCAGGCGCGATCCCAGCCTTTCTGACCCGTAAGGCCGTTGACGAAGACTTTCCAGGCGGAATAGGGTTTCATGGCTTCACTATGGTGATTCGGAATAAGTTGCAGGGAATTGCTTTACACCCGCAAAATCCAGCCTACGGTTGCCTGTGCCCCCTCTGAAGCAATCGGTACTCTGTTCCGCCGCACAAGAATTCACTCGATCGGCTGAGCGTAACATCCAGGCATCTAATCATTGGATCGGTCTGAGATGGTAGTAGTGTGATCCTGAATTGGACAGGGCCAATTTAAAACCGAAATTTAAGCAAAGTCGATAACTGAACGCGCCACAAAAGATGCTCGGTACGCCCAATCACAAACCAATACCACCAGCCATGCTGGCCTGGACCGTGTGGTCTTTGGGTGCAGGCCTGTTTCTCCTAGGGTTTTTCCATCGGGTGGCACCGGCCGTGCTGCACCGGGAACTCAGCCTGGACTTCGGGCTGAGCGCCGCCTCCCTGGGCAGCCTGTCGGCGTTGTACTTCTACTCTTATGTTGCGATGCAGATCCCGACGGGACTCCTCGCGGATCGATACGGGCCTCGCCGTCTGCTGACAGCGGGTCTTGTGCTCAGTACCCTGGGCGCGGTGATTTTCGCCTTGGCGCCGTCGTTTTTCTGGGCGGGTATCGGGCGCCTCTTGATCGGCGCCTTTGTCGCAGTAGGGTTTGTCTGTACGCTGAAACTTGCCACGCATTGGCTCGCCCCTGAGCGTTTCGCCCTGGCCGCGGGATTGCTGCTTGTCGCCGGAATGACCGGCGCTGTGTTCGCGGGTGTACCGCTGCACTTGGCAAGTGAGGCGTTCGGCTGGCGTATCGTCACCCTTGTCGCAGGAATTGTCGGTCTGATTTTGGCCGTAGCAGTCTGGATGATCGTCCGGGATGATCCGGTTGAGCGCGGATACTCGGGTTATGTGAGTACGGCCCACGCAGAAGTGTCGGGCGAGTCTGAGTGGCAAAAATTGAAACGCGTTTTTTCTTATCGCAACTCTGCGTTACTTGCCCTGGCGCCCGGAGGCATTGTCGGTTCGGTGTTGGCATTCTCGGGGCTTTGGGGGATACCGTTTTTGACCGATGTCTATGGGATGTCCTCTGCGATTGCGGCGACAGTCTGCTCGGGCATCATGCTGGCGTGGGCGTTTAGCGGCCCCGTCTTCGGTTTATTTTCTGAGAAGGTCGGATTACGCCGGTTACCGTATCTGGTTGGGACCGGTCTCGCGACAGGATGTTGGTCTGTTGTGATTTTGATCCCTGATCTGCCGCAGGGTGTTCTAGTCGGCTTGCTGCTTGGAGCCGGGTTCTTTTCTGGCGGAATGATCCTCGGTTTCACTCAAGCCAAGGAGTCTGTGCCAATGGCGCTGGCCGGAACGGTGTCGGGGGTAGTCAATATGGGGGTCATGTGCGGTCCCATGTTGCTGCAGCCGATGATTGGCTGGTTGCTGGATCGATTGTGGAGCGGTAATGTGGGTGCTGACGGAATCAGGATCTATAGTTTTGCGAGTTATCGTCTTGGTTTTTTGCTCATGTTGGCATGGTTAGTGATTGCCATTGTCAGCATTGCGTTAACCCGGGAAACCCACGCCCGCCAACACTCGGACCAGAAATGATCTGCCTAACCCTTTCCCGAGATCCAACGACATGAACGATCACAGAGCGGAACTAGAGCCGTTCCTTGCGGCACACCCAGAGACGGAATTTGTCGACGTGTTGTTGCCGGATCTTTGCAACGTTATCCGTGGAAAACGAGTGAGTCGCAAGCACTTTGGCAAGCTTTATGGCGAGGGCATCCTGTTGCCCAGTTCTACGTTTCTTCTTGACGTGAACGGCGTAGGGACCAATGCCGGGGGGAGGGGATTCTCAGACGGGGATCCCGATGTAACTGTGCTTCCCGTTCCCGGATCCCTTGCACCCGTTCCCTGGGCTGGACCCGGCGCGGCACAAGTGCTGGGGCTCCTGTACGAGTTAGATGGGAGCCCCTGTGCTGTTGATCCGAGACACGTACTTCGCAACGTGGTCTCAAAGCTCGCGAGCGATGGCCTTTACCCAGTCGTTGCCCTGGAGTTGGAGTTTTATCTGCTCGACGCCGAAAGAGCCGATTCGGGTGAAGCGCATCCGCCGATACTTCCTGAGACGGGGAGGCTCGCCGAGCGCACACAGGTTTACAGTCTTGCGGACCTTGATGGGGTGAGCGGTTTTCTTGCCGAGATGGAGTCAGTTTGCGCAGCGCAGAGTGTGCCGTTGGGAGGAGCCAGTTCCGAATACGCCGCGGGGCAGTTTGAAATCAACCTGGAGCATGTCGATGATCCGGTACTGGCCGCAGATCACGCCATTTTGCTGCAGCGGGCGGTCAGGGGAATTGCCCGCAAACATGGTGTGGCGGCCACCTTCATGGCCAAACCTTATCCGGATAGTGCAGGTAATGGCCTGCATGCTCACGTCAGCATTCTCGACGATGCGGGCCAGAACGTATTCGATGATGGGTCTGATCAGGGGAGTGAGTTACTGCGGCAGGCGATTGCCGGGTTGCTCGCGTTACTGCCGGAGTCGATGGGAATTTTCGCGCCAAATGTGAATTCATTTCGACGATTCGGGCCTAATCTTTATGTGCCAACCGGTAGAACCTGGGGTTACAACAATCGCTCAGTATCAGTTCGGGTGCCGGTCGGAGACGCGAAGGCCCGCCGGCTGGAGCACAGAATGGCTGGCGCAGATGCCAATCCCTACCTGGTCCTGGCGGCGATTCTCTCAGGAATCCATCATGGTCTCACGCAAAAATTGGATCCGCCTGAACCACGAACAGATAACGCCGGTGGGGAACTGGATCCCGCCGTCCCCTTTACCTGGCAAGGGGCACTGGATCACCTGGGAAGCGGGTCGATTCTAAGAGAGTACCTGGGTGCTTCCTATCTGGACCTTTACCGGGAGTGCAAGCAGTTTGAGCTGGATGCGTTTCACAGAGAATTTACGCCGCTCGAATTCCGCTGGTATCTTTCCCCCGAGTAAAAAACGTTCTTGCTTAGCCCAGCGTTATCAGAAGAATGACACTGGTCCCGACAAACATGCTGAGCGTATACCGCAGATTCCAAGTGAAGCACTGACGCATCGTTACCCCAAAGCGGCTTTGCATCGCCAGGTTAAGACCGGATATCGGCCCTCCGGTTGCCCCCACCGACCAACTGACGAGGAAGATCAGCGCAAGTACTGCTGGCTCCGGATTAAGCGGTGCGACGATGGCTGATGCTGCAACGATGCTGACGATGGCATGCACCCCCACGACAGCCAGGAATAGCAGGATCGCGAGCAGGCTGATCGCAATGCCGGGCGTAAACCCGACCACGTTCAACGCAGGTTGGGTCACGGCGACCAGGGCGGAGATTCCCGTGGCCATAATTCCGGTGCTGAAAAATAGAATCAACTCACCGTACATATCAGGCAAGCGGCGATAACTGAAGTTACGCACCGTTGCGATCGCTTGTGACAAGGATTCTCGTGCAGCAATCACTGTTGCGGTGACAAGCACCGAGAGTGCCGACACCAGTACCAGAACGGATACTTCAGGGAATACTGAATTGGCGCCAAGAACACAGACCACCATCAAAGAGGGAACCCATAAGGCCCGGAAATTAACCGGGTAGCCTTCGAAAGTGCCGAGCCCGCCAGTACTACGAAAACGGTGCTCAGCCCAGGTGAATACCAGCCCGAAAAGGCAAAGCGGGATAGACAGCTTCCATAAGTCCGGCAGACGCGTGCCTGGCGCATATAAGAGACAGGTTCCCATCGCCGCAAAGAAGGGTGACCACAGTGCTGCCAGCGAAAATCCGCGCTGCAGGCTGGTGGCGGTTGTGCGGCCCAGTTTCTGATTCCTGGACAGTGCATCCCCGAAAATGATGAGCGCCGAGAGGTTGATGACTGAGGAGAAAAAATGAAGCCCCGAAATGGTCTGTAAAAATGTTTTCTCTCCGGTTTTAGGTGTTTTTCCAGAGGCCGCGCGAGTGTCGGTAATGAGGCGCAGGAAACTGACAGCACAGAGCAAGCTGATCAGCAGGTGATTTTGGGTGAGCAGTTGGCGGATGGGAATTTCGCCGTGGCCCCTGATCCAGGCGAAAGCCAGGCACATCAATCCGATCGCGATAAAAACAATGCATTGAACGCGCTGTGTTCGCTGACTGCGGGGCCATAGCAGCACCAGCGCCGCCAGAGCGCACAAGCCTGACACCCAGAGAAAGTCTGTTAGACCAAAACCTGATACCACGGACGCGAAGATCATTGAAAGGAGAAGGACTCCGGCGACCCGCTGCTGAGGACTGTCTCGATCTATGTTCTTCAAGAGGAAAACTCAGTGCGGTTTATATGGGAACGATATTCCATTCAGTTGCGATCCGAGCCGATAACGCCGTGACGATTTTAGAGTCCATTATCCGGCGCCTTATGATCCTAACCGATACCGGCCCAGCCTTTATCAGTCTTATTAGGCAGCACAGACGCTTTGGGCGAAAATAGCCGGTGAGTTGATTAGCCTTAAACGACCGACCTGCCTATGACGCAATTGAATGATGGCGCGATTATTGAACGCGTGGAGACCTTCAGCCGAGAGTACTTGGCTTTCGTCCGGACAACCTGCCGTGACGGCAGCGTCGGATGGGGGCAGGTGTCCCCTTACAACGCGGATATTACCGCGCAGGTGCTGCATCGCCAGGTGGCGCCTTGGTCTCTGGGTAGATCGGCCGATGACATCGCTGAGTTGGTAAGAGATATTCCGGAACGTGAACATAAGTTCCCGGGGTCTTATCTTCGGCGGGCGCTGGCCGGACTTGAAACCGCACTCTGGGATCGGCAGGGAAAAGCGCGCGGGAAGAGTGTTTGCGAGTTATTGGGTGGTTCACCCGGTGCTCTGCGGGCGTACGCCTCCAGCATGCGTCGAGATATCACACCCGAAGCGGAGGCCGAACGACTCAGTCAGTTGCGGGATGAACGGGGGTTTGATGCTTTCAAGTTTCGTGTCGGCGCTGAATGCGGGCACGACATCGATGAATGGCCAGGGCGAACCGAAGCCATTGTGCCGACTGTGAGACGTCAACTTGGAGATGACGTTTCGCTTTTGGTTGATGCCAACAGTGGCTTTTCGCCGAAAAGAGCAATTGCGGTCGGGCGTTTGCTGGAAGAATGGGGCGTTGAGCACTTTGAAGAGCCCTGCCCATATTGGGAACTTGAGCAAACGCGTGAGGTCACGGAGGCCCTGTCTGTAGATGTCACGGGCGGTGAGCAGGACTGTGATCTTGCTACCTGGCGGCGGATGATTGAGATGCGGGCGGTAGATATTGTGCAGCCGGACGTCTGCTACGTCGGCGGAATGCTTCGCGCTATGGAGGTCGCCGCGATGGCGGCCGCAAAAGGACTGCCGTGCACTCCGCATTGTGCGAATCTCTCTCTGGTCACGCTATTCACCATGCATCTCTTGCGCGCGATTCCCAATGCGGGGAAATATCTTGAATTCTCCATTGAGGGCCTGGATTATTATCCTTGGCAGGACGGCCTTTTTGTTGAGTCACCGTTTACTGTAAGTGACGGCCAGGTTTATGTGAGCGACAGGCCTGGCTGGGGAATCGAGGTTTCTTCGGAATGGCTTGGCGGAGCAGAATATCAGGTCAGTAATCTTGCTGATCTTTCTTGAATCAGGAACCGGCTTATGAGCAACGACCCCAGTCGGCTGTTTTCTTCGGATTACCGTGAACACCCGTTTTGGTGGGAGCGAACACCCAGACCGGCAGGTGCGCCTGCGCCACTGCCAAAAACGGTTGATGTATTGGTCATTGGCTCGGGGTACACGGGTTTGTGTGCAGCTCTTCAGACAGCCCGTGGCGGTCGTGCGACACTGGTGATTGATTCAGCAGAGCCGGGCTGGGGTTGCAGCTCCAGAAATGGAGGGCAGGTGTCGACGGGCATCAAGCCGGACTATGCCTCCCTTGAAAAAGAGTTCGGGAGTGAAACTGCGCTTGAAGTCCATCGGGAGGGGCAGCGGGCTCTGTCGTGGATCGGAGATTTCATCCAAAATGAGGCAATCGATTGCGATTATCGTGTCTGCGGCAGGGTTTTTGGTGCACACACTGCACGCCACTACGACAAACTTGCCGAGAAGTTGGCATCACAGCCGCCCGGGCTCGAGATGGAGGCATATCTGGTGCCGCGCTCGGAACAGTCGGCTGAGATTGAGACCGGGTTTTATCATGGCGGACTGGTTCAGTGTCAGCATGCTGCCTTGGATCCTGCGGCCTATCACCAGGGAATTCTTAACTGCGCTCTTGAAAGCGGCGCAACTGTCATTGGGCATACTCGGGCTACCCGTATTGAACGAAGCCGCGATGGCGCGGGGTTCGTCGTTGAGACAGATCGCGGCCGTGTTCGGGCAGGAGAGGTGATCGTCGCGACCAGCGGATACACGAGTCGCCTCACGCCTTGGCAGCAACGCCGTGTCTTCCCGATCGGCACCTATATGATCGCCACAGAGGATCTCGGCGAAGCAGTAGCGCGATCTCTGATTCCAGGAGACCGCATGATTGTCGATACGCGAAGAATCGTTGTGTACTACCGTTTGTCACCCGATGGCCGGCGGATACTCTTTGGGGGTCGTGTATCGCTTAACGAAACCAATCCGCGGATCAGTGCTCCACGCCTGCATGACCACCTGACGACCATTTTCCCGCAGCTACGGGAGGCTAAGGTCAGTCACTCATGGATGGGATTTGTTGGATGGACGTTTCAGCACATGCCCCATTTAGGGCGCCATGACGGGATTTGGTACTCGATGGGGTATTGC
>NZKZ01000022.1 GCA_002694065.1 Acidiferrobacter sp.
TACTGCACAGGCTCTGCTTGACGCTCTTAAAGACCACCGGAACGACAGCGTTGAGTCAGCCAAGGAGCGTGCGGCGCTTGTGCGCTCGCAGATTCGGCAGGGGCTTAGTGTGTCAGAGAACCAACACGTTGGAATACTCGAGGCATTGGCGCAGGTCGCGCCAACAGACACGATCTGGTCAGGCGATGCCTGTCAGTTGGTGTATACCGGTGCGTTTGCTATGCCGATGCACGCACCGCGAAAGTGGTTTTATCCGGCAGGATATTGCGCCTTGGGGAACGCGTTGCCCAACGCCATCGGCGCACGCCTTGCCCGGCCCGACACGCCGGTTGCTGTGTTGGCAGGGGACGGCGGGTTTATGTTCACCATGCCTGAGTTAATTACTGCGGCTGAATTGGGGCTGCCGATTCCGATCATCATTTGGGAAAATGGCGGTCTCAAGCAGATTCAGGATGACATGGATCAGCGGCAGATCCGCCGAGTGGGAGTCGAGGGTGTCAATCCCGACTTTGCAGCGCTGGCGCGGGCGTGCCATGCCTACGCCGTCGATGTGGATGCCAACGATGCACTGCAGGATGCCTTCGTTGCGGCGCTGAGTGCAGACCGACCGACCGTAATTATCTGTCACGAGGTAAGAGACTGAAGACATGAATGGGTCAAGGTCCCGTGGTGGAACTCTTTCGCCAGAAGCCTTGGCCCGTTATGAGCAAGACGGCTTTTTCTTTCCTCTGGATGTACTGGATCCAGGGGAGGTCGCCGCGATGCGGACACAGCTTGAGGATTTCGAGGAACGCTACGAGTCACACCCGGCAGTGGGTCATGGCGCCTTTAGAACCTCGTGCCATTTGTTTCTCCCGTTTCTTGATGGCCTCATTCGTCACCCGGCGATCCTTGGTCCGGTGGCTTCAATACTGGGAGAGGATTTGCTGGTCTGGGGAACGTCTTTCTTCACCAAAGAGCCCCGGTCTGCCGACTATGTGGCCTGGCATCAGGACCTGCATTACTGGGGGCTTGACGCCAGAGATGAAGTGACGGCGTGGGTGGCCTTGTCGCAGGCAAGTGTCGAGAGTGGCTGTATGCGTTTCGTCCCCGCAAGCCATACCAAGGAGGCCGCGCATGCAGATCGACCAGCCAAGGGGGCGATGCTGTCACGGGGTCAGGAACTCATCGAGGCGGTAGACGACAGTCAAGCCGTCAATGCACCGTTGCTGCCCGGACAGATGTCGCTGCACCACGGACTCACTTTTCATGCTTCGATGCCAAACAGATCAGACGATAGACGCATCGGCTTTGCCATTCGCTACATTAAGCCGTCGATGCGCCAGGCCGGAGGCGAAAGAGGTGTCGCGACCCTGGTACAGGGCAAAGATCGGTATCAGAATTTTGAGCTCGCGCCCCGGCCTCAAAGTGTTGCAGCACCTGAAGACATTGCATTGTGGCAGCAGGCCGTGAGGATTCAGAATCAGATCAATTATCGAGACATGAAGCCCCCGACTGACAGGGGAGGAGCCTTGAGGACATGAAGACCTATCAGTATTTTGTGGCGAATGCCTGGCATGATCCGGACGGAGAAAATTATTTTGAAAGCGAAAATCCGGCGACGGGTAAGGCCTGGGCAAGACTGCCGGACTGCAATGCCGAAGATGTGAATCGGGCAGTGGCGGCTGCAAAATCTGCCTTCTACGAAGGACCGTGGGGAAAACTGCATCCTGCCGAACGGGGTCGGTTGCTGCGCCGCATCGGGGACACTATCTCGCGGCATGCAGATCGCCTTGGCGAAGTTGAACTGCGCGATAACGGCCGTGTCCCCAATGCTGCTGATTCGCTCAAGCCGGGGGCGTGGCAGGTCGACAGCTTTCATTATTACGCTGGGATGTGTGACAAGTTTGAGGGCCGACTCATTCCGGCCGAAGTGCCGGATATGCACAACTACCTGACCTATGAGCCCTTCGGAGTAGTGGCGCAGATTCTTCCGTGGAATTCACCACTGGGCACGCTCATCTGGAAGTTGGCCCCTTGTCTTGCCGCCGGCAATACCGTTGTCATCAAGCCCTCGGAACAGGCAAGTTGTTCAGTGCTCGAGTTGATGGACATCCTGCTGGAAGCAGAGTTGCCTCCAGGCGTACTCAACGTGGTCACGGGATTTGGCGCTGCCACGGGTGAACCCCTGATTGATCATCCGGATGTGCGGCTGGTGTCGTTTACCGGAGGAACTGCGGGGGGCAGGGCGGCGGCCGCTGTCGCGGCCCGTCAGGTAAAGCCTGTGATCATGGAACTCGGCGGCAAGTCTCCCCAGGTGGTGTTGCCGGATGCAGATCTTGATCTTGCGGTAAACGGCATCGCTGCGGGCATTTTTCCGGCGGGCGGCCAAAGCTGTATCTCTGGCTCAAGGCTGCTCGTGCATCGGGAAGTGATCGAGAACTTTACAGATCGTCTTGTCGAGGTAGTAAAGAAGGCCAGAGTGGGTGACCCGCTGGACCCCAAGACTCAGATCGGCCCCATGGCAAACCGACCGCAATATGAGCGGGTATTGAAGTGCATTGCCGATGCCGAATCCGCTGGACATCGTATGCTGCTCGACGGGCGGCAGAGTGGACGGGAGGAAGGTTACTTCATTGGCCCAACGATTTTTGCTGATGTGCCCAATGAGTCGCACCTGGNCCAGAATGAAGTCTTCGGACCTGTNGTCTCCACAGAGGCCTGGGAAACAGAAGCAGAGGTCATCNATAAAGCCAACGCGACNGTCTATGGCCTTGCGGCAGGCGTCTGGTCGCGGGATGTCGCACGGGCGATGCGGATTGCGGATCAGATTGAGGCAGGCACCGTTTATATCAACAACTACTTTAATGCCGCCACACAGAGTCCAGTCGGCGGGTTCAAGCAGTCCGGATACGGTCGTGAGAATGGCTGGGAGGGCATGCGCTGTTATCTGCAGACCCGCTCGGTGTGGCTGTCGACAAACCCGCATCAACCTGATCCCTTTGCGGATTGACGACGCCAGCGCTCGATGAGTGTCCGCTCTAAACTGACGCTCAGGGGTTCGCGGGTGGACCTTGGCGCGCCCGAGATAACGACCACACTGGCGGCAATTTTCACGCGTCTGGGCTGTGCCTCAGAGCCGGCACATCAGGTAGCGGAACATCTGGTCGATACCAGTCTTTGCGGGATGGAGAGCCATGGTGTAATGCGCACGCTCCAGTACGCCGAGCAATTCAAGACAGGCTATATCGATCCAAAAGCCGTACCCCAAGTCTTGACAACTGAGCGCAATACCCAGGAAGTCGATGGTGGGGGCGGTATCGGGATTCCCGCGATGCACGTTGCCTATCAGCATGGGATGCAGATCGCACAGGCATCGGGGATTTCGGCGCTCGCCATCCGTAATGTTGGCCACACAGGACGCCACGGCGCCTTTGCAGATATCGCCGCAGATCAAGGTTTTCTGACGATCTGCATGGGAGGGGGGAACAGAAAGAAATGGCGTCAGGTTGCGCCGTACGGCGGTGCAAAGGGGATGCTGCCAACGAACCCCTGGTGTATTGGCATTCCTGGAGGAGGCCGGGGTCCGGTCATCCTGGACTTTGCCACCTCAAAGATCGCCGGTGGATGGATATATGCAGCGCAGAGTGCAGGGGCACTGTTGCCCGAGGGGTGTGTGATCGATGCCGAGGGGAATCCTACCCGTGATCCCGAGGATTACTTTAACGGCGGTGCAATACTGCCGGCCGGAGGCCACAAAGGCTACGCTTTGGCCTTGGTCGCGGAACTCATCGGCGAGGCAATGCTGGGGCCTTCGACTACTGAAGGGAATTGGCTCCTGATTACGCTCGACGCACACCGGATGCGTGAGTCGTCGGCTCTGTCTCAAGCCGCAGAAGAGGTGCTTGAAGAATTGCGCTGCTGTCCGCCTGCCCCGGGTTATGAAAGCGTAGAGATCCCCGGGGAGCGTGAGCGGGAATATCGGGAAAAATCCGCCGGCATCGTCTCCATCCCAAAGGAGACCTGGGATCAGATTATGGAGCTGCACGATAGCCTGATGTGGTGATCGAGTTTGACAGCCAGAGGGCTGCGACTTACGCCCAGGATTAGATCTGTATCCCAGGAGGCATTAGGCCGCAGACAAACCCCGCTTCGGCGGGGTTTTCTTTTTGGATGAGTTTTGCGCAGTCTTCCAGGACGATAAGCAATTCCGGTTAGACTCCTGACCTGGTCGAGTTGTATCAGGGTCTGTGAGCCTGTATCGGGAACGGGACGCTTATTTGATTATGCAGAATGTCGGAGTAAACGAGGTCATGATCTCGACGCACGATGAGATGAAACAGCAGATCAAGGAGTTGCTCAGGCAATATGAATTTGCCGCTCCGCCCGAGGTCTCGTATCTAACAGCCTCGGAAAATCAAATCTATATTGTCAATGATCATGATTCCGGAAATCGATATGTAGTGCGAATCAATTCAGGACGTCTTGCCTATCATAATGCCGAACAGATTCATTCCGAGATGATGTGGCTGGACGCGCTGAGCAGGGACACAGATATCATCGTACCCAGAGTTTTGGCTGCTAAAGATGGTTCCTGGGTTCAGGAACTGAGCGTGCCGGGGAAAGATAAACCCGGTTATGCTGTCGCTTACAGTTTCCTCGAAGGTGTAGAGCCTCCCGAGAACGAACTACTGAGCGGGTTTGAGCGGCTAGGGACGATTTCGGCACACATGCATGCTCATGCGACGCGTTGGGTGCCACCCGAAGACTTTTCGCGCCCCACGTGGACGCCAGAAGCGATTCTCAATAACCAACTCGCTTGGGGCGATTGGCGGGAAGGCGTCAATATTGATGCTGAGGCATTACACCTGCTACAGCGAGCCGAAACGGTCATTCATCGTCGATTGGAGGATGCTGACGTAGGTTCCGGGAACTACGGCCTGATTCATGCAGATCTGCG
>NZKZ01000023.1 GCA_002694065.1 Acidiferrobacter sp.
ATCTGACCGGCATGGAAATCGTCAAGCAGGAGGACGCGGCGGGTCTTGCCGAGGCGGCGGGTATTGTTGAGTCCCTGGTGAGTCGGGAAGTAGGACGAGGCATTCCTAGATCCCGGATAGTGGTTGGAGGGTTTTCCCAGGGAGGTGCGGTGGCCCTGCACTATGGCTTTGGTTGCAAGGAACCGTTGGGCGGGATTGTTGGGCTTTCCACCTATCTGCCGCTTTCGGGAACGTTTTCTGAATCAGCAGAAAAGAGTGCTATTCCCACGCCGGTCTTTCTTGCCCACGGACTGTTTGATCCCGTTCTCGTGCTGGCGTTAGGGGAGAGCAGCAGGCAGGTGCTTGAGGATAATGGCTGCGATGTGTCGTGGCATACCTATCCAATGCCGCATACCGTCACGCCCGAAGAGGTCAGGGATTTATCAGCCTGGCTGAACTCTCGGATTTGGCCCGATGACAACTGAAATCAGATTGCGTTTTTTTCGTCAATCGACCTTTGCCGGGATTCCAACTCGTCAATGGCGGCCTGTATACGGGGAAGGTGGGGATTGATGAGAAGGGCATCCCGGAATGCGGCTGCAGCCGGGCCAAATTGTTTCTGCTGCAGGAAGATGAGTCCAAGGCCAGACAACGCGCCAAAATGGCGTGGTTCTCGCCGAAGGGTTTCTCTGATGTCGTTGATAGATTCCCGATAAGCCCCCATGAGATAGAGAACGGTAGCCCGGGCATTCCAGCCTTCGGCAAAGGCAGGCGCCTGCTCGATAACCTTGCTGAAGTGCCGGTAAGCGCTTCGGTACTGCCTCGTCCTGATCGCCTCACTGCCGTCGGCAAGCGCCTGGGCGGCCACGGGGTTGTCTGTTTTCCGCCACAGGGCCCAGATTTCTGACGCGATGTCGTCGGCTGACTCCTGGTCAGCCGCCAGCTTAAGTTCAGTAAAAAGTCTATCCAGCCGCGGATCATTCTGGTCTGCCTTGGATGGGGTTATGAACAGCGCCCACATTGCCAGCGCAGCAAAGAGAATTGCTGTCCGAGACATAATGCCTAGCCCAGTCATATTACTGATCCAAGAAAATCCAGAGCGCGAGCGTGTAAGGTTTCGTTGGCGCTTGCCAACGCTTGCCCGGCCGAATCAAAGGTCAGCGGGCGGCCTTGCCAGTCGCTGATGCAGCCACCCGCCCCCTCAATGACCGGGACCAGTGCCAGATAGTCAAACCGACCGAGCCCTGCCTCGAGCACGAGATCGGTAAATCCGCAGGCCAGCAGTCCATAGGCATAGCAGTCAGCACCAAACTGGCGGAATCGCACGACTTCGCTCATGCGGGAAAATACGCGCCACTCGTCCGGACTGAACATATCGGGCGTGGTCGCGTTGAGCGTTGCGTTTTGCAGGGAAGGCGTCTTGGCAGTGCGACAGGGTTGCCCGTTATATAGGGTGGGCTGATCTTTGATTCCTAGCCAGCGTTCGTCCAGAGCGGGCATATCAATGATGCCCAGTACCGGTTTCCGATCTTGAAGGAGCGCAATCAGGCATCCAAAAGTCCGCTTCCCCGTGGCGAAACTCTTGGTGCCGTCGATCGGATCGATTACCCACAACCACTCGGAATGAGTATTGTCTTCTCCTTCTTCTTCTCCGTATACGCCGTGGTCAGGATACTGCTCAGCAATCAATAACCGCGCTCTTTGTTCGATTTCAAGATCCGCGATGGTCACGGGGGTGCCATCGGATTTACTCGAGACATCATAGAGCTGACGAAAATATTTCTGTCCGATGTCTCGTGCCTCGGCGGCGATTGTCGCTGCGAAATCAGCGAATTCGGATAAGTCTGGAGTGGGCATGGTCGGGAGGGTTATTGTTGCGCATCCAGGCGAGACAGATCCACCTCTTGCAGGATTTTTTTGCGCCCACCAAATCCGATCATTCGAGGGGCTTTGTCAACGATTTCAAAATGCGCAGAGACTTTTTTGAATTTTGCGTAAAGAACGCCGTTTGCTGTTTCGCGGGAAAGGGATAATTTGGAGATCACCTCGAGACCGTCACTGTCGATATAAAGGGGGTCGATGTGGATTTCTTGGTCTCGAGCCTCAGCGAGCATTTGCCCCTCGATATTTTTGACATTAAGGAATTCATCAATTTTGGATTTCTTTTTTTCCGGATCCCGGAACATGTGCAGGAGCGGCTCAACATCGCGCATGGTCAGGCGCATTTTGGCGCTGATATCAAACGGCTCTTGCCAGACAAGACGTCCGCGCTCAATTTCAACTTCTCCCCACCAATCTTCGTCTGTCTCTCTGGCTTTCGATGAGACCTGTACTTTTTCAAGGCGAATGGTCGAATCTTTCAGTCGAAAAACCCGGGTTCGCCAGTCTCCTTCAGACAGGTTGGTGGATAGGTGAAAGTCAGCTTCGATTTCCCGATCCCGAGCGGAGAGTGTCACACCGGTGCCGGAGATTTCTATCAGACCGTGAGCCACACCGTTATCGACGGAGAAGCCTCCCCAGGTTCTCGCTGAACCAGACAGAAACCTGAGGCCCGTATTGGGCGGTATGAATTTGTTGTAGTGCCGGATGTCCTCAACGAGACCTTGCTTGATATTGAAGGACAGGGCGCCTGTCCCATCGCTTTTCTGAGAATAAAGCAGAAGGCGGTGGGCTTGCCCCTCGATATTGAGATCGGAGCCGGAAAGATAGGGCGCATGAGTGCCGGGCTCGGCAATCTGAAACTCATCCAGGTCGATCTGAATTGCTACGGGCCTGTTCCTTTTTGAGTCGACGGAAGCTTTCATTGTGCCGTTGCCGGTCGCCTCGAACTGCAGGAATGTCGTCTTCAGGTTCTTTGACTCAAAAGTGAGGTTAGAACCGGGCATGAGTTCTCCGTTTTCAATTTTGAGCTGAGCTTCGAGGTCTCCCTCACCTGTTGTTGTCAGGTTCAGTTCGCTGTCTGGCAGAAAAGCGACTGGGCCAATGCTTGCAAAATTGCCCTTTGCGTCTACGGTGCCGGTAAAGAATTGCAGCTTTTCCTTGCCTTTGAACTGACGAGGCCGGTGGCTTGCGATGGACAGGTCTGCATCGATCTGTAACGGAGCGCCGTCATTGTTGGCGCCCGTCTGGTTGTTGATAACCATCGACCCAACGGCACGGTCTACCTGCATGAGACCCCCTTTGGTAACGATGCTCATCTTGAGGGTATCAAGGGTTCCGGATCCCATGAACGTCATATCGTCCACGCCCGTGAGGTTCTGTATCGTGACTTTCCGTATTCCGGACGCAGAAACGTTATCAAGTTTTATGGTCCAGGGGGGTTTTGCGTTGCCGCTGCTTGATTGGTTGGGCTCGGTGACTTTTGCATACCGGACTTCGACACCGGTGGCTTCAGCCTGTGTGATCTCCATTGTTCTTGATAGCAGGCCAAACACAGAGACGTTGACCTTTCCCGTATCTACAACCAGGCTGAACTGGTTACGTGGGGTCGTGGACTGAAACTCAAGACCGCTCACGGTAAAGCGTCCGGGAAGAAGGGTCCACGCGCTCTCCCAGGACATGGTGAGTTTTTGCGGCTTGATGTTTGCCAAGACGTTTGCCGCGCCGGTCAGTATCATCAGATTGGCAATAACCGGATAGGCGAGCAACACCAGCAACGCAATGATGATGTTTCGGCGGTTTAGTCTGGCACGCATCTTTTTGGATTTGTCAGTGTGATCTGGGCGCAGAAACTTTTGATACCATTCGATCCAACGCCGCGGTAGCCGATTTGGTCAACCGATCATGTTAACAGACGCCTTATGCGCTTGATACGACGCCTCCGCCAGTCCTTGTCTATTTGGTCGAGCATCTTGATGCTTGCGCTCTTGGCGGGCTGCGCTTCGCTTCCCGGTCCCGTGGAAAGGGAAGAAGACCTTATGGTCCCGGTAACAGGAGATTCAGCGCTTGACCAAACCATCTCCGACTTCCTGGCTCCTTACCCCAATCAGAGTGCCGCACATTTTCTTAAAGACGGGTTGGATGCCTTTGCAGCGCGGTTGACGGCGGCCGACCGGGCGGGTCGGTCAATCGATGCCCAGTACTACCTGTTTCACGACGATGTGACTGGTGGACTCTACGCCGAGAGTTTGCTGCGGGCGGCCAAGCGGGGCGTGAAGGTACGGTTACTGCTTGACGACATGGGTGCGCATCGACGGGATGCATTCCTGCTTGCCCTGGATCATCACCCCAATTTCGATATCCGGATATTCAATCCCTTCGCTAACCGCAAGATGCGTGCGCTTGAATACCTGTACCGCTTTGGACTCGTAACGCGGCGTATGCACAACAAATCAATGGTGGTCGACGGCGTGGTGGCGATTACCGGCGGTCGAAATATCGGAGATGATTATTTCGACGCGAGCCCCAAGTCGAACTTTATCGATTTGGATGTCATGGTGTTCGGGCCTGCTGTCGATCAGGTCGCCAAGCAGTTCGACGAATACTGGAACAGTCCCCTGTCCTACGAGATTGCCAGCCTGGCCAAGCAGGACGTTGCTCCCGGCGACGTGCTTTCGCAATGGCAAGCACTTCATGACGAAGCCTTGCGACAAAGTGATAGTGTTTACCTCCAGCGAGTCGAGCAGACGGCGTTTCTTGAGCACATCAAAGCCGCCACGCTGCCAGTCAGTGTCGGGCCCACAATCGTGCTTGCCGATCAGCCGCAGAAAGTGCGCGAACCTCTCTATGACGACTCAACCCACCTGGCCCCGGATTTATGGCCTTATTTCAGGCAAGCCAAAAGCGAATTGATCATCCTGAATCCCTACTTCATTCCAAGCGACGGCGGAGTTCAGGTGCTCGCCGATGCAGCAAGGAGAGGATGCAGGGTAGTGGTGTTGACCAATTCTTTGGCGGCCAACGATGTTGCTGCCGTCCATGGCCATTATGCAAAGTATCGCAAGCCATTGATCAAGGCAGGGGTCGAACTCTATGAGCTTAGGGCAGATCGCGAGATGCCAGAGATTGATGAGACAGATCTTGTGGCGGTGTCGGATCACATCAGTCTGCACGTCAAGACTTTCGTTTTTGACCGTCAGAAAACGTTCATCGGATCGCTGAATCTCGATGCGCGCTCGGTTTACCAGAATACCGAGCTCGGTGTGATCGTCGAGGATTCGAAAATGGCCGGTCAAATTGCCGAACTGGCGCTTAACAACCTGTCAAAGCTTGCCTATCACGTGCAATTGGATGAGGACGGCCGGATGACTTGGACGGGATGGAGTCGCGACGATCAAGAAGAAATCACGTTATATAAGGAGCCAGATGCCGGTTTTTGGCGAAAAACGGTTGCCTGGATTTCCCGAATCATGCCGGTAGAAAGCCAGCTTTAAATCGATACACGTTCAAAGGGGTCAGTTAAAGATATGGACTTGGGTCTTAAAGGAAAAAGCATCATGGTGGCTGCGGCAAGTCGCGGCCTGGGATACGGCATTGCAGATCAGGTAGCAAAAGAGGGGGCACGGGTCTCTATTGCAGCACCGACTGAGCCGCGGGTTCACGAAAGTGCGCAACGGCTGCGCGAAGAGACTGGCGCCGATGTCATCTCCTGCGTTTTTGATGCCCGGGATGAACAGTCGATTGCCAGGTGGCGAGATGCCACGATTGCGGAATTTGGAGGGGTAGATGGCCTTGTCGTGAATGCGGGCGGACCCCCGGCAGGCCTGTTTGATGACTTTGATGACGAAGCTTGGCAGGCCGCTTATGAGTTGACGCTGCTGAGCGCGGTTCGGATGATTCGATCAGTACTGCCTGCCATGCGTGAAAGGGGCGGTGGGTCAATCGTGACGGTCACATCGTCATCAGTCAAAGAGCCGATCGACATGTTGCTTCTATCAAACGTAATGCGTTCGGGTGTGACAAGTCTTGCGAAAAGTCTTTCGCAACAGCTGGCGGCAGAAGGAATCCGGGTCAACAACCTGGTGCCGGGAGCGATCAACACCGATCGCCTGAGAGGATTGATGCAGACGCAAGCCGACCGAACCGGCGCATCTTTCGAGGAGATTTCAAAAGCCCGCGCGGCGACTGTGCCGATGGGCCGGTTTGGTGAGGCCGGAGAGTTTGGGCAGGCGGGTGCTTTTTTGCTGTCGGATGCGGCAGCCTATATCACCGGCGAAACACTGGTGGTAGATGGCGGTGCGATGAAAACAGTCTGGTAAAGGAAAGCTACTTTTCGGCCGACAGGTAACAAATAAATGCAGCGTCTGCCTCGCCGATTTCGGTCGCCGTGAAGACGCCGTCTCCCTCCTGGGTTTTCTCGTCGGTGCCCTCCCAATGGACGAGCACGCGGGAAAAGCCCGCCTCGTCCAGCAGTTCCCGAACCTCAGGAAGGGTCCAGAGTCGCCAGTCGTAATTGAACGCCTGTTTGATTTGTGAGCCATCCGGAAACTTGAAATGAATCTGGCAGTTTATGTCGCCCGTGATCGGGTTGTACCGATTCTGGTCCCAGACATAGATGAAGTCATCGTGATCGGTTTCTTCCTCCATCTCCCGCATGGTTTCATAGCCGCCGTAAAAGTCGAGGAATAACATCCCGTCATCGACAAGACATTCGCGGATACGTGAGAAATAGTCTCTCAAAGCTTGCCGCGTGTGGAAAATCCAGTAACTGAAGTTCATCGCAAGGACAACATCCATCGCAGGCGTGTCGACATTCAGTACGTCAGCGTGCAGAAGCTGAATTCGACCCGTTGCGTCTTCGGCCAGCCGTCCAAGATTGTGTTTTTCGCCCCAGGCCAGTACCTCTTCGTCGAGATCGACTCCCCACGCCAGATTGTCTGCCCGTCGCCGTACCCATTCACAACTCGTATTGGCGGTTCCGCAAAAATCTTCTCGCAATGTACGGGCCTGCCGACCTCTCAGCTTTAGAAAGGTTTCATCAACCATGTCGATTTCGGATTCGACGCACTGCACCGCACGCTCATAAAGAATATGCCGATCCGCCTGGTCGGCTTGGCGTATTCGGGCCGCCAGCGGGTCGTGATGACGGGAATTCTTACTTCGTCGGTTCTTTTTGCTCATAACTGTTCTGGTGCAGGACGCAGTGATCGTTTTGGAGTCGCCAGCAAGGTTGGCTACTCAGCAATGGGGTTGAGAATCTGATGCGAATCGCGGGAGACAGCAGCGCGTATGTTAGCCCAAACGCTTATGCGCCGAAAGAGAGCGTGGGTCTTAAAGGGGAGAGGCCTTGAGGACCGCCGCTGAGATCAACGAGTACATCCGAGTCATCATGATGCCCCCCTCTGCTTCGTTGACGACGATAGGAACACCATTCGTTTCGGCTTCGGAAACGAGCAGTGTCTGCAGGTCCCATATTGCTTCGATATTATCGAGATAGTGCTTCCTCCCGCGCCTGGGAGCGGAAATCGCGCGGCCTCTGAAAAAAGCCTTGAGGGTCCTTTCACGGTCTGCAGCGATCAGCAAAGGCACCACGATGGCATCGGGCGGCAGGGTAAAGTCCTTGATGATCGAAGGCCTGACGTGTACACCCTCAACGATCGTAGAGAACTGCTCGCGTTGTGAGCGAGCCAGCAGCGCATGGAGTGCCACTTCAATTTCGTCTGCCTGTCGGTTGAAGCCCGTGCTCAATGTCTCGATGGTATAGCTGTTCGATGGAGGACTGTTTACCGCTTTCCATGCTTCGAAACTTGAGTAGTGCAGTTCTGGTGCGATCTCAGGAGGACGTAAAGAGCGCATGACTTCCCGGAACATATCGGTAGAGGCGGTTCGTGAGATATTGAGTCGGCTCGCAAGCAACGAGGCTGCATGGCTTTTGCCCACTCCGGGTGTCCCGCCGATAAGAATGACGAGCGTCCGGTTGGATTGTCGCAGCCGGTGCCAGGCGTCAAGATAATCGGCAAACAGTTCTCCCGCTTCGCGCTTCACCATCTCGCAGGCGAGTTCGTGCAGCGCCTGCCGATCAATGCCCTGGGAATAGTCCCGGGTCAGTCGATCATGGGTATCCCGGACGAGGCGTTCAGAGAGGCTTTCCGGTATTCCGCAGATCTCTAGACGATGCCGAAATATGGTGCGGGAGAACCACATCCTGTCCCGATCCTTTTCATTGATCCGAATCCAGGCGGGACCGGCCTTGGTGAGTCGATAGCGCTCGACCATGTCAGGTCCGGATGCTTCAAGCAGGATGCTACAAACTGCTTCAGTAATATCGTCGGAGGTAACGTCCTCTTTGGCTGCCAACTGGTTTCTGACCGCTGACGCGATCTCGTAGGCCTCACTGAAGGTCAGGCCTACTTTCTGCAAAGAGCGTGTCAGGACGCCGCGCAGGAAAGGTGCTGACTCCCCATCAGGATGGATGACGTTCAGTCGGGACACGCGGCACTGCTCTGGTTTGAAAGTAATGAATTGCGGGAGATAACCCAACGATACTAACAGAGAAGGAAAAATCCGGCTGGGACCCGTGAAAGATATCCGAGCGGGATATAATGACCGCAAAGCGTTTTCACTGAACATTATCCGTGACTGATCAGGCTCCAATCCAAGTTTCGGCATCGGCAGTGGCCGAGGTCGTCTCTCACCTTGAGGCGCAGTTTGGTGAACGGCTTTCCAAGACGGCGGCGATCCGGGAACGCTTCGGTAAGGACGAATCCTTTCACGCCAGTGTCCCCCCGGACGCTGTAGTGACCCCCAAATCCACGGAAGAGGTCAGCCAGATCGTAAAACTCTGTGCGGCGCATCGGGTACCTGTGATTCCCTACGGAACCGGCACGGCCCTTGAGGGGCATGTTGCCGCGCTGTATGGCGGCATCTCCATCAATATGCAGGAGATGAATGACGTCATTGAGGTCCATGATGAAGATCTTGATGTGGTGGTTCAGCCGGGGGTCACCCGCAAGCAACTGAACCAGTACCTGCATGACCGCGGGCTNTTCTTTCCGATAGATCCTGGCGCCGATGCGTCCATCGGCGGTATGACGGCATGNCGGGCGTCNGGGACCAATGCAGTCCGCTATGGCACCATGCGCGAAAACGTACTCGCACTGACCGTGGTCCTCGCTGATGGTCGTGTGATCAAAACTTCAAGGCGTGCCCGCAAGTCGGCAGCCGGTTATGACCTGACTCGGCTTTTCGTCGGATCCGAGGGAACGCTGGGGGTGATCACCGAGATCACGCTTAAGCTGTACGGCATTCCTGAAGCGATCTCCTCGGCAGTTTGCACCTTTTCAGATCTGGATAGCGCCGTCGGGACAGTCATCAATACGATTCAATATGGCGTTCCCGTTGCGCGTATCGAATTGCTCGATGAGGCGCAGATCGACGCCATCAACCGTTATTCCAAGACCGATCTTGCCGTCGCGCCGACACTCTTCCTGGAATTTCACGGCTCGACCCAGGGAGTTGAAGAACAGGCGCAGGTGGTTCAGGAACTGGCATCCGATGCAGGAGGGAGCAATTTCCAGTGGACCACCAATACCGAGGAGCGCAACCGTCTCTGGCAGGCGCGTCATGACGCAGCATATGCCTGCAAGGCGCTGCGTCCCGACGGGGAAATCTGGGCAACCGATGTGTGTGTGCCCATCTCCCAGCTCGCTGAATGTATCCGCGAGACGCAACGGGATATCAAGGAGTCCAATCTTGTCGCCCCGATTGTCGGACATGTCGGAGATGGGAACTTCCATCTGGTGCTGTTGGTCGATAAAAATGACCCTGAAGAAAATGAAAGGGCACAGCAACTGCATGAACGGATGGTGATGCGCGCCCTTGCCATGGGCGGCACCTGTACTGGAGAGCATGGTATCGGTTACGGCAAGCTCGATTTCCTGATTGCTGAGCATGGCGAGGCAGTAAGCGTTATGCGTGCAATCAAGCAGGCGCTCGATCCTGACAACATCATGAACCCCGGAAAAATTCTCAGGGTCTGACGCAGACGGCATCCGAGGTTTTTCATTCCCCGCGCCGATGCGTCATCGCGCTTAAAGAAATTCGCTAATACCCAAATGGAACACTGGTCTATCGCCAAGCCTGCTGTGCATGCACAGGGGGGCGTTGTCGTGTCTCAGCATTATCTCGCTGCACAGGCGGGGGCCAGGGTATTGGAGCAGGGTGGTAACGCGATCGACGCCGCGATTGCGGCAGGATTTGCCCTGGGAGCCGTAGAGCCCTGGATGAGCGGTATTGGCGGTTGCGGCTTCATGACGATCTACCTGGCCGACACCGGCAAGAGCTATGCCGTTGAGTTTGGTGTCCGCGCATCAAACAGCCTGAATCCGAAAGACTATCCGCTCAGCAGCGGGTTTGATTCTGATCTGTTTGCATGGCCGGGGGTGTTGGATAACCGCAATGTGCTCGGACCCTATTCTGTCGCCGTGCCGGGTTATGTCGCTGGAGTCGCTCTTGCGGCAGAGCGCTTTGCAACGCTTTCGTGGTGCGACCTGCTCGCGCCGGCGGTGCGGCTGGCAGAGCAGGGCCTGACAGTCGACTGGTACTCCAGTCTCAAGATTGCGTCGAGTGCGCAGGATATCTCGGCGTTTGAGTCGACGCGGTCAGTTTATCTCCCTGACGGTCAGGTTCCCATGGGCCACTGGGCTGGAGCACCTCCGGTCATTGAGCTTACAGGGCTTGCCCAGAGCCTGAAGCAGATCGCTGATGAGGGTCCTCAGACGTTTTATTCCGGAGATCTGGCGAACCGCCTTTTGAGCGATGCTGCCAATGTGGGTATCGGGTTAACCGCTGAGGATCTCACTCACTATCAGGCACAGTGTTACGAACTTGCCGGAGTGGCCTATCGTGATGCCAGGGTCTACACCCCCACAGGGCTTTGCGGCGGACCGAGTATGTGTGATGCCCTCGATGCACTGGCGCGGGAGGTTCCGCGACCCGGCAGTCAGCCCGATGGTGACTTTTATTGCGCAGTAGCCAACGGCCTTAACGGCGCGTATGAATATCGACTCAGCCAAATGGGCGATAGTCCCGACGGCAAAACCCCCGGCTGCACGACTCACCTCAACGTCACCGACCGTCATGGCAATGTCGTAGCGCTTACCCAGACACTGCTGTCTGTTTTCGGCTCACGGTTATTGCTGCCGGATACCGGCATCCTGATGAATAACGGCATCATGTGGTTTGATCCCTCGCCGGGCCGCCCTAATTCACTCGCCCCGGGCAAGCGGCCGCTGAGTAATATGTGTCCAGCCATTGTAAAACTGCCTGACGGTGAGATTTTTGCGGTTGGCGCTTCCGGGGGCCGGCGGATCGTATCGTCCTGCATGCAGTTGATTTCGTTTATGACCGATTTTGCGATGACTCCTGAGGAAGCCATGCATCAGCCCCGAATCGATGTGGGCGGCTCTGATCATGTCCTCGCTGATGAAGCCCTTGATGGATCTATTCAGTCGGCCCTGCAAAATGCTTTTGAAGATATCTCTACGGCGCAGCATGGGGTTTATCCGAGCCTCTTCGGCTGTCCTTCGATTGCCAGTGTGTCGCCGGACAGTGGCCGTTCCACCGGAGCTGCGTTCGTGACGTCACCACTTGCGGCGGCGGTAGCCGAAGGTTCCTCGGGTTAATCCATCCAAACCAGAAAATAGGCTGCACCCAGTATCATGCCGCAAGGTGAGCCGCAGACCCGCGCCGTCCGCGTAATTCAGGGCAAGGGGCTCCTCGACATCGAAGACGGCGTCTTTGAGTACTGGCCGGGGTTTCTGGATCAAAAAGAGGCGTCTTTAACTTTTGCAGCGCTTCAGAGCAAGATCCATTGGCATACACCAAGAGTGTTTGTGTATGGCCGCTGGATCGATTCACCAAGACAGTCAGCCTGGTATGGCGATCGCGGGGCGGTCTACCGCTACTCCGGCACCATAAACGAGCCAATCCCATGGCTCCCTGAATTGAAAGCCCTGCGCGAGCGCTTGAATGATTTCTGCAAAAGTGAATTTAACAGTGTGCTCGCAAATCACTACCGCTCAGGCAGTGACAGCATGGGCTGGCACAGCGATGATGAAAAAGAGCTCGGCCCCGAGCCTGTGATTGCGTCGATCAGTCTTGGCGATGAGAGAAGATTTCTCCTGCGACATCGACGCCGTAAGGAACTCCAGACTCATGAGATCACACTTGAAAGCGGATCTTTATTGCTGATGCGGGGAGAAAGCCAACACGCCTGGCGTCACAGTATCCCCAAGACGCGCAGAGCCGTTGCGCCCAGAATCAATCTGACCTATCGTCACATCATGCCGGCAAACGGCAGTATCGACGCGGATTAGGCTGAGTCCTCGCGTGCAGGATGCGTTTTAGGAGATACGATCCCAAAGATATGAAGCCAGACGAGACATCGGGAGACTATCAACCGCTTGCGGAGCGCCTGCGCCCGCAAACCCTTGATGAATTCGTGGGCCAAAGCCAACTGGTAGGGGAGGGAGCGGCCCTTCGTCAGGCGCTGCTTGCCGGGCGAATTCATTCGATGGTGTTGTGGGGGCCTCCGGGAACAGGCAAGACGACCCTCGCCAAAATGGTGGCCCAGTATTGTGACGCCCATTTCGAAGTGCTTTCGGCTGTGACTGCCGGAATTAAGGACGT
>NZKZ01000137.1 GCA_002694065.1 Acidiferrobacter sp.
TCCCAACTGCCCTCTTCCCACAGATAGGGCCTTTCAGTAGTAACTGCTTTGGCGAGATCCATCCCCTTGAGGCCGGCAAAGGCCTGCGCCTTGGCAACGGCTCCGGTCTCGTCGATATCGCCAGCCTGCAGACAACCGTTTTGCGCCCCTTTTTCACGCAGTACACGCGTTAACTGCCGCGTGTCGATATCGCTGATCCCAATGACGTTTTGGCGGATCAGGAAGTCACTCAAACTTTCTTGAGAGCGGAAATTGCTGAGCAGTGCCGGATAATCGCGCACAACGAGACCACAGGCATAAGCGACTTCGGCTTCCTTATCCTCGTCATTGGCGCCAACGTTGCCGATATGCGGACAAGTCAAGGTGACAATCTGCCGGGCATATGAGGGATCCGAAACGATCTCCTGGTAGCCCGTCATCGCCGTATTGAATACCACTTCGCCGACCGTTTCGCCGGCTGCGCCAATAGATCGGCCCCGAAAAACCGTTCCATCTTCAAGAGCCAGAATCGCAGGGATCACGGAATCAAACCTTTGTCCGGACAAAAAAAAGGAGAGACCCCTGGGTCTCTCCTTTTTTCTGAATCAGATGCTCGCTCATCTCGGGGAGAGCAGTCTATCCTCTCGCGCCCCAAACATCAATCGTTCACGGCCTCTTTTACGACTTTAATCCCAATACATCCTGCATGTCGAAGAGGCCAGAAGACTTTTCCATCAGCCATTGCGCGCAGCGCAGCGCCCCATTGGCATAGATTTCCCGACCGGACGCCTTGTGGGTAATTTCCACCCGCTCTTTGGCCCCGGCAAACCACACGCTGTGCTCGCCGATCACGTCCGACGCCCGGATAGTGGAAAATCCGATTTCCTTGTCCGTGCGCGGCCCCGTATGACCTTGCCGGGCAAAAACCCCGTGTTCGTCAAGTGTTCTGCCGAGTGTCTCGGCCACTACTTCGCCCATCTTCAGGGCAGTGCCGGAAGGCGCGTCTACCTTGTGGCGATGGTGCGCCTCAATGATCTCGACATCAACGTCGTCGCCAAATGCCCCGGCCGCAAGTTCCAGCAGTCTCAAGGTGATATTGACGCCTACACTCATATTCGGCGCCCAGACAACCGCTGTTTTTTCGGCAAGCTCAGCCATGCGCTCTCTATCCGCATCAGAAAACCCCGTTGTCCCGATGACGGCTTTTCGGCCCTGTTCGGCACAAGAAGCAAGATTGGCTAAAGACGCCGCTGGCGAGGTGAAATCGATCAACACATCGAACGACGGACCATCAATACTATCGGTCAGTATCACCGGGCTTTGGCCACTGCCTGCAGACTGGCCCACCGATGCATGTCCGGGCTGCTCGAAAGCGTGTGCCAGGACAAACGATTCATGAGCCTCGCAGGCCGAAACCAGACTCTGCCCCATTCGGCCTGCAGCGCCGGCAATAGCAAGTTGAATCATGGTGCTCCTGTCATCATGGAAAAAGTTCCGGGCTTAACCCAAAAGATCCTTTACCCCGTCACGCTCCTCACGGAGCTCAGCCTCAGTGACCTTCATCCTATCCTCGCTGAAATCATTGATTTCAAGATCCTGCACCACGGCGTACTCGCCGTTCGTGCAGGTCACAGGGAAGGAGTAGATCAGTCCCGGTTCAATTCCATAATCTCCGGTTGATGGAATCGCCATGCTGACCCAGTCATCCTGTGACGTGCCGTGGGTCCAGGTACGCATATGATCAATCGCGGCGCCCGCGGCTGATGCCGCGCTCGAAGCGCCACGGGCCTTGATAATCGCCGCGCCGCGCTGCTGCACCGTAGGAATGAAATCGTCCTTTATCCACGACTCATCAACGAGATCCGTCGCAGGCTTCCCGCCAATCCTGGTGTGATAGATATCAGGATACTGGGTGGCAGAGTGATTTCCCCAGATGGTTACCCTGGAGATATCGGTGGTTGCTGAGCGGGTTTTGTCCGCCAACTGACTGATGGCGCGATTGTGATCCAAACGCGTCATTGCCGTAAATTGGGCGGCATCGATATCCGGCGCGTTTGCAGAGGCAATCAAGGCATTGGTATTTGCTGGATTCCCAACCACCAGCACCTTGACATCGCGAGAGGCCACCTCATTCAGCGCCTTGCCTTGCACCGAGAATATTCGGGCATTCTCGGTCAGCAGGTCCTTGCGCTCCATCCCCGGGCCCCGAGGGCGGGCACCTACCAGCATAGCGAAATCTATGTCCGCAAATGCAACGGCAGGATCATCGGACGCCACTATGCCGTGAAGCAGCGGGAATGCACAATCATCAAGCTCCATGACAACGCCCTTAAGGGCGTCCATCGCCGGAGGGATTTCGAGCAGCTGCAGAATGACCGGCTGGTCGCTTCCAAGCATATCGCCCGCAGCAATCCTGAACAGCATGGCGTAACTGATCTGTCCGGCAGCACCTGTGACCGCAACCCGAACCGGTTTCTTCATGAACCACTCTCCTTTTTTCTAAGTCCCAAAAAATTCATCAACGTCAGGCAACAGCCAGACCTCGCGGCTCGCGCCTTTATCCGACTAAATAGACTGCCTCGAACCGAAGTGACCGGGCGGTTATGAGGCTACTGGGCCGCGCGTCTAGATTACTCTAGTGACACAAAATCACGGGGCACGTTGCGTGATTAAAGATCTCGCTGGTCGGTCCGCCAAAGACCAGTTGGCGCAGGCGGCTGCGTGTAAAAGCACCTTTGATGATCAGGTCCGCATCAAAGTCCTTTGCCTCGGAAACAATGACCTGGCCCACCGTGGAACCGGCGCTCTCTGCCATTTTGGATTGGACGTTAAATCCGCTGGCCCGAAGATGTGCAGTGATCAGTTCCACGTCCGGTCCGGAAACCATGCCCCCCTCCACAGACAGCACCTGTATCGCTTCCGACCGGGCGAGCAAGGGTCTTGCCGCACTCAGCGCTCGCGCGGTCTCTGTGCTGCCGTTCCAGGCCACCAGTATCCGGCGGCCAATCGTCTGGGGTATTTGATCGCTGACAAGCAGCAAAGGTCGACCACTTTCGAAAAGCAGTGCCTCGGCAGTACTCTTCCAGTCCATATCGCCATTCGCCAGTTCACGATGCAATACGCTGATCCCGAAGGCCCTGGCATACTCACCCAAACCCTCGGGTCCAGTCCCCATCATTTCCGTCCAGCCCGCCCGCAAGCCCTCTCCGTCCAGCGAACTCAACGGAATTCCCCGCTCTGCGATAAGTGACTCGAAAGCCTCGCGCGCGAGTGTTGCCTGCTGTCTGCCCTCTTCTTCGAAAGCAGCGAGATAGTCCCCGGGCAAAGTAATGCCTTCCCCCGCAATAATCGGAAGCACCTGACGGCTGTAGGCGCCTTCGATATAGGCACCTTCAACTTCCGCTATGCGTTTTGCGGCATCAATCGCCGCTACATTGGGCTGGGTGTTATTGAATGGAACAAGTATTGTGCGCAAACCAGACATGGATAAACCTCCTCCATGGCAAAAAATCTGCCCTTATTTTATCAAGGGCTTGACGAACCTGCCGGATCCACCCGTTCCAGCAGCAATTCCCCTATAAAACTTCGGCGCCAGCCGCTTAATACGCGAAGATTTCGCTTGCCCGCCGCAAGTGCACGAATCTCGTTCCTTGGCGCAATGGCGGATGGAGGGACACCCTCACGCTCACACACCTCCCCGAGATATTTCCATAGAGCGTTCCCCAATGCCTTTTCCGCGGCATCGGGTCTGGTCGGCCGGGACATCGCAACAAAGTCCGAATCAGGCGTTTCACTCTCACGGATGACATCCAGAATCTCTTCCCCTCGACGCTTCAGCGTGCCTTTTTCGAGCCCCATCACCGCCGACAAAGCCTGGGTATTTTGCGGCCGGGTCTGCGCCAGTTCGATAAGCGTATCTGTTGAGATCAGCCATTCTCGCGGACGATCTACTCCCCGGGCAAGATCCTCACGCCACCGCGCCAACGACAGCGCCACGCTTTGACTGACGCGATCCATCCCGGCACAGGCCCTCATGACCTTTTCTATCGGCGCATGCTCTGCCTTACGCAGTGATTCCTCACAAATGAGTGCCGCACAGTCCTCAGTCAGCCAGGTCTCACGCCCACGATCCTGAAGGCCTGCAAGCAGGGTGTGGTACAGCGTACCCAGATAGTGGACATCATCCAGCGCATACTGCACTTCTGCCTCGCTTAAGGGCCGCCGGCACCAAGGGGTTCGGGTAAACGCCTTGGAAAGCGACACATCACAGATTTCCTTGACCATGCGGGCATAGCCGACCTGCTCCCCGTATCCGCAAAAGGCCGCGGCAATCTGGGTGTCAAAAAATGCTCCCGGGACGACTGAAAAGTGCTGCTGCAGCACTTCGAGATCCTGGCGGGCAGCGTGGAAGATCTTGACCGGCTGCGGTTCGCTGATCAAGGCCCGGACGCCATCCCAATCAAGTTCCGCAAGCGGATCGATACACACTGCCTGCTCGGAAGTGGCCATCTGGAGCAGGCAAAGCCGGGGGAAGAAGGTGCGTACCCGCTCGAATTCTGTATCCACGCCCAGCCATGAAGCGCTCTTTGCATGTATCACCCATGCGTCCAGAGCCTCCTGGTGATCGATCCAAAGGGTGCGCGTGTTCAACAGACTGTTTTTGCCAACGACAATTCAGGTGTTACTGAAGACAGGGAAAAAGCGGGCTGATGATATCATCGGGTCATCTCAATTACTGATTAAACCTTATGGTCAGTTTCCTGCAGCTGTTCATCAATCTATGCCTTTTCCGGCACCGCGCCCAGGATGTGCCGCGCTCTGAAACCCTGCTGTTGGCCACCGCCGCGCTTGCGGTGATTACAAGCGCCATCAACGCAGTTCCCAATGCCGGATTAATTCGAGGCCTGTTCATGTCGGTCGGCCAAGTGCTGCTGTTCGCGCTACTGATCAGTTTGCTTTTGCGATTTAGAAGTCTCTCGGAACGCACGACCCAGACCCTGACAGCCATGTTCGGAGCAACGACGCTGTTGCAATTGTTGGCCCTGCCCTTCTTCGGATGGCATGAGCGCCTGCTGCCGGAGGGTCCTGACCCTGTGATGGTGCTGACGACGCCTCTCCTCGTTGCCGCCGGCATCGCGATCTGGTCACTCGCCGTCATGGCTTCCATTCTGCGGCAGGCGATGGAATGCGGGCTGGGGCTGGCGCTTTTGATCATCGTTGCCTGTCAGTCAGTGATCATGGCGACAATCATGACGCTCAGCGGCAGTCCGTCTGGTTGAACAACTCTATCCATATCGCAGGTATTGGCGGGACGTTTATGGCCGGACTTGCATTGATCGCCCGCGAAGCAGGCTTTGAGGTCAGCGGTTGTGACCAGGCGATCTATCCGCCCATGAGCGATCTGCTCGCCTCTCAGGGTATTGCGGCTGAAGAAGGATATGAACCAGGGTTCCTCGACTCAGGAAAAGCACCCGATCTCTTTGTGATTGGCAATGCGTTGTCGCGGGGCAACCCCCTGGTCGAGGCCATACTGAATCAGCGTCTGGCCTACACCTCGGGAGCCCAATGGTTACGCGAGACCCTTATTCCGCAAAAACGTGTCCTTGCGATCGCCGGCACACACGGCAAGACCACCGCTTCCAGTATCTGCGCTTTTCTGCTCCATGCATGCGGCCTCGAGCCTGGGTTTCTGATTGGCGGAGTGCCTGGAAACTTCGACGTCTCAGCACGGCTTGGCGCGGGAGACTGGTTTGTTATTGAAGCGGATGAATACGATACAGCGTTTTTTGATAAGCGCTCGAAGTTCCTTCACTATCGTCCTGATGTCCTGATGATTGGCAATCTCGAATTTGACCACGCAGATATTTTCGACAGCATTGCCGATATTGAAAAACAGTTTCAGTATCTGCTGCGCAGCGTCCCCGCGAACGGCACTGTTGTTATCAACGCAGATCAACCCGGACTCTCCGACTTGTTGGCACGCGGCTGCTGGTCGCAGGTCATCCGCTACAGTTGCACCGACGCCCCTGCCGACTGGCGGGCTGTCGCCCTGCAGCCGGACTGTCGGCGTTTTGACGTCTACTGCGAAAATCATCACGTTGCGACAGTCGAGTGGCCGCTGATGGGCCAGCACAATCTGCAGAACGCGATAGGTGCCATTGCCGCGAGTCATACCGCCGGCGCCAAACCAGAGGACGCCTGCGCGGCTCTGGCTGAATTTCGCTCGCCCAAGCGGCGTCTTGAGCGGGTCAACCCGAAATCGTCCATCGCGCTTTTCGACGACTTCGCCCATCACCCTACGGCTGTTCGGGAAACTCTAAAGTCGCTCCGGTCTTGTGACTCTCAAGGAAAAGTCATTGCCGTGCTCGAGCCGCGCTCCAACACGATGAAGCAGGGCTTTCACCGGCCTGAACTGGCGCAGGCGCTGTCACTGGCCGACGTCGCCATTGTCCGTCGTCATGATGACCTGAATTGGGATCCCGAAGAACTGACACACCTCAAAGACGGCGATAAAATTATGGTGTGCAATTCCAATACACAGATCGTTGATGCGGTCTGTGGCGTAGTCGAAGCAGGCGACCGAGTGGTCATGATGAGCAACGGCAGTTTCGACGGACTGCGCGACCTCCTTGCCGCGCAGTTGAATTGAACAAACTATTTTTCCGAGGACACTTCAATGAGAAAAGTTCTTAGCATACTGGGCCTGTTTTTCTTCCTGAGCCTGCCGACAGGAGCGCAGGAGTACCAACAGGACGTCAACTTCTTTGAACTTCAAGTTGCGCAGCCTGTTCACACGGGCGACAAGATAGAAGTACTTGAACTCTTCTGGTATCGCTGCCCGCACTGCTATGCGCTCGAGCCCTACCTGAACAAATGGCTCAAGAACAAACCGGAGTTCGTGGAGTTTGTTCGACTTCCCGCCATCCTGAATCGGTCGTGGGCTTTCGATGCCCGGGTTTACTACACCTTTGTCGCCCTGGGCCTGGTGGATAGGCTACATGACGCCTACTTTGAGGCCATCCATGAGGAGCGAAAGCGCTTCCGGACCGCGGAACAGGTGGCGGACTGGGTCGCCGAGCAGGGTCTTGACCCTCAACCGATTTTGGATACCTTCAACTCCTTTGGTGTCGACTCAATGGTTGCTCATGCCGCAGATATGTCTGGCCGATACGAGACCGATGGCGTTCCAACGATCATTGTTGATGGGAAATACCGGACAAAGGTTTCCTTTGCCGGTGGGCATAACGAACTGATTGATCTGATGAATTATCTCGCCCAACGCGCACAGACCGAGCGCGCCGACTAACTCCCCAACGCGTCGGCTCATCGTGGCCAGGGATCCGGGCGAATATCAGATCTTCTATCATGTGGGTCTAGGGAAGGCGGCGTCCACCTACCTTCAGGACAGGGTGTTTCCCAAACTGGAAAACATCCGCTATGTGCCTCGCGACCGGTACCGCGGGTATCAAAAACTTATTGACCGCACCCGGGACCGCCGCTACCTGATCTCGCGCGAAGCAGCTTACCGACTGACCCAACGTCTGGACGAGTTCGCCGCCTTTAAAGCCGATGCGCGCGTGATTCTGGTGCTCCGCCGTCATGATCGCTGGATCGCGTCTCACTACCGGCGTTACCTCAAAAACGGCGGCAGCATGGAATTTGAGCGCTATGCGGATCTGGGCAGTTCTGCACCGCTCNTCTGGGGTGANCNNNAAATGCGCTTCATGCCCATGATNGAAGCCATTGAGTCCCGTTTTGGCTCCGCNCCTCTNGTGTTATTCCACGAAGACCTCAAAACCGACCCGTTTGCCTTGATCGATCAGATCTGTGCNTTCACGGGGGCCCACTATCANCGAGAAAAGATTGACCTCTCTGTGGTGCACAGTTCCTGGAGCGATGATCAACTTAAANTCACTCGGCAGGTCGGCAAGCGCCTATTTGCTGAGGTTCCGGAGGCTGCGCAGCACCCCGGGCTTCATCGGGTGCAGCGCCGGCTGAGACTCTGGACCTGCTACGGCATTCTGGGTGCGGCCAAACTGGTTCCCAAGGCACTGCTCGACCCACATCCGCTGATCCAACCCAACAGCCTGGAGCGCATCCGCAACCACTTTGAAGAAGACTGGGATGCCTGCCGGGACTACGCGCGCCAACACAATCCCGTTATCACCACCACAAAGTGAATCAAAGGTGGTGGTAACGTTGTCCTAGCCCTCCCTCAGCACTAATGGAACTCTGCAATTCCCTCAGCTTCCAGATCAGCCATAGTGCGGGAAATTCCCTCGCGAAGAATGCTTATCATCTCGTCAATCTGCTCCCGGGTGATGCAAAGCGGCGGCGACATTACACACATATTGATTAACGGCCGAACTAAAAGCCCCAGTGCCTGGCAGTGCTTGTCGATCCGGCTGCCCACTTCATAGTCGAGCTCCAGGGGCTGACGACTCTCCTGGCTGGCCACGCACTCCAGGCAACCCATCAAACCCATGCCTCGGATATCACCGACGATGGGCAGATCCGACAGCGTCCGTAACTGCTCCTGCATATAAGGGCCCACCTCAAGCGCATTCTCGAGCAGACCCTGCGACTCAAAGACCTCCATATTCGCGATACCCGCCGCACACGCCACCGGATGACCTGAATAGGTAAATCCGTTAGAAAAGACGGATCCTCGATTACTGTCGCCACTGACAGCCTGGATCAGTCTGTCGGAGATAATTACACAGGACAGGGGGATATATCCGGACGTTAAGCCTTTGGCTGAAATAATGATATCCGGCGTGATATCAAAGACTGGTTCTGAGGCAAACCAATGACCCAGACGGCCAAACCCCGTGACCACTTCATCCGAGATGTAAATCACATCGTGGCGTCGACAGACCTCCAGACAGCCTGCGTGATAACCCGCCGGAGGAACGATGACTCCTCCCGAGGCCAGAATCGGCTCTGCGATAAACGCGCCCACCTTGTCCGGCCCCACCTCGAGAATCTTGTCCTCGAGTTCCTTCACCAGAAAATCCCTGAAGCCGTCTACATCCATCCCCTCGGGCCGTCGATAAGGGTTAGGCGAGGAAATGAAATGCACGGTATCCAATCGGGTATCGAGCCAGTTCTTGTCGCGGGGCTTCCCTGAAACGGCTGCTGAAAGATAGGTGCTGCCGTGATAAGCGTCATGCCGAGATATGATGTGCTTCTTTTGCGGCCGGTCGAGCACGTTGTTGTAGAACATCATGAAGCGCAGCGCCGAATCGACCGCAGTGGATCCACCGGTCGCATAAAAAACATGATCGAGGTCGCCCGGCGTCACCGCCGCCAGGCGCTCAGCCAGCCGGGCAGCAGGTTCTGTTGGGTGACTCCAGGGGCTCGTATAAGACAACTGCGCGGCCTGCTGATGAATCGCCTCTACAATCTTCGTTTGGCCGTGACCGGCGTTAACGCACCACATCCCCCCGGGACCATCCAGGAGACGGTTACCCTTGGCGTCAAATACGTAAGACCCGTCGCCCACCCCCAGTACCGTTCGACCGGTATTTGGAATATCAAAAGACTCCCACGGATGCACGACATGCGCATCCATGCGACGAACTGCGGAAAGGTCCATGGGACGGGGGGTAGACATGCTGGCTCTCCTTTTTGGTTTTGCTTGATTTTTAACTTGGGCTTAAGGGTTTGGTCTAAAAACGCGCTAACGGGCTGTCACTGCTTTAAGGCGATCATTCAGATCCGTAATGGATTTCGCTGCCGGCGCACACCGGCGGCTCATGACGGGGATTTTCTCTTTCAGGCGTTGATGAAACTGCAACACGCCGGCTTCTATATCGGCAAGGTTGTCCAACGGAAAGACGCTTGTCCCGGCCGCTTCCTGAAGCCATCGCACCAGGGCGTCGTCCTCCCGGCTGGTTAAGGTGTCGATTCTGCTGCTTAAATACTGTGCCGCCCGTATCTCGCGCGAGTTACTCGGCAACCCGTACTCCCGGGAAACGACCCTGGTCTGATCGGGCCCACATGGCAAAGACATGTAGTAACCGGCCTTCTCGGGATAGAAGTAGATTATGGCGTTAGGGAAAATGCCAAAGTACAGCCAAAGACGACGCGCCTCCTTGGGAAGGTGCGCCATGTCCGGCAAAAGGGATTTATACCGCGCGACGCTCCAGGCACTTGCGGGCTGATCGTCCACCGTTCCCGTTGAGACGGGAATATTGCCGATGAAATCATCCCGATAACTCCTTCCGTATAACTCCTGAAGTGCCGGATGGGCAGAAGGTACGTGATAGCCCTCGTTATCGACATCGTGGAAGAACTTCCAGTTGTAGCGAACTTCGCTGACACTCGCCTCTCCCAGGGAGATCATATCCGCCAGCCGATAACTGGCCACTCGCTCTTCGATGGCATGAAGCTGCTTGGCCACCGGCTCGCCGCCCGGCTCAAACCGGATAAAGATGAGCCCCTGCCAGACTTCGAGCTCCAGCGGGACCAGGCCGTGCTCGCTCACTTCCAGGTTCTCAAACGTCTGCAGACGCGGAACACTTTTTAGTCGTCCATCCAGGCTATAAGTCCAGCCATGGAAGGGGCAGCGCATCACGTGCCCGCAATTACCCTGGCTTTTGGGAACCACCCGGGAACCGCGGTGACGGCACACGTTATGGAAGGCGCGCAAAGTCTCTTTATCGTCTCGCACCACCAGAACACGCTCTGACCCCACCTCGAGGGTGAGATAGTCTCCCGGCCTCGGCGCATCTGAGATATGGCCTGCCAGCATCCACTCGCGCCTGAAGAGTTCTGACATTTCAAGCTCGTGAAGTTCATTGCTGGTATAGGTCCAGGCCGAGAGCATGCCATTGCCAACACCCTCAGAAATTGATATCGAGTCGTCATGAGTTGGCTCGTCTGATATATCCAGCCCCAAAGGTAATACGCTCTGCAGATAATCAAGACAGGTCTTTCGCGCAGCCTCAAGATCAATCGTATCGGGCTCGAGCATGGATTGCTCCCAGACACTGTCAATCAATGCATCAAAGGCACGGGCCAAAGGCCCAGCCCGACCGGTTTTTGTCTTGGCATCGCCAGCGCCCTGAAACAGGGTGGTGAACAAGGTTTCAACGCGTTGGCGGATAGCGAGTTCTCGAACCCTTACGGCCCCGATGTAGTCACTCCGGGCCTGGCTCTCCCCCATAAACGCATACCAGACCGCGGCGCGGGCCGGTGTGCACAGATCTGGATCGAGCATCGCGTCGACCAGCGCTCGCAGCGTGCTGGTCGGATCAGGTGAGCGAGCGAATGCCCGGTCCACGGCAGCTTCGTACTCCTGCGAAACAGCATTAAGCGTTTCCAGGAGTAAATGCTCTTTGGTTTTGAAATAAAAATTAACGATGCTGGTCGACAGCCCTGCCTGCTGTGCAACCTTGGCAAGGGTGAGCCGCGACAAACCGTCCCGGTAGATGACGTCGATCGTGGCCTCAATCAGTTGGGCGCGTCTATCGACATTCAGCCGAGGTATCCGAACGGGAGCACCTGAACTCATAATTTCAACCTGGCGTGCTAGGATTTAATCCAGATTGTATGAGTATACAAATGTCTGTATTGCTGTACAGAAAATTTAGAATCGCGTTAAGCGGCTAGTTTTTGAGCAACAAGAGATCCTCTGAATCAAACCCCAGCCACGCCTCGTCCCCTGCTTTTTCCGAGCCACTGTAGTCCTGTTGCGCCACGTCCAGTGACTCACCCTCTGCCCCGGTCACGACGACCCGGTAATAGGTGGTGTGCCCCCAAAATGCGCTGGCCGCCAGGGTCACGCGGACCGCTCCGGGCGCTGACGTCGATCGCAGTTTCAGGTTTTCCGGTCGGATAGCCAAGGTCACCGCATCGCCAACCACCACATCCTGATCGTTGCTTTCAACACAGACATTACCCAGCGTAGGCGTGTTAACCGTCACCTTATCCCCGACAGACTCAACTGCTCCCGATAGCAGGTTCATCTGACCAATAAAGTCTGCGACCTCCCGATTCTTTGGTCGCTCGTAGATCTGGCGCGGCGAGTCCATCTGCAGAATTCGCCCCTCGCCCATCACTGCCACCCGATCAGAAAGCGTCAACGCCTCCTCCTGATCGTGGGTGACAAACACAAAGGTAATTCCTACCTGCTGCTGAAGCATCCGCAGTTCAATCTGCATTTCTTCCCGCAACTTCTTGTCGAGGGCGCCCAGCGGCTCATCCAGAAGCAGCACCTTGGGTCGCTTGATCAGCGCCCTTGCCAGAGCCACCCGCTGCTTCTGACCCCCTGACATCTCATCCGCGCCGCGCTTTTCGAATCCTTCGAGCTTGACCATCGCAAGCGCTGACGACACTTTTTCTGTCTGCTCTTCGCGGGACAATTTCTGCTGGCGAAGACCGTAGGCCACATTCTGCTCAACATTAAGGTGGGGAAATATCGCGTAATTCTGAAACACCATGTTGGTTGGTCGAAGATGTGCCGGCATATCGGTGATGTCCTGACCATCGATCCGCACGGTGCCGCTCCCAGGTGTTTCAAGGCCCCCGAGGATGCGCAGCAAAGTTGTCTTGCCGCAACCCGATGGCCCCAATAACGAAAAGAACTCTCCCTGCCGAACAGAGAGCGAGATGTCGTCGACCGCCGTCACGTCGCCAAAAGACTTCGAGACACCCACAATATCGATAAAACTGTTATCCAATGATCACATCTCCCGACTGTGAGTCCGAGGTATTCCGGCGGCGAAACCACTCTGCCACCAGGACAATAAGTACGCTAGCAATCAAAATGCAGGCCCCCAGCGCCAAAACACCGGGGAGCAGTTTTGGAAACCGCAACTGGTTCCACATGAAGACAGGTAACGTGGGTTCTGTGCTGCCGAGGAAAAAAGCCATGATGAATTCATCAAATGAAATAGTAAAGGTGAGTAACAGGCTTGCCACAATGCCTGGCAGTACATTGGGGAAAGTCACACGCCAGAACGTCCACCAGCCGTTTTCACCAAGATCATGCGATGCCTCCTCCAACGACCTGTCAAACCCTTCAAAACGTGACATCAGCACGACCATGGCAAAGGGCACGCAAAGCAGAATGTGACCCGCCGCGATACTGACGAGACCCAAGGAACCGCCGGCACGCAGAATCACCATCAGTAACGCCATCGCGAGGATGATCTCGGGGACGACCAGCGGCAGCATGATCATGGCCACCACCGGCTTTTGCCCGGGCAATCGATAACGCGTTACGGCTTTTGCGCCAAGAATACCCAGCACCGTGCTGATGAATGCGGTTGTCAGCCCCACTTTGAGACTGTTCACCAGAGCGCGGTGCAGGGCATCGTTCGCCAGCATGGACTCGTACCATTTGAACGTCCAGCCGCGTAGCGGGAAACTGATATAGATGGAATCATTGAACGAAAAGAGTGGCAGGAAAAGCACCGGCACGTACAGATACGCCACATAGATCACGGCGTAGGCGCCGAGAATGCGGGCAGCGA
>NZKZ01000024.1 GCA_002694065.1 Acidiferrobacter sp.
TTTGTCACTAGGATCTATTCCGCGACGTTTCCGCATATAACTTGATATATCATTTTTAGCCACCCCAATCCATTTTTATTATACCCAGACAACACGTTCTCGCGCGTACCAAGGCGGATGGTGTTGCCAATTCAGCGCCGAGAAAAACCCAGAGGCCGGAGGGCGCACTAATAGGACCGCCCGCACACTGGTTCAAAATGCGCTAGCGCGAATTTGTGAGTTCAGTCGCGAAGTTCCGATGGCAGGGAAAAAGAAACCCCTTCGTCCAACGGGGAGGAGGCGCCTTTAGGGGATCCCCCCAGTGCTTTGAGTTTTTTGACTACCGCATCGACCAGGATCTCGGGCGCAGACGCGCCAGCGGTAACGCCGACCTGATTAACGCCTTCAAGCACTTTTTGATCAATATCCTCCGCGCCGTCAATTAAATACGCACGGGCACCTGTTTGCTCCGCCAACTCCCGTAGCCGATTTGAGTTTGAGCTGGTCACAGAGCCGACCACGAAGACGACATCACAGCGGCCCGCGATCGCCCGCACTGCATCCTGACGATTCTGTGTGGCATAGCAGATATCGTCGCGCCGCGGGCCTTCGATGTTGGGAAACCGCGCCCGCAATCTTTTCAGTATCGTCGCAGTATCTTCGACCGACAGCGTGGTCTGGGTCACGTAGGCCAGGGGTGTCCCGTCGGGAATGCTGAGATCCTCAATGTCCTCGACAGACTCCACCAGGTGAACCATTCCGGTGGCCTGGCCCATGGTTCCCTCGACCTCAGGATGTCCTGCATGTCCAACCAGGATAACCGTCTTGTCCTCGCCGCCGTAGCGGCTGACTTCCACGTGAACCTTGGTGACCAACGGACAGGTCGCATCCAGTACGCGCAGTTCGCGGTTTGCGGCCTCCTCCTGAACCACTCGGGCTACTCCATGCGCGCTGAATATGACTGTGGCGCCGTCGGGGATTTCCTCAAGCTCATCAACGAACACAGCGCCTTTCTCTTTAAGGTCATTAACGACATAGCGGTTATGCACCACCTCATGCCGCACATAAATCGGGGCACCATATCGATCCAGTGCGCGTTCAACTATTTCGATCGCACGATCTACGCCCGCGCAAAAGCCCCGGGGATTCGCAAGTTCGATTGTGAACCCACCCATCAGGTTGCCGGATCCTTAGCCGTTTGTTCCTTTGTTGAATTTACGAATCCAACAAGATCCATTTCATAAATACAATCGCGACCGATCAAAGGATGGTTGAAATCGACAGTGATCTCACTCTCAGCAACCTCGGTGACACAACCTGCTACGCCTTCACCGTCCGGAAGAGAAAACTCCAAAAGCATGCCCGGTTCTACCGCTCCAAATCCCTCGAACTGACTGCTCGGCAGGCGTTGGATCTTCGTCTGATCGAATGCTCCAAATGCCTCGTCTGAAGCAGTTATTTCTATGCAGATATGCTCTTTCACTTTCCGACCCAGAAGAGTGCTCTCAACGATGTAGGGCAGACTGCCCTCACCAATCGTAATCTCAACTGGCGTCTGCCTGGAATCTTCCAGGACCGTCCCGGCCGCATCCAGTACTCGGTACTGGATCAGGATCCTGTCATTTGCCTGCACTGATCTCATCTATGGAGCGCCATTCTCGGTTTGCTCGCTGGGCTTTGGTCGGAAAAATCCAAGGCTGTCGACAATCACCACCACTGCTCCAATCGAGATCGCTGCATCGGCCACATTAAAAGCAGGCCAATGCCAACCCCGCACATAAATATCAATAAAGTCGACAACGTAACCATGGCGTACTCGATCGATCAAATTACCTGCTGCACCACCGAGAATCATGGCAAAGCCAATGTTCGTCATCTTCTCTTCAGGTCGGGCCATCCATAAGCGCCACGCCAGATAAATTATCACCCCGGCGGCGACAAGAATAAAAAACCCTCTTTGCCAACCACCAGCGGAAGCCAGAAAGCCAAAGGCCGCACCGTGATTGTGGACCAGAATCAGCCGAAAACCGGGAACAACATCGATAGNNCCTCCTGNCTCCAACCAACCCTGAAACAGAATCTTGCTGAGCCAATCNCCCAGTAATANGGCGAACGCCAATAGCGCAAAGATAAAACGCTGCCGGCTNGTTTTCACCTNNATCCNNTTTTCNATCACGTCGATATTTCTAGGNCNGCTCAAACCATGAGCGGGCTGCCGTCGCNTCCTGGGCAATCTGCGCTTTCAATGCGTCGAAGGATTCAAANCGCTGCTCNGATCGAATCTTTGTCTTGAATTCAACGNGGACNCGCTCGCCATAGATATCTTCCGAAAAATCGAAAAGGTGCGTCTCGAGCAGGACTCGATCGCCTCCTACGGTTGGCCGGATTCCGACGTTCGCCACGCCCGGGCGCGTACCGGATCCCGGGAAGTGCATCAGAACAGCATAGACACCCCAAACAGGAATATTGTCATGGGGCAACACTATGTTGGCCGTCGGGAACCCGATCGTGCGCCCTCGTTTGTCTCCGTGGGCAATCTTTCCGTGAATGGCGTACGGGTAGCCCAAGAGTGACTCGGCGGTCTCAAAGTCATCCTGCCTGAGTACCTCACGAATTCGCGTGCTGCTGACGCGTTCGTCTCCGATCACGTACGTGTCAACAGTGCTGATACTGAAATCCCATTGCGCCCCTAGTTTTCGTAACAAGTGCACATCACCGGATCGCTTTCGGCCGAATCGGAAATCATCACCAATAACCACGTGCCGAACCCCGATACCCTGGACCAGATATTTCCTGACGAAATCTTCCGCAGAAGTCTGGGAAAGAGACTCATTAAATCGAAGCGAGAACACCTGATCGACGCCGGCTTCGGCAAGCTTTTCGAGTTTGTCCCGCCACCGCAGCAGTCTGGGGGGCGCATTCTGCGGACTAAAGAATTCGTGCGGATGCGGCTCAAAGGTCATCGCCGTCGCTTTCGCACCTAGAGCTTCTGCCTTTTCTTTCAACAGGGCCAACAAGCGGACATGTCCCAAATGCACCCCATCGAAATTTCCAATCGAGACGACCGAGGGCCGGTGCTGTGCTTGAACATTATAGGAATCGCGGATCAGAATCATCGGTCTTCAAGGGCTCTACTGGTATGCCCACTCGGGTTGGTCCTCCTCAATGACCTGCCCCAGCGGCCGGCGCAGAGAAAAGCTTTCTTCGTAATACCGAAAGTATGCCAGACGCAGTTCAGGATGACGCCAGCACACGTATCCATCGCCCATGTCGAATCCGACTTCCCACAATCCTGACACCCGCAGCCCCAGCCGTTGAACCTGCGAGATCCACTTTCGAACAATCTGTTCGAAATGTTCCCTTAGGGGCTCTTGTCTTGGATCGCAATCAAGCAAACTGCTCATCTGATCCTGCAATGGGGCCAACTCTTGAGCCGCTGACCGAGTGATTTTCTGAAGCACCGGCAACACCTGCTTGGCTTCTGACAAGGAGAAGTGTTTTGACTCGCCCGGATGACTGATCGAGGCAATCACCTCTGCCGGAAAAGTGTTGGACTCCATTAGGGTCGCACCAAAAGTTGATGCACCCGAAGCCCGGTCACATAAAGCACACCGAAATACGCCAAAGCCCCAGAGACAATCAGGAAGGAAAGGCGACTCACGCGCTCAAAAAGACTAGCGGCCAGCCATTCACTCTGCAGACCCTGGGCAAGGTAGAGAAGCGTCGACATGACCACAGTGGCGACGACCACCCGTACCAAAAACAGGAGCCAGCCCTCCCCCGCGTTAAAGTGCCCTAACCTGGTCAGTCGGTAATAAAGCAGGAACGCGTTTACCAGGCCTGCCGCGCTGGTCGCGAGCGCCAACCCCACATGCGCCAGATCCCACACTAACAGCAGCGCCACCAGGGCATTGACCCCCATGGCGATCGCACCAATGAGAACTGGTGTGCGGGTATCCTTGCGGGCATAAAAACCGGGCGCGAGCACTTTCACGGCCACAAAACCGATCAACCCGATGGAGAAGGCCGCTAACGCGCGTGAGGCCATCACGGCATCCTCGCCTGAGAAAGCGCCATACTGAAATAGCGCAACCATCAATGGGAATGCCAGGATGGCGAGCGCTGCCGCTGCAGGCAGGGAGATCAAAAATACAAGACGCAGGGCCCAGTCAAGCGTCTTTCGATAACTCTCTTCGCTACGCTGGGCCACCTGACGCGAGAGCGTAGGCAGGATCACAGTGGCGAGAGCGACTCCGAAAACACCAAGTGGAAACTCCATTAGACGATCAGAGTAATAAAGCCAGGACACACTGCCAGTCACGAGAAATGAAGCGAGGATGGTGTTTACCAGCAGATTAATCTGTGCAATCGAAACTCCAAAGATCGCAGGGATCATCAGTTTCAAGACCTGCCCCACCCCGGCGGCACCCGCCTGATCTTCGGGGGATCGCGCCCGCACCCGTGGCAGCGGTATTCTTCGCACCTTTTTCAGGAACGGAAACTGAAACCCGAGCTGCGCAACGCCTGCGATCAAAACCCCAATACCTAGCGTCACCGCCCCATTCTCTGAATCCGGCACAAAAAGCCATACCGTCGTAATCAGGCTTAGGTTCAGCAGAATCGGCGTGGCAGCCGCGGCTCCGAACCGGTCATGCGTATTTAGTATTCCCGCTGCCATAGCCACTAGCGAGATAAAAAAGAGATAGGGAAACGTCCAACGAAGCGTGGAGACGGTTGACTCATACCGAATCGGGTCATCCAGAAATCCCGGTGCCATGAGCCCTACCAGGACAGGTGATGCGGCCACTCCAAGCGCGGTCACCGAGAGGAGGACCACGCTCAACCGCCCCGCCATCAGATCCAGAAATGCCCGGGCCTCGGCCGCCGGATAACGAGCCTCATATTCCGAATAAACAGGGACAAAAGCGACGGAAAGGGCTCCTTCTCCGAAAATCCGCCGGAAGAAGTTTGGGATTCGAAATGCCACAAAAAAGGCGTCGGCGAGGGCGCCGCTTCCTAGAAACTGCGCGAAAGCGATATCACGGACCAAGCCCGTCACTCGCGAAATCAGCGTCATTCCGCCTACTGCACCGACGTTTCTAATCATATTCAGACGTAGATCCCGCTCTCTCGATCGATATCAAAATTTCACCGTTGACAAAAGTACTGTAATTCCCGATACTTGCGCGTCTTTTTTTTCCGGAAGAATACCTTGGCCAACACAGCTCAGGCACGAAAACGCGCCCGACAAGCCGCAAATCATCGGGCCCGTAATATGTCGCAGCGCTCCAATATGCGCACCGCGATCAAGCGATTTAACCGCAGTCTTGAGGAAGGCGACACCGCAGGCGCCCAGACTGCCTATCGCGAACTCACATCAAGCGTTGACCGCGCAGCTCGCAAAGGCCTGGCCCACGCCAATCAGGCAGCCAGACTCAAAAGCCGTCTCAACGCCAGGCTCAAGGCAAAAGCGGCAGCCTGATCTCGGACGGCGCCTTTCTGCCGCGCCTCCTCACACCAATACCATATTGTCCCGGTGGATGAGTTCCGGCTCATCCACATAACCAAGATGTTCTTCTATATTAAGGCTCGACTGACCTGCGATTTTCGCCGTTTCCAACGCTGAATAGTTAGCCAGTCCCCGCGCAATCAATCGGCCGTCCTCATCCGCCAGGCAGTCAACCAGATCCCCGCGCTGAAAGTCTCCTTCAACCCGGGTCACGCCAACAGGCAAAAGACTCCTGCCTGAGCCCACCAGGACATTGCACGCTCCCGCGTCGATGTAGACCCGCCCGAGGGATTGCATTCTGCCAGCCAGCCACAGTTTTCGCGCTGCCATTCGACCAGACGCCGCTTTGAGAAACGTTCCCGGCACATCCCCTCGCGGGATACCCAGGAGTACCTGCGGATTTCTTCCGGAGCAAATAATTGTTGAGGCCCCTGAGCGAGCGGCCTTGGCAGCTGCCTGGAGTTTTGTCAGCATCCCGCCACGGCCCAACGCGCCGCTGGGACCCGCGTACTGCTCCAGCAAAGGGTCTCCCGCGCTGGCTTCGCGGACCAACTGGGCTTTTGGATCATGACGCGGGTCTGCTTCGTATAGGCCTTCCTGGTCCGTCAGGATGACTAGGTAATCCGCCTCGATGAGGTTTCCGACAAGCGCTCCAAGCGAATCATTATCTCCAAATTGGATCTCTTCCGTGACGACCGTGTCGTTTTCATTAACCACCGGAACAATGCCCATCTCCAACATAGACCTTAATGCGCTTCTTGCGTTGAGATAGCGGTTCCGATTGTTCAGATCGGCACTGGTCAGAAGGACTTGCGCCGTCTCAACACCATAGTCCTCGAATGCCGACTGGTAGGCCCGAATCAACCCCATCTGTCCCACCGCTGCAGCGACCTGGAGCTGATGCAGTTCGTGAGGGCGGGTTTTCCATCCGAGTCGAACCATTCCCTGAGAAATCGCTCCCGATGAGACCAAAATGGGGTCGATACCCTGCTCTCGCAGCTGAACGCACGCGTCAGCCAGAGAGGCAATCAAAGGCTGATTGAGACCCTCTGTCGCATGCGATAACAGGGCACTGCCGAGTTTTATTACCCAACGTTGCCGAACGCCTTCTTTGGAGCTGATGTTAGGCACGATCATCATCCAGTTCATGCCAGATTTTCTGGCACATTTCAGCACAGCCCTGTCCACTGACGCCGGAGATCAGAAACCAGGGTCGGTCCCACTTAAGCGCAGAACGCGTTTCCTCAACGATCTCGGCAGCCGCCGAAGGATCTAGCGTGTCAGCTTTGTTGAATACCAGCCAACGATCTCGAGTGGAAAGTTCCGGGTCGAACCCTTCCAGCTCCCGCACTATCGTTTCGACGGCAGATTGAGGTGTTCCCCCTGAAACATCATTGATGTCGACGATGTGCAAAAGCAGCCGGGTTCGACTGAGATGCCTCAGGAACTGAACCCCAAGACCTGCCCCCTCGGCCGCGCCCTCAATTAACCCCGGGATGTCCGCCACTACGAAAGCCGCGCCTTGTCCAATATCCACTACGCCCAAGTGCGGATACAGCGTGGTAAACGGATAGTCGGCAATCTTGGGTCGCGCGGCGGAGATTCTTGAAAGAAGCGTCGACTTACCGGCATTCGGTAACCCCAACAATCCCACGTCTGCGAGCACCTGTAATTCAAGCCGTACCGACAAACGGTCCCCTTCCCCCCCGGGGATAGTTCGCCTTGGAGCCTGATTGACCGAAGACTTAAACCGGGCATTTCCGACTCCGCCGCGGCCTCCTACCGCGACCGTGAACTCCTTGCCATCTGAGTTCAGATCAACCAGAAGTTCCTGGGTATGCTCTGCATAAACCAGCGTGCCAGAAGGCACCAAAATGACACAATCCTTGCCGGCAGCTCCTGTGCGGTTTCGCCCCGCACCCCCAGAGCCGTTTTCGGCAGAAAACTTTCGCGTGTACCTAAAATCGGCAAGCGTATTGAGATCACTTGTCGCCCGAAGGACGACATTTCCCCCTCGGCCCCCGTCGCCTCCATCGGGTCCGCCTTTTGGCACGAACTTCTCACGATGAAAACTCAGGCACCCATGACCCCCATTGCCTGCCTGGAGTGCAATCACGGCCTCGTCGACGAATTTCATTTAAGACCTTCTTTCGTAAAAAACCCCGCTCAGTTGGCGGGGCTTTTTGCGAACCGTGGGATCTGCGTTCAGCTCTCAGTGAGGACGCTAACGGTTCGCCTGTTTTTTGGCCCTTTAATGTCGAACTTTACCTTTCCCTCTGCAAGGGCGAAGAGTGTGTGATCTTTGCCAAGACCCACATTCACCCCAGGATGGAAGGCAGTGCCACGCTGACGGACAATAATATTTCCGGCACGAACCACTTCGCCGGCATAGCGTTTGACGCCAAGCCGCTTGGACTCTGAGTCGCGACCGTTCCGGGAACTGCCGCCTGCTTTCTTATGTGCCATTTGTAGTAACCTCCAGCGCGTTGCCGGCTTTAGTGAGTAATGTCTGTGACCCGCAGTTGCGTAAACGACTGCCGATGCCCCTGCGTGCGGCGATACTTCTTCCGCCGTTTCATTTTGAAAACACGAATCTTCTTGTCTCGCCCATGAGCAAGGATCTCCGCCTTGACGCAGGCGCCGTCAAGTTTCGGACTGCCGACAGAAACCTGTTCGCCATCGGCAACCATCAGCACGTCGGAAAGATCAATGACGTCGCCGGGTTCGCCCGCGAGTTTTTCTACCCTCACGCTGTCTCCCACGCTCAGTCGGTACTGTTTACCACCCGTTTGAACTACTGCGTACATATGTCTGTTCCGGAAATTCTCTACCCGAATCAACCTGTTAGAAGCCAGGCATTGGGCTTTGATGTCTCGTTGAAGGCGCCGAATTTTAGGCGAAAGCGTGTTTTCGGTCAACGCGCCGTGCGGAATACTGCGACGGACGCGCTATCATTGACCCATGGGAACCATTACTTCTTTAAACCAGGCCTCTGAAGGCCCCGAAACGCCGGAGAATCTGCTGGCCTCCATCAATGCCCTCATCGGGGAGGACATGGCTGCGGTTGACCGCCACATTCAGAGTGAATTGCGCTCGGATGTCGCCCTCATCGAGCAGATAGGCCACTACATCGTTGGCGCGGGCGGAAAGCGGCTACGCCCGGTTACCCTGCTGCTGAGCGCCCATGCGCTTGGGTACAAAGGGACCGCGCACATTGATCTCGCCGCCGTCATCGAATTCATTCATACCGCAACGCTGCTGCACGATGACGTCGTGGATGAGTCAGAGTTAAGACGGGGTCGGGAGACCGCGAATGATCTTTGGGGCAATGCCGCATCCGTGCTTGTTGGGGACTTCCTGTATTCGCGGTCCTTCCAGATGATGGTTGCGGTAGGCAATCCCCGAGTGATGGATATCATGGCGCAAACCACGAATTCGATCGCCCAAGGGGAAGTGATGCAGTTGATCAACAGCCATGACCCCCAAACTACCCAAGCGGCGTATCTCGAAACGATTACCCGCAAAACAGCTCAGCTTTTTGAGTCGGCCGCTCGACTGGGAGCCGTACTTGCAGATGCCAGTCCCGCTGGCGATCGGGTGCTGGGCGACTTTGGACTTAACGTGGGGATTGCCTTCCAGATGGTGGATGATGCGTTGGATTACTCCGCCGAGGCAGATCAGATGGGCAAAAACGCCGGGGATGATCTTGCCGAAGGAAAAATTACACTGCCTCTGATTCATGCCATGGATCGCGCAACCGCAGGGGAGCAGGCCGTCATCCGCGAGGCAATCGAAAACGGCGATCGCGATGCCCTGACAGAGATTCGCCGAATCATTGAATCTACCGGGGCACTTGCGTACACTTGCGCGCGGGCTCAAGAGCATGCGGCCCTGGCCCGCCAATCCCTTGATGCGCTGCCGGCTTCTAACTATCGCACCGCTCTTAGTCAGCTCGCTGATTTTTCGGTTTCCCGGACCTTTTAGCGCGAGCAGTTTTTCAGCCAGATTTCAGTCGGGGTGTAGCTCAGCCTGGTAGAGCACTGTCTTCGGGAGGCAGGGGCCGGAGGTTCAAATCCTCTCACCCCGACCATTCTTGATCTGACGCTTCTGTCAGTTATAGCCTGCTGACAGCGTCCGCCGATTCCAGTAAATGATAAACGGCGTGATCACGATCGTTGGCGCGATCCACGCGATCCAAGGAGGATCCGTAACCACGTTGACGACCAGAACAGCGGTAACGGTCGAGATCGTGCCAGCCAGCATATTGGTCAGATGACGCGCGATCCGCTTCCTGCCGGTCAGGGCCCCCTTGATCCAAGTGGCCCCATCAGATGCCCCCAGTAGGGTACCGAGCGTGCCGAAGACGATCAGGGTAACCCATTGATTGTTTTCGCTCTTAAAAAGGAAATAGCCCAAACCCCACATTCCGACGCCCGACAGCACTGCAAAACCGACCGCGATCCAGTCTTGCCCCCCGGGAGCACCGGTTTTATTCCGTGCGAATCTGAATCCGCTGAAGACCAGATAGAAGCTGAAAAAAGCAATTAGCAACAGGAAAAGATTCGCCTGAAACGCCGCAAGCGGCAAGGCCGAGAGAAACACAGCGGTCATTCCGGCCACATAACCTTTTCCGAAGAAACGGTGACCGGGTCCGCCTTTTTTTGTCACGAGGGCACCGCCGGCACAGAGCAACGCAACACTCCCGCCAATAATATGGACGAGAAGCAAGACTTGCGGCAAAACAGTACTCATCGCATTCCAAGCATTGAATAACTAAGAGCTAAACGCGCTTAGTAGCAGAAAACTTGCCTAGCAGGCAAACAGAGAAGGCAGCCTGCCGGTGACCCGACAGGCTGAACCCCAAAATACCGAAATGCGAGATCGTCAGGAACGGCCTCGCGACCTCAGGAGGTTACTCGCCGAGCGCTGCAGCCCACTGCTGGGAATCGTCGAATGCGTAGAAAGTCCGAATCTTTCCATCCTCGACAACAAAATAGTGCCCGAAGTAACCGTCCAGACCCTCGCCGGTTGCCCGCAAGTGGCAAAAAACGTCGTTGCCGGATTCAAAACAATGTTCCATTTCGAGGTGAAACCCTGGTATCACTGTCGGGATTTTCGCCAGGAAATCATTCAACCAACTGCTGAAGCCGTGGTATTCACCCGACAGGCTGTGAGTACCGTTCATCCTGAACACCATATCCTCATGGCACAGTGCAGCCAATCCTTCGATGTCCCCTTCCTTGAAGCAGCCATAACCCTTTAACACCTGTTCTAGTGCAGACATATCCTCCTCCTTTAATATTCCACTTTTTTTGTATGTATTAACATACTAATCACGTGTTGACTCTTTCGCAACACCGGCAGGACTGCATAATGCGAAATCATCAAAAATCTGCACCCACGTTGCGACCAAGCCTAGCGCCTGGTTTATAGGGTTTCTGCTAGATTTGCTGCAAACCTGTGCTCGACATCGACCTTTGGCATTCAAAAAATCAACCGCCTGGCTTAAGGACACTGTACTTTTCAGTGACCGGTATAACCGCCTGTGGCG
>NZKZ01000025.1 GCA_002694065.1 Acidiferrobacter sp.
TAATCTCTTATGTCCTGGGTGTTACCCGACTGGGGGCTCCCCTCAAACTCTTCACCTGTTCAAGCACCTAAACGGTGACTTAAACCGCGTTAATGCGGCACCCATTCGCGCTACCCCATGATCATCGCATGGGTAATTGATCGAGATCAATCATGCGTCACCAATGGGTCAAAATATGTTGAGATACCAGGCCTGAATCCTGACCGCCCATCGGCAGGCAAATTTTCACTATTCCATAAGAGATGACATCCATGAGCACGGACAATTCGAATACCACAGTTCCCTGGCGAGGCGCCCGGCGAATCGTCAATATATATGACACACCTTACGAACCTTATGACCTTGAAGGTGAGGTTCAGGACAACGTTCACCTTCTGAATATCAGTTACGACCGGGACCGCGCGACGGGCTGGTACGTCATCCGGATGGAACCGGGAACCGCCTCCATTCCCCATGAACACGCCAAGCACGAGGAGTATCTGATCCTTGAGGGCGAACTGATCGAGAGCGATGGAACCGTCTTGGAGAAAGGTGATTTCATCAGTTACTCGCCCGGCAGTTTTCACAACTCACGAACCGAGACGGGTTGCCTCCTTATCGGCCATGATCGAGAGCCGTACGGAGGTTAACTGACAGCGAAAAATTCAGCCGTCGTTAATCGACAATCGACGGTATAAGGCTTGATGCCGACTCATCACCACAGTTTGAGATAGCGGCTAACTTCCCAGTCGCTGACATGGGTGAGGTACTCATCCCACTCAGCCCTCTTGAAGTCGGCATACGTCTTGGCCATCAGCTCGCCCATCACCTCGCGCCCGAGATCGTCGGCCTCGAATGCATCCACCGCTTCGGCCAGACTCCTTGGCAGATAACTGACGCCCAGTTGCTGAAGCTCACTTTCGGATTTGAGATACATGTTTTCTGTATGCGGTGCACCTGGGTCAATCTTTTCGCGGACGCCTTCCAGTCCCGCCGCCAACACCATTGCGCCGCCCAGGTAGGGGTTGTTTGAGATATCGGCTGCCCGCAACTCGACCCTGCCGCCACCCAAAGGAACCCGAATCGAGTTGGTCCTGTTATTGTTACCAAAACAGGCAAAGACCGGCGCCCACGTGAATCCCGACATACTGCCTTCCTTGATGAGACGCTTGTAACTGTTCACGGTCGGCGAAATTACAGCCGAGAGTGCCGGCAGGTGCTTGAGAATACCGCCGATAAACCAGTATCCGAGCTCCGTGATGCCGCATCCCCGCGGGTCGCTATCGGATTCAAAAAGATTTTCTCCTGACTCAAGGTCTGCGAGCGACATGTTGTAATGCGCGCCGCTGCCTGCCCGGTCTGAAAAAGGCTTCGGCATAAAGCTCGCGAAAAAGCCTCTTTGATGGGCCAACTCCTGAATGAGGTGCCTAAAGAAGACAAAACGATCGGCCATCGTGAGGCCGTCTCGGTACATAAAGTCAATCTCGAACTGGCCGTTTCCATCTTCGTGATCGTAGGAGTACACATCGTAACCAAGATCATTCAAGGTGGAGACGATCTCTTCAAGCAGATCCAGGCTGTCCAGCGTAGAACGCACGTCGTAGGCGGGCTTGGCCAGATCGTCACGGGGGCCAATGGGCGCAAAGCCGCCGTTCTCATCTTCTTTTAAAAGAAAGAACTCAGGCTCAATCCCGAAGTTGAAAGTAAATCCCATTTCGGCGGCCTGCGCGAGAACCCCCTTGAAGATGTTTCGACTGCAGGGCTCAAACGGCTTACCCTCGCACCAAAGATCGCTCGCAAACCAAGCGGTGTCTTTGCGCCAGGGCAAAATGATCACACTGTTCGGATCCGGGCGTGACGAAACTTCTTCATCACTGACATCCTGAGGAACACCGTCTAGCGCCGCTCCTGTGCAAAGCTCGGAGCCATTCATCATGCGGTCAAAATGCTCGATCGGCACGAACTTGGATTTGGATACCCCGTGGATATCCACATAACTCGGCAGGCAGTACTTCACGCCTTCCTGGATTAGGGATTTTTCTAACTCTTGCGGATTCCGCTCTTTAGACATGACTGGCTCTCGAATATGTGCGACTTGTTTTGGCGAAGGCCGGAATTATCAATGCGAAACGAAAAATCACCTACTTCACGCACAAACCTTTTTATCCCATTTGTTACACCTTAATTCGGCTTAGTTTTTGAGGTTTGTATCAAAATGGTATTGATTTATTGATTCGTTTTCTCTCATAAATAATTAATTTATCAGGAAATTTTGCAGAATCTTTAAATTTAAAAAAATCTTATAAAAAAGACTTTTTGGCATATTTTGTTTGTTTTTATAGTAAACTGATCGTCCATCTGGGCTGAGGTTTTAGCCCCGATGCACCTGGTCATCATGCCGGTGCGAACAATGTGGGGGGGTGTTTGAGGCCTCAGACTGACGTTTGGCACCAGGCTGTCGCCAAAGCGCTCTCCCTAAAACTCAATCAAAATGGGAGACATGCGATATGAGTCCTGAAGAACTGATGGCCGTCATTGACGCCGTCGCCAATACCGCCATGGAGGCGTACTATTGGTGGGCGACGGCAATAATGATTGCGATCCACGCCGGCTTCATGATGTACGAAATGGGAGCCTCAAGGTCAAAGAACGTCATGCACACAGGCGTCAAGAATATTCTTGCGTTTGCGTTCACCATTCCTGCGTTCTTTGTCGTCGGGTTCTGGGCCTACTGGGCCTACCAAAGTGGCAACATCTTTATTCCCGACGTGAACCACGACTATGCTCAATACTATGTTCCGTGGAGTGAGGGCATGGGACCAAACCACCAGGATGGAGCTTCTGGGGTTTTCTGGGCTGCGTTCACACTCTTTGCGATGACAACCGCTTCGATTGTTTCCGGATCAGTGATCGAGCGAATCAAGATGAGTGGCTGGCTGATTCTGGTAACCATCTTTGGTGGATTTATCTGGATCGTGGGTGCCGGTTGGGGCTGGTCCACTGGTGGCTGGCTCGTTGCCGATTGGGGCTTCAGGGATGTTGCTGCGGCAGGCGTGGTGCATATGGCCGCCGGCTTCTTTGCGCTCGGGGTCCTTATCAATTTGGGTCCGCGCCAAGGTCGTTTCAACGCTGACGGTTCCGCAAATGACGTAGCCGGGCATAGTGGTCCCATGGCAGCAGCAGGGCTCATGATCATCATCTTAGGCTTCTTCGGTTTCCTCGGCGCCTGTCTCATCTACCCGTCAGCGATGGCCGGAACCTCGGCCGACCTCGGATGGATCAACATCTACGGCATCAAGTCCAATCTCTCCGCCTTTGCCTTCAATACCCTGATGGGCATGGCAGGCGGCATCATGGCGGCTTGGTTCGTGACACGTGATGCGTTCTGGATGATGGGCGGCGCCCTGTGCGGAATCATCAGTGTCGCGTCCGGAATCGATATGTGGTACCCGGGAACTGCATTCGCGGTCGGTGCGGTCGGCGGCCTTCTCATGCCCTACTGTCATAAGATGCTGACGAACTGGGGAATCGACGATGCGGTTGGCGCGGTTTCGGTCCATGGTTTCATTGGAATCTGGGGCGTCATGGCTCCCGGCATTCTGCTCGGCGGCTACCCGGCGCCAGAAGGTATCCCGGAAATCAGCTTTATCGGTCAGCTAGTCGGGGCAATTTCGTTCTTCCTGCTTGGCTTCGTTCCAGGTTATGTTCTTTCCTGGATTCTGAACAAGGCAGGGATGCTTCGATACTCTGAGGCTATCTTGGAGATGGGTGTCGATAAGACTGAAGGCACGACGGCGGCCTATCCTGACTTTCAGAAATCCGCTTAAGGAGCATTATCATGAATGTAATTAGGAAAACGAAGGCTGCTGTTCTTTCAGCTGTTGCGCTAGTGCTCGGTATGATCGGCACAGTGCAGGCGAGTCTGATTGACACAAGCCCAATCGACTCTTGGGAAGGCGCTGGTGCGATCTACAATAACGCCGGTGGTGGTGGCGTCATCCTCTGGTTCTTAATCCTGCTTGCTTTAATGCTGCTCGTNATAATTGCGGCAGTCAAAACGGAAAGAGACCACGAGCGCGAGTACGGCTAAGCGCGAAAATAAAGTNAANTATTTACNNATTANTTTGTNCTTTGTGGGGCGATCTGGCGGATAACGCCAGATCGCCTTTTTTGTCTTTTTTTCATCAGGAGCTTTAAACTACCTGCAACCGTCTCCAGGAGTTGATGTAGTGTCTGCCCACCTTCGTCCCGCAAGTACGCACCCACGTGAGCCGGGCTTGTGGCGTGCCGATCCTTATCTTGAGCGTTACACCGTACCGCCCTGCGGTTCGGTAGTTTTTGAGCTGCTTGCAGGAGACCAAATCACGGTGGCGGATCCCGAAGGCGCGCAGCCGGGAGAGCTGATCGCCTTCTCACCTGACGGCCGCTGCGCCCCGGCAAGCCTTTGTGATACGGCTCCCCAAGCCGCAGCCGGCTTTCAAAAAATTCTTGCCTCGAATGAACCCAGCGCCCGGCAGGTTGCCGCGGGGCTGAAGCGACGGGGCATCAGTCCGGCCGAAGCCAGGGCGATCCCGCTGTTTGGTTCGGATACCCCTCCTGGATCGACTCAACACTATACCGCTCGAGACGACATTCTCTGTGTTGTCTGTGCTCCTGGCAGTGCAATGGCAGTCGATGCGCAATTTCCGCCTACTTCGCTCACGGTTCACGTAAATCGAAATTCAGACAAGGAGCTCCACGAGCCGGCTTTGCCCGAGCCCTTGGCGGATCCCAGACTGGAACTTCGTATTGATAAATGCACCGCCGGCGAATATACGGTGCACGCGGGTGAATACATCCAGATTATTGATGTCGCCGGCCGGGAGTGTTCCGATTTTCTTGCCCTCTGTGCCGCAGGTCTTGATCACGGCAAAGAGCGCCACATTGACATGACCACTACCCGCACCCTGATGGGCAGCGGGTATCCCGGTCCCGGGCTTTATTCAAAATATTACGACCGGGACATGCAGCCCCTTGTCGAGGTGGTTCAGGACACCTGCGGGCGTCATGATACTTTCGGCCTGGCCTGTGCGGCCAAATATTACGAGGACCAGGGATACTTCGGTCACCCCAACTGCTCCGATAACCTGAACGCCGTTATGGCGCCTTACGGTGTCAAGCCAAGACGCGGCTGGGAAGCCGTGAACTTTTTTTATAACACCGGAATCGACGACCACAACGTCCTTTTTTTGGATGAGCCCTGGTCAAGGCCGGGCGATTATGTGCTTCTTAAAGCCATGACTGACCTGGTGTGCGCCTCGACAGCCTGTCCCGACGACACCAGCGCCGCCAACGGCTGGAACCCTACTGATATCCACGTTCGTATTTACACTCCGGAGAAGGCCTTTTCACGGGCTATTGCATACAGAATGACCCCAGACGCAGAAACCCAACTGACCCGCGAGACGGGCTTTCACCCCCGCACCTCACAGCACACCCGAAACTTCGCGGAATATCGCGGATATTGGTTACCCACCGCGTTTAACAACGCAGGCGCCATTGACGAATACTGGGCGTGCCGCGAGCGTGCGGTAATGATGGACTTGTCGCCGCTGCGCAAGTTCGAGGTGCTGGGTCCTGATGCCGAAACCCTGCTCCAGACCACGCTGACCCGCAACATCCGTCGGCTTTCGGTGGGACAAGTGGCCTATACCGCAATGTGTTATCCGCACGGCGGGATGATTGATGACGGCACCGCATTGCGCCTCGGCCCTGATAATTTCCGCTGGATTGGCGGCGACGACTACAGCGGAATCTGGCTTCGCGAACAGGCCCAAAAGCTGGGACTGAAAGTTCTGGTCAAATCCTCCACTGATCAAATTCACAACGTGGCCGTACAGGGACCCAAGAGCCGGGAGATCCTGAACCAGATCATCTGGACGCCGCCCGCGCAGACCGCTGTGGAGGAACTGGAGTGGTTCCGTTTTACCGTAGGCCGCTTAGGCGACCTCAACGGTTGTCCCGTGATGGTTTCCCGAACGGGGTACACGGGCGAGCTTGGCTACGAGATCTTCTGCCATCCCGATGATGCGTCGAAGATCTGGGACGCGGTCTGGCAGGCAGGTGAACCCCATGGCTTACTGCCGCTCGGTCTGGATGCGCTGGACATGGTCCGCATCGAAGCGGGTCTTATTTTCGCCGGCTATGAATTCTGTGACCAGACAGATCCGTTTGAGGCGGGCATCGGATTTACGGTTCCCTTGAAATCCAAAGAAGATGATTTCATTGGACGCCAGGCTCTGGAGCAACGAAAAGCCAATCCCCAGCGCAAACTGGTTGGGCTGGAACTTGAGGGCAATGAAGCCGCAGCCCACGGTGACTGCGTACGTGTGGGCCGCGCCCAGGTTGGGGTCATTACCAGCGCCATGCGATCTCCGATCCTGAGAAAGAATATTGCCCTGTGCCGCATCGACACGACTCACTCAGAATTGGGGACCGAGGTCGAGGTGGGGAAACTGGACGGCCAGCAAAAGCGGATCCGTGCCTCAGTGGTTCCTTTTCCCTTCTATGACCCCAAAAAAGAACGCGTCAGAGCATAGCCGTGTCGCGAAGTGAAAAGTAGCTGTAAAAGTAGCTGTAAAAGTAGCTGATTTTCTTA
>NZKZ01000026.1 GCA_002694065.1 Acidiferrobacter sp.
TTCAGTCTTTCTTCTTCCGGCATGACGATCGAGCGCCTCTCGACGCCCATGATGACCTTGTCTTTAGCCAGTTCGAACTGCTCCATCGATACCTTTCGTCGGCTCGCACGAGCCGCAAACAGGGCCGCTTCATTGACGAGGTTGGCAAGATCCGCGCCAGAAAATCCCGGGGTTCCGCGGGCAATAATGGCTGCATCTACATCACTGTCGATCGGCACTTTGCGCATATGCACTTTGAGGATCGCTTCGCGACCGCGGATATCGGGCAGAGGGACATGCACCTGACGATCGAAGCGCCCCGGCCGCAACAGTGCAGGATCCAGAACATCCGGGCGGTTGGTTGCGGCAATCACGATAATCCCTTCATTGCCCTCAAACCCATCCATTTCCACAAGCAACTGATTCAGGGTCTGCTCACGCTCGTCATGACCCCCACCAAGGCCTGCACCGCGTTGGCGCCCTACGGCGTCGATCTCATCGATAAAGATGATGCAGGGCGCGTTCTTTTTAGCCTGCTCAAACATGTCCCGCACTCGGGAGGCACCGACGCCCACGAACATTTCGACAAAATCTGAACCCGAGATTGTGAAGAACGGGACCTTGGCTTCCCCGGCGATAGCTCTCGCGAGAAGCGTTTTGCCCGTTCCCGGACTTCCTGTCATCAACACCCCGCGCGGAATTCTTCCACCCAACTTCTGAAAACGCGAGGGATCCTGGAGAAATTCCACCAGTTCCCCGACTTCTTCCTTGGCCTCATCAACCCCTGCCACATCCTCAAAGGTGACGTTGTTCTTATCCTCCGTCAGCATCCGAGCCTTGCTCTTGCCGAAACTCAATGCGCCGCGGCCACCTCCGCCTTGCATCTGGCGCATGAAGAAGATCCAGACGCCGATCAGCAGAAGCAACGGGAACCAACTGATGAAGATCTGCATCAGCAGTGAAGGCTCTTCTTCCTTTTGCGCCTTAATCACAATATCGGCTTTGAGAAGATCGTTGACCAGGCCAGGATCGCCCGGCGAATAGGTGACATATCTTTCGCCGTTTCGGCCCCTGATGTAAATCGTGGCCCCGTCAATCGTGACCTGCTCTACTGAGCCTCGTTCCACCTCATCCAGAAACACCGAGTAATCGATCTCCTGACCCGCCCGGTTTTGCTCCGGCGCGAAGTTATTAAATACCGCCATCAGAACCATTGCGATGACGAGCCAAAGGACCAAATTCTTGGTTAAATTATTCATAAGCCTTCAATGATCAAACTTCAGTCAACAATCAGATCTTCAGAAATCCGCAGTGCGATCAGCGATCCTAAGATTTTGAGAGTTTTTGCTAAGAAACACAAACTTCTTCCCTGTCCAGCGGTTGTCGGGCAACAAAATAGGCCTCGGCACTCTTCGCACGTGAAGCGTCCGGCTTTCTGACCCGAACGACAGAAAATGCTTGCTCCACTTTGTGGCGTAATGCATCAGCCTGTTCCCCTTCAAAAAACTTTCCGACGAACACCCCTTTTGGACCCAAATGCCGCAATGCGAACTGGACTGCCGCGAGCACCAGATCTGCCATCGCCGTCTGGTCGACGCTGGATATACCGGTAAGATTGGGGGCTAAATCAGAGATTACAAGGTCTGCCGGCCGCTCGCCGAGCGCCTCACTTAGCTCTTTTACGACTGAATCCTGGAGAAAATCGCCCTTGATACCCGTTACTCCAGAAATCTTCCCCATATCGAGTCGATCTACCGCAACCACAATACCCGTCGAGCCGACCTTTGCTGCCGCATATTGACTCCAGCTGCCCGGCGCCGCTCCAAGATCAACGACGGACATGCCTGTACGCAGGAGGCGTTCCTTCTCATCGAGCTGTTGCAGTTTATAGGCAGCGCGGGAGCGATAGTCACTTTCCCTGGCTTTCTTGACGTAGGGATCCCGATTCTGTCGTGCCGCCCAGTTCCGAGATCTTGAAGCGCGTTTAGAACCCATCGTGTGTCAGTGTTATCCTGTGACCCAGGCGTTAATCGATTTATCCAGACCCCCATGAAGCTGAGCGGAAAACAACTCAACCACCTGCGATCTCTGGCACACCATCTTAAGCCAGTGGTCACCGTGGGCGCCGCCGGCGTCACACCCGCCGTCGCTTCCGAACTCGAGGGTGCTCTCACCAGTCATGAGCTGGTAAAGATCCGCTTGCCCTCTCTGGGGAAAAGCGAGAAACGCGAACTGCTGGAGCGCCTGTGCACGATGACCGGATCCTCCTCTGTACAACTGATTGGCCGCATGGGCGTTGCATTTCGTACTTCGCCCGCCCAGTTAATTCAGCTCCCCTGAGATTCTAACCACCCTCTGTCTGGGCTATGTGTTTTGTCGCTGTTGCACTGGGTGTCACTAAAAACTTCCCGTTAATTCTCGCGGCCAACCGTGATGAATTTTTTTCACGGCCGGCTGAACCCATGACCCGTTGGACCGAGAACCCCGGCATCATCGCGGGTCGTGACCTGAGCGCCGGCGGTACCTGGCTTGGATTGTCGCAGGAGGGCCGCTTTGCCGCGCTGACAAACTGCGGAACGGACACCGTCTCGAGAAAACCCGGCACGGTATCGCGGGGGATGATCGTAAGAGATTTTCTGCTGGGACACGATGATACTGTGCATGACATCAAGAGCGGTGCCCTCGCACATCGATCTGATTACGGAGGATTCAACCTGATCGCCGGAACCCCCTCAAAGGTGTCAATCTTAAGTAACGTGACCTCGTTCCATAGTTCTGAAAGCTCGGGCGTATTCGTATTGAGTAATTGCCCGCCTCATATTGAGTGGCCTAAAACCCGTGTCGGGGCCAAAAGGTTTTCAGAGCTGCTCCGGTTTTCAGAGGGATCCGGAGGCAAAGAGGGGTTGAAGAATGTCCTCTTTGAATTTCTTGCCGATTCCACGCCGGTAGAGACTCCTTCCAAGGAGCGCGACGACCGCGCCTTGTCCAGTCCCTTAGAACGAGTGGTATTCGTCAACGGAAGTCACTATGGCACTAGAGCAAGCAGCGTCATCATCGTGGATCAACATGGGCATGCCGCATTCTACGAAAGAACCTTTGATAGTGACGGGCAGTTGGTTCTTGAAAGTGACGAGCGCCTTGAGTTCAATAAATAGCGCTCACCATTAAACACAGAGCTGCGGTTTACTGCCTGCCCAATAGTCGGCTCGCGGAATCAGCCAGCTTCTTTCGCCCGATAAATATCTGCCACTTGCGGCCGCCAAGTTCATGAAAAAGATAGGCGGCGCGCACACCGGCCAAAAGCACTGAGCGCACCTTGAGAACAATATCCTCGTCTTTCAGATGCTGCTCGCTGCCCCGGATGATGATCTTCGGTGTGAGCAGGCTCAGTGTTGCTGAATAAATTTCCGCAAGGGCAGAGATTCCTTCGGGCGAAACCAGGTCCAGGATCGTCCCTCCATCACGTATTTCGTCCAGTTGAGCACGAAGCCGTGATGCAGTCGTGGTGTCACGCCTCAACCGCTTCTGGATATCGATCATGGCAATCGCGTACCGCAATCGTTCGACCGCCGAGGGATCAGGATTCTTTCGTGCGAGATCAGGCAAGCCCGCATAGACGCCCTGGACTCCGCCCAATGCAATCTCGGGGTCAGTTTGATTCACGACCAGAATGCTCTCTAGCGCGCAGCGCAAGGGTTCCGGCTGAGCGTGGCCCCGTCGGGCGAGTTCCTGTGCCAACAGGGCGCATTGACAGACTCCCGCAAGCGCCAGAACACGCTGTTCGGTTAAGCCGCGTTCCCGGCTGCTCATATCCTCGAGCTCAGCGGAATGCCGCTTCTTGAACAGTCGTCAAAGCGAATGCAAAGACTCATCGATACGTTGGCGGACCTCGTGTGCCACCTGCAACGCCCGCACACCCGTCTCGCCGTCGACAACTGGGTCCCGACCACTCCTGACGCAGTCAACAAAATCCTCAAGTTCTGCATCCAGTGGGGGGCGCGGCGTCACCTGGATTGATTCACTGATGATCGGCGCAAAACCACCCTCCTCGGGCCGCACCCCTGGGCGCGCCACATCGATCTGTTGGTCATCGAAATTGAGAGCGAGGTAGCAAGACTCCGCGAAAACACGGATTCTGCGGAATTTCTTGGAGGAGACGCGGCTGGCTGTCACATTGACCACTGCGCCATCTTCGAACTCCAATCGGGCATTGGCGATATCTACATGATCAGTGATGACGCGCGCTCCGACTGCGGAGATATAACGGAGCTCTGACGGCACGAGGGAAAGCACGATGTCGATGTCATGAATCATCAAGTCCGTAACAACATCGACATCGGTGGCTCGCGCGACAAATTCTCCCAGGCGATGCACCTCCATAAACCGGGGTCGATCCAATTCCTCAGCAAGCCGAACGACCCCGGCATTGAACCTTTCGAGATGACCGATCTGCAACAGGGTTCCGCTTTGTTTCGCAAGATCCACAATTGCCCTGGCATCCTCCAGAGTGTGGGCCACCGGTTTTTCCAGCAACACTGGAATTCTCTTATCCAGAAACGGTTCCGCAATCTCGCGGTGAAGCGAGGTCGGTACTACGATGCTCACGGCATCGACGCTCTCCAGCAGCCCATCCAGATCCTGTACGAAATTGCACTCACATTCGCTGGCGATCTGACTTCCCCGCTCGGCATTCGTATCCATGACCGCCACCAGATTGACGCTTGGCATTCTGTGGTAGATCCGGGCATGGATAGAGCCAAGATAGCCGACCCCAACCACACCCACTCGCAACGCTTTTTCAGTCATGATTAACAGTACTCAACTACACAAAAATACGTGTCGCAATCTGGCAAACTTAAACCGGACTTTATCTCCTAGATTCCCTGGAGTGTGGCACAATGATTTGATCGACAGACTAGCGGCGCAATAAACATTTCACGTCAGCGCCGACATTACCGTTCAATATTCACCTCGGCAAGCCCCAAGAACCTTCTTTTCTATGAGCACAATTATCGATTTTCGTAGCGACACAGTGACTCGGCCTTCCTCAGGGATGCGTCAGGCTATGGCCGACGCACCTGTAGGGGACGATGTCTACGGTGATGATCCAACAGTCAATCGCCTGGAAGCAAAGGCCGCAGAATTGCTCGGGCAGGAATCAGGCCTGTTTGTGACAAGCGGCACGCAAGGCAATTTGCTTGCGATCCTCACGCACTGCCAGCGTGGCGAGGAGTACATTGCGGGCACAAAGGCTCACGCCTACCTCGAAGAAGGCGGCGGCGGTGCAGTACTGGCAAGCGTTCAGCCACAGCCCATCGAAAACCGACCTGACGGTACCCTGGATCTTGAGGCGGTCCGGACGGCCATCAAGCCGGATGACTTTCACCTCGCGATCACGAGACTGTTCTGTCTCGAGAATACCTTCTTTGGTACGCCCTTGCCGATCGATTACCTATCTGAAGCCAAGGCGTTAGCTACGGAACACAACTTGCAGTTCCATCTGGATGGAGCACGGATCTTTAACGCAGCGGTGAGTGGCGGAATCGCCCCGGACGCTATCGGAAGATTGTTCGATTCGGTCTCCGCTTGCCTGTCCAAAGGTCTTGGCGCACCCATCGGCAGCGTATTGACGGGCTCACAGGATTTTATCCAGCGAGCCCGGCGCTGGCGAAAGATGCTCGGGGGCGGTACCCGACAAGTGGGCATCCTTGCTGCAGCTGGTCTATACGCTCTAGAACATAACGTTGAACGCCTGGCAGAGGACCATGAGCACGCTGCGCGTCTTGCCGAGGGACTTGGAAAGATTGAGGAAATCGAAGTGCACCCTGCCCATCAACGTACCAATATGGTCTTTGTTTCCCTGTCGAAGTCAAAGGAGGAGTGTCTCGCTAGTTTTATGCGTGACCGCGGAATACTCCTGACTGTAGAAGAAAATCCTATTCGCCTGGTGACTCACCTGGATATTGGACGCAAGGATATTGACGAGACAGTCGACGCCTTCAAGGAATACTTTCGCCGGGCAGCATAATCGCCCTAACGCCCCGTTATAGGTGCTCTGGGTCCCAATCGCGGCCTCTGTGCTCNGGAATGCGGNCCAACCCCTTCCCGGACGCNAACCGTTCAGGCAACTTGTTGGTTTTCTCCNCGCGTTGAACGAAANGATGATTCCCGCTGCTCCATCTCTTCCNTGGCCTTTTCGAAAGCCTCNGTNCGTACCGGACCAAAGCCCCGGACCTGCATGGGCCATTCGANCAACCGGAGCGCATCGTCAATATTGNTCGATGTCACAGGCGCCTNACCGAGGGTATCNATTGTTCTTTGAAAATCGGCCTGAAACTTTTTTTGCAGCGCCTTTTCTTCGCTAAAGCGAAAAGGATCGAACCATTTTCCCCGCGCCCAACGCAGTGCGCTCAATACCTTAAAAACGGTAAACACCCAGGGACCGAAACTTCGCATCCGGGGCCGTCCGGACTCAGGATCGATCCGCGACAATAATGGGGGCGCAAGGTGCACCCGCAACTTGAACCGACCGTCAAACTCTTCACTCAGGGATTTACGGAACTCCGGCGCAGTATAGAGGCGCGCCACTTCGTACTCATCCTTTTGATACAGCACCCGAAACGCACTTTCGATCAGCGGGGGAATCAACACGTCGTGGTAACAGGCATCAATGCTGTGTCGAGCCCGGCTGACCCAGTCGGAGAGTTGTGCGGCCACTTTCGGGCCGTGAGATTCGTGCAGCAGGTCTCGCCGACGTGTCAGCAACTCGTCCTCCAGTCGCTCTGATGAAACGTCGGGGTTCGCTCCCAATCCCCCCAGAGGGGCACTTGCTTCTACAGTATCTGCCGCCGTCTTTCGCCCAAGACGGAATGCCGCGAGGTTAGTGTCGACATCACGTCCGTTGAGCTCTATGGCTTTCTCGATAGCCTCATGGGGAATAGGCAAGGCTTCGCACTGATACGCGTACCCAAGCATGATCAAATTGGCGGTCAACGGCTCGGCGAACATCCTCTTTGCCAATTCAGTGGCTGGTACCGTAGATACCTTTCCCGAAGTGCTACGGATATCTTCGAGCAACTCGTCCAGAGGAAACTTCTGATCCGGGTCACGGGTGAAGTCCCCCGTCATCATCTTGTGCGTGTTGACGACTGATGTGGTCTGACTACTCAACTTAATGCGCGTTTCCTGCGCCGCGGCGCTGACGACGTCGCAGCCCAGCAGCAGGTCTGATCCGCCGTCTGCAATGTGTGTGGCCGTCATCTCGTCAGGTTGGGGGGTCAGGATAATGTGACTGGTAACCGCTCCCCCTTTCTGCGCGAGTCCTGCCATATCCAGAACTGAACAACCCATTCGCGCCACATGGGCGGCCATACCGATGATAGCGCCGATAGTGACCACCCCCGTTCCGCCAACTCCTGTGAGGATTATCGAGTAGGGCTTCTCGATCCCGGTTTCGACAGACCCAAGCGTCTCATTGCTTTGCAAATTGACTGAATCCGCCGAGGGAACAGGCTTCTTTTTTTCACTCCCAATAACCGATACAAAACTCGGGCAAAATCCTTTGTTACAGGAATAGTCGAGGTTGCAGGCCGACTGGTCTATGGACCTTTTTCGCCCAAGATCCGTTTCCACTGGAACCAGTGCAACACAATTTGACTGTGTCCCGCAGTCACCACATCCCTCACAGACCGCCTCATTGATAAAAAGCCGCTCGTTGGGTGTTTCCATCAATCCGCGACGCCGGCGGCGGCGCTTTTCCGCAGCACAGGTTTGGTCATAAATAATGACGGAAGTGCCCAGTACCTCGCGCATCTCCCGCTGGACCCGAGCGAGTAAATCACGATGATAGATCCTGACTCCGGGGGCCCAATCCGCGTCAGGGGGATATTTTTGGGGATCATCGGTCACCACCGCGATCTCTGAAACACCTTCGGCATGGACCTGTCGCGAGATCCGCATGACGTCCATGGGCCCATCCACCGACTGTCCGCCTGTCATCGCAACTGCATCGTTATATAAAATCTTATAAGTGATGTTGACTTGAGCCCCCACACAGGCCCTAATGGCGAGCAATCCTGAGTGGAAATAGGTCCCATCCCCAATGTTCTGAAAAACATGGTCGGTAGAGGTGAACGGGGCCTCTCCAATCCAACTCGCTCCTTCTCCCCCCATCTGGGTAAAGGTCGCGGTTTCACGATCCATCCATTGAGCCATGTAGTGGCAGCCGATTCCGGCGAGTGCCCGTGACCCATCCGGCACCTGCGTCGAGGTATTGTGCGGACAGCCTGCACAAAAGTATGGCGTTCTGCGCATCGCGGCGTCCTTGAGTGTCGCATCATCTGCGCGATCACCAAGCCGCCTGAGCGCTCCCGCCAGTGTCTCATCACCCGTAAGCTGGAGAAGACGTTCACCAATGGCGCGGCCAATCTGCGCCGCGTCAAGACGCCCGTGTGCCTGAAAAAGGACTGCCCCCGATTCATCGGCTTTACCGATGACCTCGGGCGGATTGGTCATTCCATATAAGATGCTGCGGATCTGATCTTCCATCAGGGCGCGTTTTTCCTCCACCACCAGCAGCTTGCGCGTCCCGCTTGCGAATGCCTTAAGGCCTTCGGGCTCAAGGGGCCAAGGCATCCCGACCTTGTAGAGTTTCAAACCCAAGCCTTTTGCCCGAGCCTCATCAATGCCGAGCTCGAGAAGCGCTCTTCTCACGTCGAGATAGGATTTCCCCGTGGAAATGATCCCGAACTGACCCTGGGTATCACCGAGTACCTGACGATCAATGGGGTTACGTCTCAAGAAAGCTGAAACCGCCGGCAACTTGAATTGATGTAGCCTTGCTTCCTGCGCCTGTGGCGTGTCAGGCCAGCGAAAGTTGACCCCACCCTCTGGCATCACAAAATCATCTGGCACCGTTAATGACATCCGGCCAGGTCCCGCAATAACAGATGCAGAGGCTTCGACCGTGTCATGGACACTCTTCAGACCGATCCAGCACCCCGAGTATCGGGACAGGGCCCAGCCATAGAGTCCGAAATCAAGGATGTCCTGCACCCCGGCCGGATTCAGCACGGGGATCAAAGTGTTGACGAGAGAATACTCGCTTTGATGAGCGGTCGTCGAAGACTCACACACATGATCATCTCCCATCAGGATCAGGACGCCGCCATGAGCGCTGGTGCCCGCAAGATTGCCGTGCCGAAGCGGATCACCCGACCTATCCACCCCTGGACCCTTGGCGTACCACATCGAGAAAACTCCGTCGTAAAGGCCGTCGCCTCTCCATCCCGCTTGCTGGGTTCCCCAGACCGCCGTCGCTGCAAGGTCCTCATTAACGGCGGGCAAAAACTTGATGTCACAAGCCTCAAGCTGGGGCTTGGCAAGTGCCAGTTGTTGATCCAATGCGCCCAACGGTGAGCCCCGATATCCGGTCACGTACCCTGCTGTACGCACTCCAGCCAGGCGGTCTGCGTCACTTTGCATCATCGGCAGCCGCACGAGCGCCTGAGTTCCGGTCACAAAAATCTGATCTGACTTAAGGAGATACTTATCCTCAAGTGAGACTTGTCTCAGTTTGGTCATGGTCGGGCTATGGCAGGATGCATCGCTTTGGGTATCGGACTATTGAAAATTTCAAAATGGGAGTAAACCCTCCTCGTTTTGGAGCATAAATATTCCTGGAATGAAACTCGCGGACTACTCCTCAAAAAACGCCCTGGGGTCATCAAACACAGTTATCGCATGCCATGCTATCAGACTCTGGGACACAGTTCGCGGACACTATTAGATCAGGAGGAAAAATCAAAAATACTGTGTATGCGCCTAGGTTTATGGTGGTATATTCCGGCGCAATAAACAGGGGATGAGTATGGACAGAGCAGGCTATCAGATCCATTCGACCGCGGTTCGTCGTTTCGGCTTTCTCCTGCTTCGCGATTTTACGATGATGGCGTTTTCCGCCGCCCTCGAGCCTTTGCGCACCGCGAACCGTGCCGCAGAAACAGAACTGTATCAGTTTCCCCTCTTTACTCTCGATGGCCAACCCGGGCAGGCGAGCAACGGACTCAGCGTCACCCCGGTTCGTCAGCTCACCGGGAAAGAACCCCTGGATGCCCTCTTTGTTTGCGCGGGAACTGATCTCCACTCGGTCAACCCCGAATCACTGATGGAGAAACTCAAGCCTTTTATCAAACGGGGTGTCGCGATTGGTGGTATTTGCACGGCGAGTTATCAACTCGCTCGTGCCGGTATTCTCGATGGCTATCGCTGCACGTTGCATTGGGAAAATATTCCGGACATGCATGATGAGTTTCCCCACCTTGTGGTCTCCTCTGGCCTCTTTGAGCTTGATCGCGACCGTTATACGTGCTCAGGAGGAACGGCCCCTATAGACATGATGTTGACCCTGATTGCACAGGAACGCGGCCGTGCGCTTTCCGACCGGATCTCCGAAGGTATGCTGTGCGAGCGAATTCGAGACAGCTCTGATCGACAGAGAATGCCTCTACGCATGCGGTTGGGCTCCAGCCAACCCAAACTGGTCGAAGCCGTTGAACTCATGGAGTCTAATATCGAAGAGCCGATGACTTTGGACGAACTTGCAACGCACGTTGGAATTTCCCGCCGCCAACTGGAGCGTCTTTTCCAGAAACATCTGCAATGCGTGCCCACCCGATATTATTTGGAAATCCGGCTTCGCCGGGCGCGATCATTACTGCTGCGCAGCTCGAGATCTATCGTCGACATCGCATTTGCCTGTGGATTTGTATCCGCCCCTCATTTCAGCAAATGCTATCGAGACTTCTTCGGCATTCCCCCCCGGGAAGAGCGCCTCCCAAGAAGCGCTCCTGCGGCATTATCGGTAGCGGAACTGATGCAGGGCAAAAGCAGCCCTGATCCAATAGCAGCATTGGAAGAGGCAGGTCAGGAGCCGACTGAGCTTGCGTCCTGATTGCCTGCGCGCAACTCAGCAAAAAACCCCTCAATCAACGCAGCACAGTCTTTCCTCAGGACACCCGCCGTGACCCGGCATTGGTGATTTGCAAGCGGAGACTGTAGTAAATTGGCTGTACTGCCGACGGCGCCTGCTTTTTCGTCGAAGGTTCCGAAGACAACGCGCTGAACCCGCGCCT
>NZKZ01000027.1 GCA_002694065.1 Acidiferrobacter sp.
CACTTATGCGGAACCCCCACCACAACCGCCACCTTGCCGCCTTCAAAATCGCGCAGGCGTTTGAACATTCGGGTTGCGCCATCTCGCGTATAAGGCGTTTCAGACGCCTCGGCAAGGCCCGGCACCTCATCGTAGACCGCCTCGCACCCTGTGGCGATCACCAACATGTCGTAGTCATGGACCACACCACCTTTCGTCCTGACTTTATTCTGGGCCAGTTCAAATTCCTCAACCGGATCTACGAAAAACCGGATGCCCGGTTCCAGCAAACTGGCCTGATCGCGAACGATATCGTTCATTGCCATCTTGCCGAATGCGACATAAAGCAGGCCGGGCTGATACCAGTGCTGATCGGTCGCCGAAAGCATGGTGATTTCGACCTTTCCGTCTCTTACCTCTCGAGCAAGCCGCCTCGCCACGTTATTGGCCACGATCGTGCCGCCCATGCCCCCACCAACAAATAAGATTTTCATTAACCTGACTCCACAATCAAAACGCTAAAAGCGCTCAGGCACCTCTGGCACCTTACTTGAGTTTTTTGACAACGATATGCCACACGTCATCAATCTTTTCATTGCTGACCAGCTCATGCCCTACCTTGGCGATCCATTGCGGTACATCATTGGCAGAACCGTCATCAGTAGAAAGCAGTTCCATCTCATCGCCAACCTCTGCCCGCTTCATGAAGGAGATCAACTCCATCAACGGGCCCGGGCAAAACGTATTTCTTGCATCAACAACTTTCATCTCGGACATCAACAATCTCCTGTTTTGTAGAGCGCGATCTCAACAAGGTTAAAAGGACAGCAGCCTGCCATCCTCGGCGTCAGACAGAAAAGCGGTGAGCCCGGTTGCTGGGCCAAACTCAAGCGTCAGATCATCCGGGGTGATCTTCATCAGGTCCAACGCCATGGAACAGGCCAGCAGTTTGGCGTCACCCAGATCAGCGGCTTGCTCGAACAACTTTCTGAAAGCAGGCACCCCTTCTGTCTCGATCAGCCGACCAAACTCACCCTCTTCAGGCGCCGCGAGCTCGGCATTCTCCTTGGTGAAATACTGGAGTGCGTTCATGGAAAAAAATACGGTGACGTCATCCCCGCTCGCTGCCGCAACCGATGCGACCATGGAAGCCATTTGAAGTTTCTCGAGCGTACCCGAAACACAGACTATCGAAAGTTTGTTGGACATTACGGCACCTAATTATTTTTAGCAGAGCATACGTTGGGCCAGTGAAAATCACGTACTTCCCCGCTGTCTTAAGCCCACCAAGGACGGGGCACCTGAAGAACACAGTCTACGAGACCCGAGGCGATTCGGGCATGCGATTGCGAGACGAAAAACCGATAAGCGGTATAGGAAAAATCAATCGCAATTCAGGGCTGCAAATGTTTCCCTAATACCAAATGGGCCGTCGCCCGAACTTCGTTATTACAAGAGAAGCACGAGCTAAGGGGTCTAAGACCGTGCAGAAATGGACTTTGGTCTCTAGGCGTCTTTCGGTAAAAACCTATGCAATCCTAATCCGGTGCAGCCACCGATGACCAACCACATGATGAGCGAGCTGATCCCCGTAGCGACAAGAAACGCACCAGACAACTCAGACAGCTGCGTCGCCACTTCAACGGTATGGCCGGCATACAGGTCATCGGCTTGAGGCGCTCCGACAACATGCGGCACCACAAGTAACACGGCTGCGCCTACCCAGCGCCAGTTTGTCTTTAGTGTGTGAGCGAGGAAAAGCCCTATCCCCGTGCACAAGACTGTTGATACCCACCAAAGCTGGCGAGATTCCAGCGCTGCCCCGGCGACTCCGGGCAACTGGGGAAGGATCCCGAGAGAAGGCGCTGCGAACAACGCGATAAATCCGCCCAGCCCCCAAACGAGGCCTGAGGCGAAACTCATCCTGGCCTTGCCAAACTTTATTGAAGCCGCAGCACCGAGCGCCACCAAAAGCAGGGCATAACCTATTGCAGTGAGCACATTGGACAGCATCGTAAAAAGTATCCTCTCAAGTCCGTCTTCAGGACCCCACTCTTCATGATCATGATCGTGGCTGTGTCCCGAATGGTCTGATTCCTCAGACCCTGCTACTTCCACTTTCTGGCTCTCAAGCTGCTCTGCTGCCGTGATGATCGGTATGACCTGCCAGCGCTGAGCCAGGCTGAGGGCAAGGCCCCCAGCCAGACCCGCGAGCAGTGCAATAACAACAATTCGGCGAAATAACATTAACGGGATCCGACCCTACCTTAGCTTTAGCAGCTTTAGTGGCAAGGAAAGCCCTGAGAGTGACGCATATCATGTGCCGCATTGTGTACGGCGGAAGACTGCGCGAAAGCGGCGGCGAACAGGATCGTCGCGCCCAGCGCGAACGCCGCGATCAGCTGCAGGCCTTTGCTGGCCAGAANGGGTGTGGACTGGATTTGTTCTTGAATNGCTTGGTTTGACATAACTGTTTCTCTCCTAAGTTGCAANTTTATCTGTGAGNNTCCCCNGGTCGNNCGACCCNGGGATCTCATTNTCTAAGGGATTTAGATCTCCAGAATCTCTTCGCGCTCGAAGGGATTACCTCCCTGGGGCACGCTTGGATCATTTTTCCATGACGGATTGGCCATGAGTGCGTTCTTCACATACTCATACTGTACGAGATCATTGATCACGAACTCCGGATCCAGGGTATCCAGGAAGGTCCTGTCACCGGTCACCAAAGTTTCGTTCTTCAGTTCATTGACAACCAGTCGGGTGGCCGACGGATAAGGCCACGCTTGGAAGTCGATGCGATTCTGACCCCACTCGGTATGACGGATCGCTGCGGGATTGTTGTAGTACGCCGGATCGTAGAACATCATGGCGCGCTCAACCACTTTGCTGGGGAAGGGATAGTACTTCTTGCCTTCACGCGACAGCAGTTGGGCGATCTCTTTTCTGTTGGATCCGGTGTACAGCTGTGCCTTGACCACGGCATTGTGTACACCCTGCGCCCACGCGGCCCGATCCGGATCCATTGCGTCGTCTTCATGCATCACCACAACACAGCAGGGATGTCCCTTCCATACGTCACCGGTAAACCGGAGCACTTTGCCGCCGGCTTTGATCTCACCGAGCGCGTTGAAGGGTTCAGCGACACAGTAGCCATCGATCTTCTTGGCGGCCAGTGCAGGCGGCATATCAGGCGGCGCGAGCACTTGGAAGTTACATTCATTGGGTGCCAGAGCCGCGTCCTGCGCTCGGATCACCGGGGTGATTCCTGCCTCCTTCATGATCTTCTGGGAGACAATGTTATGGATCGAATACCAATACGGAACCGCAAACTGCTTTCCGCCGAAGTCTGCGGGCGTTTTAATCTCCGGGTTCACCACGATTGCCGAACCATTGCTGTGGTCCCAGGCTGTGATCTTCACGGGGAATTTATTGTTGTACCGCATCCAGACTGGAATCGGGATGAGCATGTGCGTCAGATTGAACTTGTGGGCGGCGAATGCCTCCACCAGTGGTGACCAACCCCGGATCAGTGTCGGGCGTTTGGATTCAATTCCCTCTTCCTTGAAGAAGCCGAGCTCATGCGCGACCAACAGGGCTGCCGCATCGGTAATGGGGATGTAGCAGATGTTGACAACGGGATCGAATGCTTTTTTACCGAAAGCCGGCATACTGCCCAGCCCAAGGCCGGCACCGGCCAGCGCCGCGCCCGTCTGTAGCACCGACCGTCGGCTTATCCCTGTCCCGAGAAACCCGCCAAACAACGGGTCGGAATTAATCTTGAGAAACGGATCATCAATCTGATCTCCGAAACTTTTGGCGTTCAGCGGCAAGCCGTTCTCATCGACTGGACCCCCGTCTATGAACTGAGCTTCTTCCTCATCGAGAATGTCATCTGCGATTGCCTGCGACTTTGTTTTCGCGGCCAGCAGTTTTTCTTCCTGCGTTAACTGTTTTTTCATGTCTTCGCTTACCTCCTCCATTTTGTCTGCAGAACGTTAACCCTTCAAATGTCTGTACAAATCTCCTTAACTCCTTACAAAGGTGTACTGATGCTTGATATCTCTTCTAGAACTGATACTTGCTGTTGGTAATCTTGGCGATCGGTCTTCAAAGCTAAAAGAACCATGCTCCCGCTACGCCGCGTTGAGCCTTTCTGTAACGGTCTTCAGGTGTTTCTCAAGGTCTTCTTCAGTAATGATGCCCCGAAGGATCATTGAGTGCGCGAGAGCCAACACCTGCCGCTCTGGATGGGGAATGTGCTTATAAAGTTCATCCACCAACTCGTCTTCTTCATCCCGTCGTTCGAGAGATGGCAATACGCACGACCCCTCGTTAAGCACCTCACAGGTGCTTTCCAGAAAAACGCGCCACGGCGGATCCGGATTGTCGACCCCATACTGCTCACAAAGGTCGTCCCAAACCCTGCCTTCTTTGCCGATCTTTTCCAGCAAAGGGATAGACTTCGTCACGAGGAGTTCCTAATGGCCGTAAGGATGGATTGCGGGGATCACCGGTCTCTTGTCATCCGCCTTGCGATCCGCGCGGGGCATCGCCACGCCAATCAGGCAGTCGCGGGTAACAATTTCGGCAAGCTGATCCTCGGTCCAGCCGTCGGTGCCTTCCGGCCGCACCGGCATAACCACGTAACGGGTCTTCTGATTTGAGTCAGCCACGCGAATCTCAACGTCTTCAGGCAACTGCAGGCCGAATTCAGACAACACCTGCCGCGGCCAACGCACCATACGGCGTCGATAGTTGGGGGTGCGATACCACTCGGGAGATTGACCCAGAATTGGCCTTGGATAGCAGGAACAAAGCGTGCAGACCACGACGTGTTTCAGATTAGGCGTATCGACCAAAATCCGCGGGTTACAGTAGTCGCTGGGGGTGCCAAAGTTCGAGGGCATGCTGGTAATCCAGTTGATACCTACCTCCAAACTCGCTTTGACGGGGTCATCAATACACAACTGCTTGTAATCTTCATCTAACCAGGCTTTGGCGACGAGTCTTGCAGCAGGGGTGGGACCCAATGTGTGCATATATTCCGTCCACTCATTGTGATCGGCTTGTGTGAACAGTCCTTTCTCAATGCATAACTCGCGGACTGCGACTTCCAGTGCCTCAAAGTCGCTAACCTCATCCACCATGGGCGCGGCTTTGTGATCATGATCATGTGAATTTGACATGCCGTTTTCCTCTTTTCATGTCGTGAGTGTGAAATACCTTCGGATTGTCTCAGAGCGCCTCGAGCCAACGCTCGGAGAGTTCTGTTTCAAGCGTATCGGCCTCGAACTTCTTGGGATAATCTGGCCACAGGTCAGTCTGCTTGAAAAGCAGGCTGTAGAACCATTCTGGGCTGTCGGTGTTATCCCACGCTTCGTCTTCTGCCGGCGGGCTTTCGTAAACGAGTTTTACAACTATCGCTTCCGCCTCACGAAGATACATCTGCGAGCGGGTATAGAAGATATCGGGCAGATTGCGGATCCGAACCCGGTCTCCCACCTTAAATTTCGCGGGAGGTGCTTCACCTTTGAAGCACTGCGGATCCCCAACGTTCGTTGCTTTTTCTACATGGTGGCTGCTGCTCATAAGTCATGACCCTTTGCATCGTAAAGAAGACCGTCCTGTTTGTGGGCGCGCTGTTTGACCTCTTCGATCTTGTCGATCAGTTCGGTCAATTTGACATGCTGCTTATCCACCAGGATCAGCGCGATCGTCATCAACCAGCGGCCGTAGTAAGGCAGGCCAAGATAGATTGTCTGTCCGACGTCGACATTCTGACGGCGACGGCGCTCCTCAGCATTCCAAACCCCCCGCCAGGCAAGCACTTCGCAAGTCACGAAGGTGTTGTGCTCCCAGATCTCTTCCTCTTTCTCTTCCCAGGTAATCGGAACGTCTGCCTCACCTCCGACATCGTGGGACGCGCGGGTGTAAGCGCGGAAATGGGCGTTATCGATCAAATCGCCGGTGGGGGCGTGCTGCGGCTGGTGTAGCGCCGGCTGCAACTGGCCGACGATATTGAGGTGCCGCATGATTTTTTCGCGGTTAGACATTAGTTGTACGCCTCTTAATTAATGAGTCGATTTAACATACTCTCGCAGTGGCGAATTCTCCAAGACTATCTCGTTATCCAGCAGATAAGAAAAATCAATTGGCTTATCCAGCAAGATAATTTGGCCCTTAACTTATTGATTTGTTACAAAAAAAATGTGGGTGTGAGACAAAACCATTTTGGAAGGAATGGATTATCCCGAAATCGACTGACGAGGCCGAAATGGCAGAAACTATTGCCTGGTCATCTTCCTTTTTCTTCTGCCGAGCTCCTTGATCAGCAGGGTCTGTGCGTAGGGTTTCATTGATTTCCACTTGCGGCACTCCTCTCGGGTCCGCCCACAGCCGAGGCACCAGCCTTTGGGGCCACGAAAATCGCAAACGTCGATGCAGGGGCTTTTTTGGGATCCCACGGATTCGCCCGGTTGAAGGTTCTAACTTAGTGAGTCAAGCCTGGGCACTCAGTCGTGGATTCCCTCAAGCGCTTGGTCTATTCCGCTTTCGAGCTGGCGGAGCCGATTAAACTCTTCGAAGAGGCGCTGCTCGAGATTCTTGGTATTCAGCGGCAAATCACGCTGGCAAACACGATAACCGTCTCCTTGTACTCGGTAACCTTTCCAGCCCCGAATCTCTTCACCGTGGGACTCGAGAAATCGGCTGATGAAGGTCTGCTGCTCGGGACATTCTTCCTCAGCGTGAAAACATATTGGGAAGCTCTTCTTTTTGATCTGCGGCGCTTCTATATAAGTTTCGAAATGCACTCCGCCCTGGTTATCGTTAAACCAGTTGCGCTTATAAAGCTGGAGATAAACCCCCCGGTTATAGATTTCCCAGCTATCGTCGAACCAAGCCGAAGCTCGGAGGTTCTTCTCGAAGTTCTTGAAAATGAGTTTGAGGTCTTTCATCTAGAGCCCGTCCGTTAGAGATAAACACCATCTAGAAATTAATCACGACGAAATCATACCAACATGTGCCGGCGTGGAGTCTTATCAAATTTTCACAACTTGAGGCGTAGCGTCGTTGGCAATCAACACCCCGACGGCCAGCAGGACGCGTTGATGAAATGGAAGTCAGGCCATAACCCGGCGCAACATCAAAATAATAAAGCGACTTTAGTGGGGCTTGTCCGCGAGCTCCTGCAGGGCGAGCGCTGCGTACATCGCCACGCCCGCGGGAAACGCTGCTTCATTCAGGCGCATCCTCGAAGAGTGGCAGGGCTGGGGTTCCCCATCAGTCGGTGCCGCACCCAGGAAAACAAACGCGCCCGGAAAGCGCTCGAGCAGGTAAGAGAAATCCTCGGCTCCCATCCAGGGTGTGGCCATCTCCATATACTGATCCTCGCCGAGCACGGCTTTGGTCGCCTGGGCTACGGCCTGCGCACCGCTCTGGTGGTTCACCGTCGGCGGGTAACCTTTCTCGATATCGAAATTGACTTCAAGTCCATGCGCCGCGGGAATCTCGCGAACCAGTTTCTCTACGGCCTCTGCGAGACGGGCCCGCGCCTCGACGGACAACGACCGCAGCGTGATCTCCATCTCGGCGAATTCGGGAATCACATTGCTGGTGGTGCCTGACTGGATGCGTCCGACGGTGGCCACGACCGGATCGAAGACATCAAAGCGTCGGGTGACCATCGTCTGAATTGCCTGCACCACTTCACAGGCAACCGGCGTTGGATCAAGCGCGCTGTGGGGCATTGAGCCATGACCTCCTTTGCCAACGAGACGGGCAAACACGGTGTCGACCGCTGCCAGGATCGGCCCCGTACGACAGGCGATTTTGCCCGCCGGCAGTTCCGGTTCGACATGCAGGGCAAAAATCGCCTGCGGCGCTCCGTCCGCGTCTAACAGGCCTTCATCCAGCATGGGTTTGGCCCCACCCGGACCCTCTTCGCCCGGCTGAAACATAAAACGCACACTGCCGTTAATCCGCTCGCGATGCTGGTGCAGAAGATGCGCGGCGCTTGCCAACATGGCGGTGTGGGCGTCATGTCCGCAGGCATGCATGCAGCCCTGCTCAGCAGATGCAAAAGGCAGGCCGGTTTCTTCAGGCATCGGCAACGCGTCCATGTCGCCGCGCAGCAGAACTGCCGGGCCCGGCTTGGCGCCATGCAGTGTTGCCACGATACCGCTGGTGTCTTTCGACAGCCGGATATCGAGATCCAGACCCTGCAGGGAATCCAGGACGGCTTTCTGTGTCCTGGGCAGGTGCAGGCCAAGTTCCGGATGCTGGTGAATCTCGCGCCGAAGGGCCACTGTGCGGTCCTGCAGCGACTGCGCCTGTGCTAACAATTCTGTCGTCATGCTTCCTTAAGCTCTCCTTAAGCCTCGCTATCCGCGGATGGCATCAATGGGTGCCATTTTGCATCAAGACGAAAGCCAAAGGACAGAAAAATGCACCTGATTCAGGCAAAGCGCGCAACCTCCGGCCAAAACGAGCGATAGAAGCTGCTCAATCGAAAAGGTCCGACCACAGGCCGTCCTCCGGATGCATGTCGACATATTCAATGTCAAATTCGGCGATGCCCTGTTGGTGCAGTTTCTCGACGGGCACACCGATCTCGATCAATTCCGTGATCATGGCAAATACCTGCTGTGCATCAACAGCCTGATGCTGTATGGATTCCATTTTCTGCTCTCCCACTCATGGTTACTGTGTATGACGAGTGACATCATGCGAAAACCGGGCGCGCACCTCAGTGACGGCCATCACACGAATTGGAGCAAAGACCTCTCTGATCGAGGCATCGGAACCGGCAGCTTAAAGGAGGGAATCGAGAAACTTTGCGATCCGTTTCGCGAACCTTTTGTCGTTCCAGTAGGCGAAATGAGAGGCAGGGGTCCATCCGGTTACGGGGCCGCCGACATGAATACGCTCATCACTGTCGACCACGTCAGCATAAGCGCCGTTGATCGGCCTCAAGGGCCAGGCGAGCACATCATCAGGATCAAAAAAGTTCAGCCAGCGTGCGTTTGGCTTGAGACGCGCCGGCAGGCGCGGTGGTGGAAACCGGATCGGCACCACTTCCGTACAGGCAAATGTAAAAAGGGGGATGTTGCAGCCGAAAGTGATGAAGCCGCTCAGCCAATTCATCCGCTCAAACGAAGACAGGCGCTTGTCCGGACGCTGCTGGCGGTCCCAGATGTAGTTCGAGAGGATGTGTCCGCCGAAAGAATGGGCCAGTGCCACCAACGGCACCGGGCGGTCCTGCAGCGGGCCGTGATACAAAGTCCCGAGCGCGTCCTTGACCCGCTCATGAATACGCCGGTAAGTCAGGGTTTCCTCGCCGCCTCGGCTCCGGCCTGACGGCAACTGCCGATAACCGGCCGCATCACCCAACGCATTGAGCAACAAGGTACGCAGGCCGCGTGCATTAAGGTCCGCCTCTGCGTAGGCGGCCTGCAGATAGGTGTCCTGGGCGGGCCTCAGGATGTCATCCCAGTAAACGGACTGCCATGCCACCGCCTCGGGATCCCGACCGACCGTCTGCAACTGCCTTGAGACACCTGTGATCAGATCATTCGCAAAGTCCGGCTCCTGACGGCCGATGCCGTGAATCACCAGGCAAGCGAGT
>NZKZ01000138.1 GCA_002694065.1 Acidiferrobacter sp.
GGAGGCTACTTGGTGGCGGGCGCGAGCTTCCATGAAGGTACTGTCGGAACCGGCATGGCACTTTGTCTCGTCGCCATTTTTCTCTTTGCCTGGGCAACCCGGGCCACGACACGTGAATTGGAGACGTTGACTCGGCCCGGTCAGGCAGCGGTCACCCTGTCGGGGGGTGCACTCATTTTGGTACTGCTTTATCTGGGTGCGCTACCCTTTTCCCCGAGCGAAACCAAAATGGGGACGATTGATGCGGCACGTTTCTGGCCCTTCATCATTTTCGTATTGCCGTCAGCCGGCATCGCGCAACTGATGTGGATTTACGGAGCAGGCAGTCTCGGCGTCATGCTTGCCTCGTTCCACATGAATGCGGTGCCGTTCTATGTGATGGTCATTCTTTTGGCCCTTTCGATGGGCGAGTGGGAGTGGTTACGGGCAGCCGGAGTTGCCGTCGTGATTCTGGGAGTGCTTATCAGCCAGATTCCATCCGGGGCCAACAAAGCCCAGATTCAGTCCTGATCGACCAACGTGCTGGGTAACTCTCGGTCTTCTCAATTAGACTAGCCTGGATGAACAGGTTATTGAGATTGCCAATTACCCGGTTCAGTTGGGTCAGTTTCTTTGCCATTCTCCTGGTGGTGGCCGCACCGCCCGCTTGGGCAGAGGATCGTGGCGCCCAGATATTTGAGACTCAATGCGCGTCCTGTCATGGCAATGAGGGGGTTGCGCTGAAAACACCGATTCTTCATGGCCAGGAGCCAGCCTATATCGTGCGTTCGTTGATGGCGTTTAGGCATGGAGGCCGGATTGATCAGATCATGATGAGCATGAACGGCATCGCCTCAGGGCTGACCGAAGAAGACATCGGGTTAGTTGCCCGCTACCTCGCAGGACAAGATCCTTGTGATCTTGATATCAAGATCGATTATGGTCGGGAGGGATTCCGCGAGGCTTTTTCGGCCGGTCGTGAGAAGTACGCCTCATCTAACTGTGGACACTGTCACGAGAGCTTTCATCACTTTGCCCCAAGGATCATGGGACAGAAAGCATCCTATCTGAAGCTGGCCTTAAGTCAGTTTCAGGCGGGGGTGCGGGTAGCGCCCATGATGCCAAGAATGCTGCAGTCCTGGACGGAAGAAGACTTCGAGAATGTGGTGACCTATATCAGTGGGATGCGGCTGATGCGGGCCTGCGGCTCAGAATACTGATTGCTCTGAGGGAGTAGAGAAGGCAGGCAGGTCTCGGGCTAGATGGGTTTGATACCGAGTTGTTCATCGCTGGCAATAGTTAAGCCCAGCTCTTCGGCATACTGAACGCATTCCTTGATGCTGGCCATGGCGTGGTCAGGCTGGTGAGCATCTGAGTTGCATACGACTGTCACTTGGTAATCTGATGCGGCTTCCCAGAACTCGCGAAGCGGAAAACCGGGATGAACCCCTTTGCCTGATCGCTGAGCCAATTGCCTGATACCGCCCCCATTGATTTCCAGTGGTTTTTGGTTGGCTTCTGCAGCCGCGAGGATGTCGTGTGAGCATGCTTTGAGGTCTTCATTCCAGTGCTCGCTTGAGAGTCCGAAGACATCGGGGTGCGCGATAAAGAGATAAAGCGAAGATTCCGTCAAGTCGCATAGATGATCACTGTAGGCGCGAAGCTTGGCCGCTGAGGTCATCCCGAAGTAGGAATCTTCCCATTGATCGCGCAGAGGGGTGAAATGACCTGCTCCGATCAGGTAGTCAAAATTACGCTGGCCCAGAATTTCGTCCTCATAAAAGCTGCGACAATCATCGAAGTCTTCGCATTCAAGTCCCGCAAGGACCCTCACCTCTGGAAAGGCCTGCTGCGCTTCCTTGATTGCCCGATGGTAGTCATCCAGTTCAACCATATCCATCCGGTGCGAGTTATACCGGTCACCGGGCAGCGGTGTGTGATCAGAGATGCCGTAGGTGTCGACTCCTGTGTTTAAGGCATGCCTGATGTAGTCGGCCGCGTCTCCTGAGGCGTGTTTGCAGCGGAAAGTATGCGAGTGAAGATTGCGCCTGCAAGGAGATGAGACAGTCATTCTGATTGAAGTCCTATGCCGAGGTTAATTTAGGCCTATGTTACATTGAGCGGTGAGACGAAGAAAAATTCCTCGTCTTCGTTGCGGTTTTCTGTTTGATATATAGCCACGCAGGCAAAGACTCCGATGAGTTATCAATTGTTTTATTCAGACCGCAGTGCCGCGCAAGGCGTCCGGGTGATTCTGGAAGAACTGGGTCAGACGTATGAGCTGATCGAGACCGACATCAAGTCGTCAGGCCCACGCTCTCCCGAGTTGCTTGCGGTGAACCCTAACGGATTGGTGCCGGTACTGATTTCTGAGGAAGGCCCGATCTATGAGTGCGGCGCAATTGTCACTTTTTTGTGCGATCGTCATTCAGAGTTTGGGCTCGCACCGGGGGTGGGCGACCGACACCGTGGCCTATTTCTGCAGTGGCTCTTTTTCTTTTCCAGCTCTTTGCAAAATGCGTTTTCGATGACTTATCGTGCCAATCGGTTCTCAGCTGTTGAGTCGGGATACCCAGGGGTTGAGCAACAGGGCTGCAAAAGACTGACGTCCCTATGGCAGATCGTCGACGAGGCGATTGGTCAGAAGCCGTGGTTGTTGGGGGAATCATTTTCCGCAGCCGATATTTATCTTTTTATGTTGAGTACCTGGCTCTCAGCAGAATACGGACATCCTGATTTAACACAATTCCCCAATGTCAAAAGGATTGCGGATAAGGTGAAGCAGCGTCCGTCAGTCACCAAGGCATACCCAGCCCTTGTCGGAGCAGCATGAATATGAAGGATCCCGCGGGTCAGATTCGATGTGACAATGATCTAAAACTGTATCAAAGCCTGCTTGCGCATCCGGAAGTAAGCCGGGTACGTGAGGAGATAGAGCAACAGGAAGAGAACCGCAAGGGTCCCGGGGTACGTCGACATCTGCTCAGCACTTCGGTGCGGCTTAGCCGCTCCATGTCGGGAGCGCTGCATGAAATGGCAGATCGGTGCCAGGAGCGTCTTGGCATTGAAAGCAGCCTGGAGCTCTATGTGTATTCTGCGCCCCAGTTCAATGCCGCCTGTTTCAAGCCCGAGGATGGACGTGTGTACATCATGTTCTCGTCGTCTTTGCTGGAGGCGTTTTCTGANCAGGAACTGCTTTTTGTCATGGGNCATGAACTNGGNCACCATGTTTACCGCCATCACGATATTCCNATTGGNTACATTCTGCGCGGTAAGACGCGCCCGCCTGCCTCCTTGGCGTTGGATCTNTTCGCCTGGTCGCGTTATGCNGAAGTCTCTGCCGACCGGGCTGGCGCCTACTGNGCGGAGGACTTGCCTAGNGTGGCGAGGGCGCTCTTCAAGCTGGCCTCCGGGTTGCGTGATGACACGATAGTGCAGTTTGATCTGGATGAATTCCTGGGTCAGGTAGACGATATGCTGGCGCTCGGCGAACAGCCCGGGCAGGGCGCGCCAATGCAGGACTGGTTCTTGACCCATCCGTTTAGTCCGTTACGGGTGAAAGCGTTGACTGTTTTTGACCGTTCGGTCCTTATGCGACCTGGCGGTATCGATAAACATGATCTTGAGGATCAGGTGCAGACCGTCATGGGCCTGATGGAGCCTGATTACCTCAAGGGCAAAACAGAGGCGGCCCGCGCCATGCGTAATCTTTTTGTCGCGGGAGCGATCGCTGTCGCAGATGCGGATGACGGAATTTCCGATAAGGAGCAAAAAACACTGGAAGAGTTCCTCGAAGACGGCTTTGCGCTGGAGAAACTGGATCCGGAGCGTTTGCGGGAACTCTTGCCAAAGCGTATTGATGCAGTTCGTGAGAAGGCAAGCCTCTCTCAACGAATGCAGGTCGTGCGGGATCTCTGCCTGGTTGCGGGAGTTGAACAGCCCGTCGCCCAAACTGAGAACAGGCTTCTAAACGACATTGCCCGGGGTCTCGAATTGCCCGGAGATTTTGTCACCCAGTGTCTGGAGGTCTCGCCTGAGTTGGACTGACATCTGAGTCTATCTGTATGGCGCCGGAGGGGCATTGGTCCACCAGAGCCTCCGCGCGTTGGCTGGGTAGGATGGGCGCACTGATGACGGTCGATGTACCGGTGTCGTCATCCACTCGAAATATTTCTGGCTCAAGTAGTTCGCACTGGCCAACACCGATGCAAAGGCCTGCATCTACACAAAGGCGCATCTGGTCAGTCACTTGACCTCCATCTCGACGGACAGGATGCCATGGATAAAGTTGGAGGCGACTCGGTCAGCCGCGCCTACCTGACGCAGGGCAAGTTTCCGATTCAACATCTCTTCCAAAAGAATTCTAATCTCCATGCGCGCAAGAAAGGCACCGAGACAGAAATGCGGCCCTCCGCCCCCAAAAGAGAAATGGGGATTTGTCTCACGGCTGATATCAAAGTCAAACGGGTGATCATAAACCGCAGGGTCGCGATTTGCTGCGGGATACCACATGACGACTTTATCCCCCCGAGCTATTGACGTACCTGACAACTCGGTATCATCAGTCGCGGTCCGACGCATGTGCAGGACCGGCGTTGCCCAGCGAAGCAGTTCCTCAACGGCAGGCGCACTGATTTCTCCGTCGGCCTCAAGACGTTTCCACTGATCGGGAAATTCGGAGAAGGCCATCGCCCCGTGAGCAATGGCGGTGCGTGTGGTCTCATTTCCGGCAAAAACCAGCACGTGAAACAGGTTACGGTACTCTGCCGCTGACAACCGGTTACCGTCTTCTTCTGCCATGACCAGTTGTGTCACGACATCGTCTTTCGGATCGGATTTGCGTTTGGCCCCGAGTTGCTCTCCATATTCGAAGAGCGCATGGCTGGCAGGCGATCCGAAGGGAAGCAGATCCAGATCAGTAGTATTCCCGAAAGCATCGGCGGCAAGGGAGGGTTGATCTGTGGTGCCCTCGACCAGATAGTTAGACAGTTCGACCAGATAATCAGCGTCACTGACGGGGACCCCGAGCACCGAAAGGATGACGCGTATAGGCAGCGGCGCCGCGACCATGCTCACCCAATCACCCCCGCCTGCGTACTGAAAGTCATCCAACAGCTCGCAGGCAATCTCGCGGGTAACGTTCTCCCACAGGTTTATATTTCGGGGTGTGAATGCCTTGCTGACAAGGCGGCGAAGGCGCGTATGATCGGGCGCATCGGTATCAATAATTGAACGTCGGGCCTCGAGAGCATCTGCCTTGAGGTCCCACAGATTGGTGTGCCCCACAGCTGACGAGAAAAGCTTTGGTTGCTTGGAAACCGTTTTGGTATCGGCGTGTCGGCTTACTACCCAGAACCCCCCATCCTGATACGGGTGCCATAGCAGGCCCGGATGAGCCATGATTTCACTGAACTGGCTGTGCGGAATCCCCTCCAGATAGATCGCGGGGCTTACGATATCGGGTGATGTCGCCGGAGAAGCCATTTTCCTTTAACTGTGCTCCATCAGTCGCTGTCGTTCCCAATCGCTGACCGCATCAGGTTCAGGATTATGTTCAGCGGCGTGGCTCACTCCATGGACCGCCTCGCGAGGATGGGCGATTTGAAAACAGTTCATCTAATCGATCAGGGAATAAGCACAATGCGGCCTGCGACCTGTCCCTCCCGAAGTCGGTTGTGTGCATGCTGTGCATCAGTTAATGGCAGCGTCTCGACAGAGGGCATGATCGAGGGCTCCCGTCGGGCAAGATCAAGCAAGTCATCCATCTGCTGGCGTGTTCCCCAGAAACTGGTCATGAATCGTGCTTCCGGTGGCACTTTTCCTAGCCCGAAGGTCGTCTGACCTCCGCCGAGACCTACAACAATGATCATGCCTTTGCGGGCTACCGTGCCCGCGGCAGTCGCAAGGGTGGTATCCGATCCAATGAAGTCAATAATGAGGTCGCAGGGCGCGATGTCTTCATCCGGTCCAATCGCCTCGTCTGCGCCGAATTCAAGGGCTCTCGATCTTTTGTCTTCAGCAACATCAAGGGCAATGACCTTTGCATCGGTGAGAAGCCGCAGATAGCGGATGGCATATTGACCGAGGCCGCCGACCCCGATTAGAAGAACTCTTCCCTGACGCCGCATGGGCGCCAAGGCCTTTCTACCGTGATCAACCGCCCGGTAGGCAGTCAGTCCGCCGCAGGCCAGTGGTGCAGCAGTGATGGGATCCAGGTCGCCAAGCGGGGCGAGATATTTTCGATCGGGAACAAACATACGATCGCAGTACCCGCCGTTTGTAAACAACCCGGCTTCACTGGAATTCGCGCAGATCATTTCGTCGCCATCGGCACATTGCGGGCAGGCGCCGCACCCCCAGGGGGCGTAAAGCAGGACGGGGCCCAATTCGGGGTGGACACCGGCGACCTCATGACCCAACACTTGGGGCAAAGGGCTTGGGAACTCCCCATCGACCACATGCAGGTCAGAATGACAGACCCCGCAGGCAGTAATCTCGATGATCTCGCCTTCACCTCCCCGCAGGATAGGATCAGGATAATTATCCTCAACGACAAGCGTTTGCCGGATTCCGGGAAGAACGACTGCACGCATAAGACAGAGACCGGAATCCGGGTTACGGCTGATCAGCGGTTTTTTTGACCGCTAGATAGCAGTGGACGTAATCCATGGCATGGCCACTGGGGTCTGAGGCTACCCGATCCTCATAGCGCTGATAGAAAGTGTCTACGATCTGATGTCGTTCATCTGCCGGCCGAGCATCGTCCAGCCCACTTAAGAAAACAGCCTCGCTCCACGATCTCAGGGTGGGGACGTAACTTTCTGCAAATTCTCTTGCCGACATGGCACTTCCCGCTTCGTCAAATGCTCTTCGATAAGGACAGCCCACGACGCCGGTTTTCGCTGAAACGAGCCTCAGCCCTGCCTGATAAACCGGTGAGTCATTATCCTTGAATGGCGCACAGAATTCCTCAACCGTTCGATAGTATTGTGGAAATGAGGTATTGACGAATTCGGCTCGGGAGATAGTGCCCTCGTCACACATCTGTCTCCAAATGTCTGCAAAGGTATCGAACATATTGACACCGCCGGTGTTGCCAAGGTAACGACCTTCTTCGTCAATGCCAAAGTTCAGCATAACGAGCCTTCCCCCTGGTCGTAACTCTTTGGCGCGAGCGACGAGAAGATCATTCCAGTTTTGCCGCGCCTGTTCGGCGTAGGCGGCCAACGTCTCCCCGCTTGCACCCACCATGTGAACATGATTTT
>NZKZ01000028.1 GCA_002694065.1 Acidiferrobacter sp.
TCCACGCCGGGTTGGAGGATTTTGACGACCTCATCGCGGACCTAAAGGCTGGGTTTGAGCGGCTCAACCGAGCCTCCCGCTAACCCGCTATCCCGAAGTCTTCTTCAATGACTACAGCGCTCCAAACGCAATAATGCATTATCTCAGTTGAGGAAAGTAGTTTGAGTCTTGACGCAAAGTTGCAGGGGGAGTGTGAAGAGTTCATCGATGGCTTTGAATCGCTGCTGCTGTCTACCTTAAACCCTGATGGCTCTCCGGACCTCAGCTATACGCCGTTTGTTGATCACGACAAGCGGTTTTACATCCTCACAAGCCACCTCTCGGCACACACGGGGAATCTGATCAAAGATCCTCGCGCTGCGGTACTCTTTATTGAGAGTGAGGAAGCTGCCGAGCAGATCTATGCGCGAAAGAGACTCCGTTTTCAATGCGAGGCAGAACGGTTCTCCCGTCAGTCCCCGACCTGGGACCAACTGATCCCGGTATTCTCATCAAGATTCGGCGAACTCATCGATGTCTTGAGTTCGTTACCTGATTTCGAGCTCTTCTCCCTTAAACCCTTAGGGGGGCAATGGGTCAAGGGGTTTGGAAAGGCGTTTGATTTTCGGGGCCGGATAGAGTCGGATGCCACCCACCTGAATCCAAAAAAGGAAAAAAATCAGGAACGCTAACCCGCCCGGGCCCGCCGGCGGCCGGCTTTCCTTCCGCGGACCCCTCGTTGCGACTCTCCTTTCTGCTGCAAAAGCCGATCCCAATCGGGGGCCTTCAACTCCAAACAGGTTCCGGCACTGTGTTGGCGATCAAGACGGAATGGGCCGTAGCGGACCCGGATAAGGCGACTCACCGTGCACCCGACGCTCTGCCACATGCGCCGCACCTCACGGTTGCGCCCCTCTTTCAACACCACCTGGAACCACCGGTTTGCCCCAGACCCGCGACCGGACTCAATCGATTCGAAGCGACACACCTGACCACTCAGTCGAACACCAGCCAAAAGACGTTTGAACTCCCGCTCACCGGGGTTTCCTCGCACCCGACAACGATACTCCCGCTCGATCCCGCTTGAGGGATGCATTAATCGATGTGCCAGCTCTCCGTCGGTCGTAAACAGGAGCAGGCCAGAGGTATTGATATCCAATCGTCCCACTGACACCCACCGGCGGCCGCGAAGACGCGGTAAGGCCTCAAACACTGTTGCCCTTCCCTGTGGATCATCTCTCGAACAGATCTGGCCGACGGGCTTGTGATAGAGCAGGAGCCTTGCGGGAGCGGACGCTCTAGTCCCTAAAGGGATCGGCCGACCATCTAGCTCGACCCGGGAAGAGTTTTCTATCTGCTGGCCGAGTTCTGCAAGCCGGCCATCGACGGTAACGCGGCCCTCACGGATCCAGCGCTCTACCTCACGCCGGGACCCAAGTCCCACCCGGGCAAGGACTTTTTGAATCCGTTCAGTCAAATTCCGAAGTCAAGGCAACCTTGGGGACAGTGTCAGCGTCAGGTTCGTGAATTTCCGCCTCGTCGCCGACAGCATCGCTCTCGGTGTATTCACCAGCCGATGAAGTATCGACTGTGTCGGCAACTGAAACGTGGCCGCTCTCGGCAGGGTCTGCGGGGTCTGGCTTCTCGGCATCAACAGATTCGCCCTCGGCTGGGGGCACAGGGACCGATACAAGCGACTCCGGCATCTCGATACCCAGTTCCTTCGCAATATCCGCAAGCTGCCGCTCATCATCGAGATCGGGCAACTGTTTCAGAGAGGTCAGACCAAAGTACTCGAGAAAACCCGGGGTGGTGACATAAAGCGCGGGATGGCCCGGCACTTCACGGGTGCCTGACTGCCGGATCCATTCGCGATCCAACAGGACCCGCATGATTTCTGTGGTAACGGTCACCCCGCGAATATCTTCAATGTCCCCACGAGTCACGGGTTGCCGGTAGGCAATGATCGCGAGCGTCTCCAAGAGGGCTCGGGAGTATCGTGGCGGACGGCTCTCCCGCAGCGCGCGTAATGCGGGGGCATGCGCGACCTTTGTCTGGAAACGAAAACCCCCCGCGACCTCTACGAGTTCAACCCCGCGATCAGTATAGTGCGACCGGAGAGTTTCCAGCGCAGACTGGATATCTTTTTTATCCACTTTCTGACCAAACAGAATCTGTAGATCGCGGGCATCCAATGGCCTCTCAGAAGAAAACAGTGCGGCTTCGATAGCGTTCTCGATGTCTTTCGAATCGCTCATGCCGATTTCGCCTTCACGTGGATCTGGGAAAACGCCTCATTTTGTGCAACAGTCAAAATGCCGTCCCTAACCAACTCCAGAATTGCAATAAAACTCACTACCAACCCTTTTCTCCCTTCTTCGCTTGTAAAAAAATCTCCCAGCGCTACATATTCACCGCTACGAACACGATCAAGGATCTGCGTCATGCGTTCCCTCACAGAGAAGGTCTCCGGAACCATCTGAAGATGCTGACGCCTGGCCGCTGACATCATCGCAGATCGCATTGCCGCGACGAGATCATCCAACTCAACCCTCGCCTCCACCTTCGGGGGATCGGGGTCTTCCACCCGGGCATAGACAAGGTAGAGGTCACGCTCTAGCCGAGGTCGGTCATCGAGCGTCTCCGCCGCATTCTTGAATCGCTCATACTCCTGAAGACGCTTGATCAAGGCCGCTCTTGGATCCTCTTCATCTTCCTCCTCAGGATCGGGGCGCGGCAACAACATGCGCGACTTAATCTCTGCAAGCATGGTCGCCATCACAAGGTAATCAGCCGCAAGATCCAGTCGCATACGTTGCATCAGATCGATGTAATGCATGTACTGCCGGGTAATATCGGCCACAGGCAGATTCAGGATATCGATATTCTGTTTTCGGATGAGATAGAGCAGAAGATCCAGGGGGCCTTCAAAGCTCTCGAGCACCACCTCAAGCGCCTCTGGAGGAATATAAAGGTCCGCCGGCCACTGCTCGAGCGCTTTGCCGGCGACAACAGCGCGCACGCCGTCATCAGCACTGATCTGATCTGACGGGGTTACAGCGTCATCACTCACGTGTACAGAGTTCCCACGGCGGTTCTTACCTCGTCCAGCGTCTCCTCGGCCACTTCCCGAGCCCGGGCACATCCCGCCTCAATCACTTCCCGCGCCCGGGCAGGATTCTTTTCGAATGGCGCTGCTCTATCACGCAGCACCGCCTGTTCTTCCAACAGCGCGTCCAGTAGCGGTTTTTTACAGTCGATGCAGCCGATTCCCGCGCTCTTGCAGCCATCAGCCAACTCGGCTCTTTTCTCACTTGCCGTGTAAACCTGGTGCAGATCCCAAACGGGGCACTTTTCCGGATCTCCAGGATCATTGCGTCGCTGCCGCGCAGGGTCTGTTGGCATCGACATCAGACGCGCGCTCACCCGCTCGGGATCATCACGCATCTGAATTGTGTTGTTGTAAGACTTGGACATCTTCTGGCCGTCCAGGCCAGGCATCTTTGCCGCCGGCGTCAGCAGCGCCTCGGGCTCAGGCAGAATGACACGGCCCCCTCCATCGAGAAAGCCGCTGAGCCTTTCCCGGTCCTCGCTTGAGATATTGGCCGAGCCCGCAATTGCCGCAGACGCCGCCTCGCGGGCCTCCGAGTTGCCCTCTTGGAGCCAATCGGCCCGAGCCCTGGAGTACGCTTTTGCTGCCTTCTTGCCGAGGCGTGAGAGCGCTTCCTCGGCTTTCTGCTCGAAAGCGGCATCACGTCCAAACACGTGATTGAATCTACGGGCAANNTCNCGGGTCAGTTCCACATGCGGAACCTGATCCTCGCCAACGGGGACACCGGTTGCTCGATACATCAGGATATCGGCNCTCTGCAGTAACGGATACCCAAGAAAGCCGTAGGTCGCAAGATCACGATCCTTAAGTTTCTGCTGCTGGTCCTTAAAACTCGGCACCCGAAGCAGCCATCCCAGCGGAGTGATCATTGAAAGCAGCAAGTGCAACTCCGCGTGCTGGGGCACCCTAGACTGTATGAAAAGTGTGGCCTTCTCCGGGTCGATACCTGAAGCCATCCAGTCAACCAGCATGTCCCAGACATGGACATCCATAGCGGTTGGCTCCTCGTAATGGGTCGTCAGTGCGTGCCAGTCAGCGACGAAGAAAAAACACTCCGCCGCCTCCTGAAGTTGTACCCAGTTCTTCAGCACCCCATGGTAATGGCCGAGATGCAGGCGGCCGGTCGGCCGCATTCCAGAGAGAATTCGCCGGGGACGGTGCTCAGCAGACATCGGAGAAATCAGGCGACACTGAGGGCATGGAGTGGGGTTTGGGGCGAAAACGGTGTGTGAGAGATTATGTTCGGAATTTTACCCGATACCTGAGCCTTCCTGAACGCCTACCCGCCTCTAATCTGTGATTTTCACAGCGTCGTCGAGGACTGCTGATTGATCGCGGGCCCGCGCCAGGTAATGAGATAGCGCCCGACCTCCCGGCAGGGTTAAATCTCCTTCCAACTCGAAGAGCGGTTCCAGGACAAAACGCCGAAGGTGCATTCTCGGATGCGGCAAAGTCAGGCGCGCGGTATCCATTTGGACCCCGCCAAAGAGCAACAGATCCAGGTCTATCACTCGAGGTCCGAATCGCTGCTCCGTCCGTACCCGCCCGAGCTGCGCCTCGATCGTCAGAAGCTTTTCAAGAAGCACTTGCGGTTCATCAACCGTCCGAATCCTCGCCACTGCATTTATAAAGTCGGGCTGGCCGGTGATGCCGATGGGCGCCGTACGGTAAAAGGAGGAGACCGCCTCGACATCAATCCCACTGTCGTCATCCAATTGAGCGAGCGCATTTGAAATAGCCGAATGAGGCTCCCCGAGATTGCCCCCCAACCCGATCCACGCCAAGACAGTTTCGGCAGGCGCGCTCACCGGACGTTTCCATCCGGGGTTTTTGATCGTCTTGGACGTTTCCGACGCTTTCTTGGGACACCGCTGCCGTCGAGTTCCTTGATCATTTTTTGTCGGCTCGGCTGATCGCACTCCTGAATTTCGGTCCACCACTCGGCTAGTTTCGGGTCGAGTTCGCCTGCCTCCGAGCGCAGCAACAGAAAGTCGTACGCGGCTCGGAATCGACGATGCTCCAGCAATTTTTCAATCATTCGGGGCCGCCGGCTTTCAAGCCGGTTCTGCATATCCCAGATCTCAATGACCACCGTACTCACCCTTCTTGGAATCATGACCCGCTGAGTCTCTCGGCCAAGGACGTCAAAGGCGGCCCTTTGCAAAATCTGCGGGTGGCTCCTTCGTTTGCCCTCGTGGCGATCACACTGCACCCGGACGGCTCTCCAAAAGAGGCATGCAAAAAGGAAAGCTGCAATCACCGGCTTTCGTTGGGAGATCCGCAAATCGGTATTCTGAAGACCTTTTAGAACGATCCCGGTGTTTGGATCTAAATCCTTTTCTCCATAAGCACGGGCGGCTTCCGGAAACAGCTCCGCGAAGAGACCAAACTCGCGCAACAGCCAGAAAGTTTCAACGCCGTGACCACTATGAAACAATTTCAAGACCTCATCAAAAAGCCGCGCAGGGGGAACATGTCGGATCAGTTGGGCATGCTCCCGACACAAATCTTCCAGTTCCGAGTCCAATGACAGGGCCAACTTAGCCTTGAACCGAACTGCCCGAAGCATCCTGACCGGATCCTCATTGATTCGGGTGATCGGATCGCCAATAAAACGAAGCCTGCCCGCCTTGATATCGTCGAGTCCTCGCACATAGTCGACCACTGTGTTGGTGTTGATATCGAAATAAAGCGCGTTGACGGTGAAGTCTCGCCGGTAGACATCCTGATCGCGGGTGCCAAAAACATTGTCCCGGAGAATCCGCCCAAATTTGTTCTTCGCGGCCTCTTCTCTCTCAACCTCACCCTCATTGCCTGCCCGATAGGTGGATACCTCGATCACTTCCCGCCCTACACGTACGTGAACAATCCGGAACCGGCGGCCCACTATCCGAGACCGGGGGAAGACCTGGCGGACCTCTTCAGGAGAGGCGTCGGTCACAACATCGAAATCTTTAGGACGCTTGTCGAGTAACAGGTCTCGAACACAACCCCCGACGAGATCCGCGCAATACCCTGCTTCCGCAAGGGATTTGACAACCTGTCTAGCACCTTTACTCACTTTGCCCGGATTCAATCCGTGTGTCTCGGGACCGAGCAGACGTGGCGCGACCGGCTCAGCCCCTTGGGGACGACCTTTCGCAGCAAAAGACTTGAGAAGTTTCTTAATCAGGGGAATCTGACACCCGCCGAACACTCCAGATCAGGTATTGGACAGGCTTAAACGGAGGGCCAACTGACAGAGCGAATTCTAGCATCCTGGGATGGCCAGTCGGAGCGCCGGCGTGATCTGGTCAGGCGCCCATCGAACTGTTTTCGCGACAAAGGCTTTTTGATAGTCTGCTCCCAAACCGAATCGCCCAGAATGTAGAAATGAAGAAAATTGATCCGAGTCGTACCGATATCGCCCACGAGTTCAAGGCGCGGCCCTATGGGCCGCATAGCCCAGATCTTCAGAAGGTGCTCAGTGTCATGCGCTGGAGAGAGACTCCCGGCAAATATGTCCTGGTGGAAACCCCTGTACCTAACCAATGGGTATTGGGGCGCCTGCCCGCGAGACGCGGTGAACCGGTTGAGCTTTATGATCAACCTGTCTTTGATCGCCACGAGGACGGCTTGTGGCATCTATTCAAAATCAGATGGGAGGAGCACACCGGGCAACGGCTAGAAGCGCAATGAAACTGAATCAGAAAAAAGGACTTCTGGCGTACGCCGACGAGATCAGCCGGCAACCCGGCGAACCCATAGAATTCAAGGTGAGCTCCCCTACTCCGGGTTCATTTGAGCTCAACATTGTTCAGATCCGGTGCGGCGATGATGGGCCGGGCGGGCCGGGCCTTAAACAAACTCCGGTTAACACCTCGGCCAATGGATCCTATCCCGCCCGCTTCCAGAAAACCCAAGTGGGATCCTTCGCCAGAATCCCCTCCAGTGAAATGTTCTCGCCCAGGGCATTCACCTTGCAGGCCATGATCTACCCGACGGCCCCCCACCTCGGCGAGCAAGTCATTGCGAGTCATTGGTGTCCCGTAAGAAAACAAGGATACGCCCTACTGGTCGAGAATCTTGAGCTTGCGTTTAAGGTGAGCGGGGCTGATGGCGTCCTGCACACTCTGACATCGGATCTGCCGCTTATTGCAAGTCGGTGGTATCTCGTCGCGGTATCGATCGACCCTGATAAAAAGCAATTGACGCTATACCAACTCATCAGGGAGAAGGGGCTCGAGCTTGAAAACCAGAGCTCGGTCGTTTCATCTGACTTTGGCGCACCACTTTCTAAGCTGGACACAGAGTTCTTGATTGCCGGCTGTGCCGCACTTGACGAAGACAACGACCCACTCGTTTCTCAGGTCTATAACGGAAAAATAGACAGCGTCCAGCTTCATAATGCAGCACTGGATCTGCCTTCAATTGAGGCATCGATTCTGTCACCACAGCAGAGAACTGTGATTGCCGCCTGGGACTTTAGCCAAAAAATAGAAAGTGATGAGGTCATAGACGTGAGCGGCAACAACCATCACGGTCGAACCCACAATCTTCCCACCAGAGCCGTTAAAGGCTGGCGTCATGACGGAACCGAGATGAACTGGGTGCACAAGCCGGAACATTACGGCGCCATTCATTTCCATGATGACGATCTTTATGACTCGCAATGGCAAACCGATGTGTCCTGGCAAGTCCCTGTGGATTTCCCTAGCGGCGTTTATGCAGCACACCTGCAACAGGGCTCAGAAGAGTTTTACGTCCCGTTTTATGTTCGACCTCCTCGTGGCAAACCCACGGCACGCCTGTGCCTGCTCGTGCCCACTGCCAGCTACTACGCCTATGTAAATAACCACATGAATGTCGACTGGGGCTCACTCATCGAACAGTCTTCTACCTGCTTTGCCACCCTGACCACGGCAGATCTTTATCTGCAGAACCAAGGCCTTTTTGGCCTAAGCATGTACGATGACCATAACGACGGATCTGGCGTCTGTTATGCGTCGCGCCTTAGGCCGATGCTTCGAATGGGTCCGCACGAGGAATTATGGCAGTACAACGCAGACAGTCACATCACCGACTGGCTGGAGGAGAAAGGCTACGCCTTCGACGTGGTGACGGATGATGACCTGCACGCCGAGGGATTGAGCCTCATTGAAGGATACGACTGCGTGATGACGTGCACCCACCCCGAGTACTATTCTCTGCCAATGATGAACGCCCTGCTTTCCTATCAACATCAGGGCGGACGTTTCATCTACATGGGAGGCAATGGTTTTTACTGGCGAGTCGCCTATCGTCCGGAATTTCCTGGCGCCATCGAAATGCGCCGGGCGG
>NZKZ01000139.1 GCA_002694065.1 Acidiferrobacter sp.
AATACAGCCGTGTCCACACATGCCGCCTATTGCGCATCCAAGGCAGGGTTGCTGGGGCTTACGCGGGCCGTGGCTTTGGAGGGAGCAGCCAGAGGCGTGACCTGTACTTCAGTCAGTCCGACCTGGGTGGAGACCGAGATGCTGCGGAACAGTATTGCACTGATGGCTGATCGATCCGGCCTCAGCCTCGAAGCCCAAAGAGCAGAAATCGCAGCCTCCAATCCGCAAAATCGTTTGGTGCAGTCCGAGGAGATTGCAGAACTCGTCTCCTTTTTGTGCTCAGAATTGTCCCCTGCCTTGACGATGGAAGATGTGCAGGTCAACGCCGGAGCCCATTGGTAAGTCGTCGTCGAAGCAACAGGGTTTGACGATTGGGGCGCTGAAAGCTGCGCTTAAACCGCAAGCCGAAAATTAAGGAGAATATTGGATGCACTACCGCCCGGGCACCGAAAATCACGGGTTGCCGCATGATCCCTTCAAAAGCTGTACGGTACCCCGACCGATTGGCTGGCTCTCAACCGTCAGCGCTCAGGGGGTCTGCAATCTCGCTCCGTTCAGTCAATGGCAGAACCTTACCTTCGATCCGCCAATGGTGATGTTCGCTGCGAACCAGAATATCTGGGGTCAGCGCAAAGACAGTGTCGTAAATGCGGAGGAGACGGGGTGGTTTGTTTGGAATATGGCCACCTACGACTTGCGCGAATCCGTAAATGTCTCTGCGATGGCCGTGGAACCACAGGTTGATGAATTTGAGCTTGCCGGCGTTGAAAAAGAAGACTGCATAGATGCACCGGGTCCGAGAGTCAAGCAATCCCCGATCCAGTTTGAATGCAGGTATATCAGTACGACACGGTTTCCCGGACGTAGTGCTGTCGGCACGGTGGACGTGGTTTTTGGGGAAGTGGCGCGCATTCACATTGATGAAAAGGCGCTGACCGCTGATGGGCGGATCGATATTCTCGGGATCAAACCCATTGCGAGAATGGGTTACTACGACTACACAGTGGTCGACAACATTTTTGAAATGAAGATCCCGGCAGGTTCTGAAGCGGAATTGGCCGGACTCGAGGGGCGGACGCTACCTTAGCGGACGCCGCCCCAATTTTCTTTACCGATTATTTCCCGATACTGGGCAGGTTAAGCCCATGGGTTCGGGCGCAGTCAATCGCCTCCTCATAGCCCGCATCAGCGTGACGCATGACGCCTGTGGCAGGGTCATTCCAGAGCACTCGAGCCAGCTTCTGGTCTGCAGATTCTGATCCATCGGCCAGAATAACGAGACCGGCATGTTGGGAGAAGCCAATACCGACACCACCGCCGTGATGAAAAGACACCCAGGTAGCCCCAGAGGCGGTATTCAGCAGCGCATTCAGCAACGGCCAGTCTGACACGGCGTCAGAGCCGTCTTTCATCTGTTCAGTCTCGCGGTTGGGGCTGGCCACCGAGCCGCTGTCGAGATGATCCCGTCCAATGACGACAGGCGCGCTGAGTTCGCCGCTTGCCACCATCTGGTTAAAGGCCCTGCCCACGCGGTCACGGTCACCCAGCCCGAGCCAGCAGATCCGACTCGGCATTCCCTGGAAAGAGATTCTTTTCTGCGCCATGTCCAGCCATTGATGCAGTTGCGGATTGTCGGGAATCAGCTCTTTGACTTTGGCATCCGTGCGGTAAATGTCCTCGGGATCTCCCGAAAGGGCTGCCCAGCGGAAAGGGCCAATCCCCCGGCAGAAGAGGGGTCGAACATAGGCAGGAACGAAGCCGGGATAGTCGAAGGCATTGGCAATACCGGTTTCCTGTGCCATCTGGCGGATGTTATTGCCATAGTCCACCACCGGTATGCCCCGGTCCCAAAAGTCGAGCATGGCTTTGACCTGAACGGCCATGGAGGCTTTCGCGGCCTGTGCAACGGATTTGGGATCAGTTCGTCGTCGCTCGGTCCATTCTTCCATCGACCAGCCCGCGGGCATATAGCCGTTCTGCGGATCGTGGGCCGAGGTCTGATCTGTCACAGCATCAGGCTGATAGCGCGGATCCGATCTGGAACGCTCGACCAGGTCGGGATAAATCTCGGCGGCATTGCCTAGCAGCCCCACTGATATAGGCCTGCCCTCGCTGTGGGCGGTTTCAACAAGATGCAGGGCATCGTCGATGTTGTCGGCCCATGCGTCCAGATAGCGCGTCTTGAGTCGAAACTCAATTGATTGACGATTGCATTCAACCGCAATCATTGAGTAACCGCTCATGGTGGCGGCAAGCGGCTGGGCGCCTCCCATGCCGCCGAGCCCGGCGGTAAGAATCCATCGGCCTTTGGGTGAGCCCCCGAAGTGTTGGCGCGACATTTCGGCAAAGGTCTCAAAGGTGCCCTGAACGATTCCCTGCGAGCCGATGTAGATCCACGAACCCGCGGTCATTTGCCCGTACATCATGAGACCGCGCTGATCGAGCTCTGAGAAGTGCTCGAGCGTCGCCCAATGGGGCACGAGGTTGGAGTTGGCAATCAGAACTCGGGGTGCCTGCTCATGGGTTTCAAAAACCCCGACAGGTTTGCCTGATTGCACAAGCAGTGTCTGGTGCGTTTCAAGTGTTTTGAGAGATGCCACGATTCGGTCGAAACTGTCCCAGTCCCGGGCNGCNCGCCCGACGCCGCCNTACACAACAAGTTCTGCNGGNTTTTCGGCNACNGCAGGATCCAGNTTATTCATCAGCATCCGCATGGGNGCTTCGGTGCTCCAGTGCTTACACTGCAGTTGGGGTCCNTTGGGNGCCTGGATATGTCGTTCAGGTGCGTATCGATTTTGAGTCATGTCNGTTTGTCGAGATCGGATCGAGATCAGTAATGAGGGTTAATGGGAGTACGGATGTCTTCAACTGCCGTAACGGGCTACCAGTTGCTGGACGTTTTCGGCGACCTGGGCCCTGTGATAGCGCTCAAAGTGATCCCAGGTGACGAGACTGGTTGAGTCCTCCACCCGGTCTAGAAACAGTTTGCCGAGCAGATGATCCACCTCATGCTGATAGGTGGCGGCAGTCATCCCCTTGACGCGGTCATTGATCGGATTGCCGTGCCGGTCCAGAGCGCTGACGTCTATTTCGCAGTGGCGTTGCACTTTTCCGCGCAGATTGGGGACGCTGAGGCAGCCCTCATAGTTCTCGAACATGGCATCGCCTACCGGCGTCAGTACGGGATTCACCAGAACCGTAAGGGGAATATTCGGTCGATAAGGGTAGCGTGGGTTATCGCGTACCTCGATCGCGCAGATTCGAAGCGATTGATACACCTGATTGGCAGCAAGGCCTGCTCCATTGGCTGCACGCATGGTCGCAATCAGGTCATCAATGAATTGCTGCATCTCAGTGCTCTGGAGCGTCTCGGCGCTGAGTTCTGCTGTGGGTTCGCGCAGGACCGGGTGGCCGACCTGGGCAATGCTGAGGATTCGATTCATAGGGTTCTCAAAGTTACTCGCGTCAATCCTTCAATGTATTTGTGGATCCGTATCCAGCGGTTGCTTGGGCAGAAGCTTTGCCAACTGGCCTTGATTGATAATTGAGGCCGATTTTTCTATATCGGGATAAAACACCCTGTCTTGGGCATATTCCGGCACGTGTGCGCGGAGCAGTTCGTACGCGGACTCGACCTGAGTTGAAGAAGTCAGAGGCCGGCGCAGGGAGATCCCTTGTGAGGCGGCGAGATATTCGACGGCCAGGATCTGCAGGGTGTTCTTGTTCATGTCTTGGAGTCGGCGCGCGGCAAAAGTGGCCATACTGACGTGATCCTCCTGGTTTGCCGATGTGGGAAGACTGTCCACGCTGGCGGGGTGGGCAAGGCTCTTGTTTTCTGATGCCAGAGCTGCGGCGGTGACATGGGCGATCATGAAGCCCGATTCCAGCCCGGCATTTCGGGTCAGAAAGGGCGGCAGTTCACTGATACTGGCATCGACCAGCATGGCGATCCGTCGCTCAGACAAACTGCCGGTCTCAGCGATCGCGAGAGCAATATTGTCGGCAACCAGCGCCACGGGTTCTGCGTGGAAGTTTCCGCCTGACAGGACTTCACCCGTTTCTGGACACAGAATCGGGTTATCGGAAACGGCGTTTGCTTCGCGCAAAAGAATCCGTGCGGCATGATCGAGCTGATCGAGACAGGCGCCCAACACCTGCGGCTGACAGCGAAGGCAGTAAGGATCCTGAACACGATCGCAGTCGGCATGCGACCGGTTGAGTTCGCTGTTGTTAAGCAATGCCCGGTAGATGGCTGCCACCCGCGTTTGCCCTGACTGCCCTCGGGCCTCGTGAATGCGAGCATCGAAAGGCACATAGCTGCCGAGTGCGGCATCTACCGAGATGGCTCCGATCACCATGGCGCTGGCGAGATTTTGTTCGGCGGAAAATAGACCGCCAATCGCGAGCGCTGCAGACACCTGCGTGCCGTTCAGCAGTGCAAGCCCTTCCTTGGCCTCGAGGACCAGCGGATCCAATTCTGCGGACTGCAATGCCTCTGCTGCCGAAACGCGTTGACCCCGCAAAAATACCTCTCCTTCGCCGATCAGCGTGAGAGACAGGTGGGCAAGCGGTGCGAGATCTCCCGAGGCGCCCACGGATCCTTTTTCAGGAATGACGGGCAGGATGTCATGCGACACCATCGAAATGAAGTGCTCGATCACCTCCGGACGGACACCAGAATATCCCCGAGAGAGGCTCAAGAGTTTCAGGACCATGATCAGTCGGGTGATCTCAAGACCCAGCGGCTGGCCCACGCCGACAGCATGGGAGCGGATCAGGTTATGTTGCAGCGTGGACAGATCAGCGTTATCCACCTGAGTTTTCGCGAGTTTGCCAAAGCCCGTATTAATCCCATAGGCCGGTGCACCGCGCTGCACAACCGTGTTCAAGGCATTGTGGCTCTGGCGAACCTGGTGCCAGGCGTCTTCAGGGAGCGACACTTTAGCTGGCTCCTTCCCAATCTCCCGGAGT
>NZKZ01000029.1 GCA_002694065.1 Acidiferrobacter sp.
CAATAGCGCGTTCCGTGTTGCCCCGCAGCTGCTTTTTTGTCTCTGGTGCCTGTAGGGAGGCTTTCAGATCGTCAATCTCGAGCCTGCGGGCGATCTCCTCAATACCGGTTTCCGAGTGGACCGGTGGACTCTCGGTCCAGATGTAGCTGAAAATGCTGTCGATCACCTCGGGAGAGCTTCCCAGTGATATACATAGACGCAGGTAGGGCAGAGGATTGAACGGATGCGCTTGTGGCAACCGGAAGGCTATGCCCAGGTCCTCCGCCAGCCATTGGCAATGCCGATAGGTATCTATTCGCTTTGGCCCAATCTCGGCCGGCCCCTTATGTTCCCAGTGCTTCAGCAGGCCCGCGAAAAGGATAGGCACCATTTCATAGTCGAGCGATGGAGGCACCTGGTTGAGGCGCTTGAACTGCAAGTACGCGTAAGGTGAGACAAAGTCGAAATACCACTGGGCTTGGGCAGGCATATCTGTCTCCGCATAGTGTAAAAATCGGTGAACCAGCAGTAGATTAACGCGTGTCTTGGGCAAAATACATCCTGGGAGAGGTCTTTTGAAGCGTCACTATCTCTTCGCGATCACCGCGCCGGTGTTCTGGAGCCTCGCGGGCGTTGTGGTCAAGTCGCTGGAACAGGCAACGGAGTGGCAGATCAATTTTTATCGATGTCTCTCGCTCGCTCTCTTTGTGGCGGCTGTGACGTTAATCCGTTATCGGCGCTCCACCCTGACCGTGTTGCGAATGGGTGGCTTAAAGACCCTTATGTCTGGTGCATTGCTGAGCGGCGCTATGTTGTGTAACGTCGTTGCGTTGAAGTACACGACTGTTGCCGTAGCGGTGTTTGTGATGGCCGCGGCACCGATTCTGGCGGCGTTGTTGGGTCGGTTGTTTCTAGGAGAAGAGGTGCGCGCGCGGGTCTGGATCAGTATCGTGTTGGCAGTTCTTGGAATAGGCATCATGGTCGGTGGGCGGCTGCAGATAGGAGACACCGTCGGTGTGGCGGTGGCCATTCTGGGAATTGTTTTTTTTGGTGTGTATGCCGTCAGTCTCAGGGTTGGGAAAAACGTCGATATGACTCCGGCGGTGTTTTATGGCGGAGCGATTGGAACCGCGGTCAGTTTTTCGGTCAGCATTGGTACGGGTGTCGGTCTCGCCATTCCATGGATCGAGGCGATGTGGTGTACGCTGCTCGGTGTTGTTCAACTTGGACTGGGTAGCGTGTTGTTCGCTTTGGCCGCACAAGGGGTGCCCGCTGTTCAGTTAACACTTTTTGCTCTGGGGGAACCATTGCTGGCACCGGTGTGGGTCTGGCTGATGCTGGGTGACGTGCCTACGATGACAACGTTGCTGGGCGGAGCGGTTTTATTCGCTGCGTTGGCACTTCAGGTTTCGGCAAGCCGAAAGTAAAGGACAGTTAACGCGCAGTTCTCCGGTCCCAGAACTGCAGAAAGCAGGCGGCGGCAATCCCTGAAGCCCCGAAAATCATACACATCACCAAAATCTGGTATCGCGCTGCGATGAGTGGAGAAACGCCCGAGAGAACCTGCCCTGTCATCATGCCGGGCAGGGACACCAGGCCGACTGCCATAAGCGTATTCACCTGAGGAATCATTGTCGCCTGCATGCCGAGGTGCCGCGCCTCTTTCGGGTGGCGGCCGTTATCGAGTTCAGCCTGGTAGCGCTCTGCCGCAATACTGACCGCGTTCATGGCGTTCGCAAAAATCATTCCGGCGAGCGGGATCAGGAATTTTGGGGCATACCAGGGATCGACATCGAGAACGAATTGGGTAGCCAGTATCAAAACAGGGAGCCCACCGGCGGTAATCGCGGCAAGGGATATCCAATAGAGCCCTCCGCTGGAGGAGGTAAGCGGTCGGAGCGCTATCCAGCTGGAGACCGCAATCATGATGAACAACACGGCGGAGACCACCATCGGGGAATCGGACTCAAACAGAAATACGAGTACGTAGCCAACGGCCAAAAGTTGCCCGACCATCCGGACCAGTCCATAAAGGGTATCCCGGTAGTTCAACGACCATCGCCATTGGATGACGATCACCGCCGCGACGGGAATGAAAATCAGAGCGAGTTGAGAGAGGGGAATCTGGCCAATCGGCATGGTGGATTCCAGTCTTAGCGCGTCAGAATGTCCTTAGTTTTGAAGAACTATCTGTTTTCGTGGGGTCGGCTAAGCGGACACGGCTCGTGGCTAGACTTTCTTCTTGGGAATAGTTCTGAGGTTGAGATCTTCGATCAGGGTGGCGCAATATTGAGTGACCTCGCGTTTGGTGCCCTGACGATAACCGGTGACGGAAGAAACCGCATTGGCGACCACATAGCGATAGCAGGTTCCATCCGAACCGCCACTCGGCAGATCTGCTTTTTCGATCTTGACTACGGCGTAGGAGAGGTGGGGGAATTCTTCGTAGTTGAGAACCGGATCAGCTTTTTTCATGAGAGTCCTGTACTAAGCGTTGTATCGGTACGGTTGGGACGGCGCTGGGAGTGTTGTGCCAAAAGCGTGGATCAAGCAGAGTCGCTTTGTTCAACGCAGCCAAAAATTATAGCATGAATTTAGGCACTTACGGATTCGTTGCGCCGGATCACGATTAAAGGAGGGTGGACGGCGGAGGCTATCGCACCCGGCTCAAATCCGCTAGCGGTTGACTTTATGAATGGCGCGCCCGTGGGCCGCCAGCGCCGCTTCATGGACTGTTTCTGCGAGCGTCGGATGGGCATGCACCGTGCGGGCCAGGTCTTCGGCGCTGGCCTCCATCGATATGGCTAGCACTGCTTCATTGATTAATTCCGACACCTGAGAGCCGATCATATGTGCGCCCAGAATTCGGTCTGAATCACGACAGGCAAGAATCTTTATGAATCCCTCTGTCGCACCGACTGCCTTGGCACGCCCGCTTGCGGCGAAAGGAAACATGCCGGCGGTATAGGGGATTCCCTGTGACTTGAGTTCATCTTCTGTCGCGCCTACCCAGGCGATTTCCGGATGGGTATAAATCACCCACGGAATCGTCGAGTGATCGATATGGCCGGTCCCGACAGCGATGCGCTCCGCCACTGCAATGCCTTCTTCCGAGGCCTTGTGTGCCAGCATGGGACCCCGAACCGCATCCCCAATGGCCCAAACACCCGGCACAGCCGTGGCGCAGTGGTCATCCACCGGAACCGCTCCATTGTCGTCAAGCTCCACTCCGCAATTCGGGTCTAAGAGACCGTCTGTATAGGGTCGGCGTCCCACCGCAACAATCAGGCGTTCGACATCAATGCTTTCGTTGTTTTCCCCATCAAGATAGTGCACGGTGCACCCGTCTTTTGATTTTTCAACTTGTGTGACTTTGCACCCAAGGCGGATATCCAGCCCCTGGCGAGAAAACTGCTTCTTGGCCTCGCGGGCGATCATGGAGTCTGCCGGGCCGAGCAGGGAATCGGCCGCTTCCAGGATCACGACTTCAGCGCCGAGGCGTCGCCACACGCTGCCAAGTTCCAATCCGATCACACCCGCTCCAATAATCCCCAGTTTTTTAGGCACAGTGCGAAAGTCGAGAGCTCCAGCGGAGTCAAAAATCGTCTTGTTGTCCACCGCCATGCCGGGCAACGGTACGGGCTCCGACCCGCTGGCCAGGATCACATGTTTCGCCGTAAGCGTTTGGTCAGCCTGATCGTCAGACGATATCCGGACGACGCCCGTCTCGACAAGGCAGCCATGTCCGGCATAAAAAACAATCTTGTTGGATTTGAAAAGCGCGCTGATGCCGCCTGTCAGCTCCGAGACGATCTTGTCTTTACGGGCCAGCATCTTTTCAACATCGATCGACACGTCGCCGCTGTGGATCCCGTGATCTGCCGCATGCAGCTGTATGTCTTCATAGCGTTCTGAAGAATCCAGCAGGGCTTTGGAAGGGATGCATCCGACATTAAGGCAGGTTCCGCCGACAGAGGGCTTGCCATTTTTGCTCACCCAGCGGTCTATGCAGGCCGTCTTCAGTCCCAGTTGGGCGCAGCGGATGGCAGCAACATATCCGCCAGGCCCTGCGCCGATTACGACGACGTCAAAATCACTCATGCCATGCGCTGCTCATTTGAGGTACCGGAGTCTGGTGTCATGTCGGCACAGCGAATTCACTGCCTAAACTTCCAGCAGCAGACGGGCAGGATCCTCAAGCGCATCCTTGATCGCGACCAGGAAGGAAACCGCGTCGGAGCCATCGATGATTCTATGGTCGTACGACAGCGCCAGGTACATCATGGGGCGTATGACAACATCTCCATCGAGCGCCACGGGCCGGTCCTGTATCTTATGCATTCCCAAGATGGCGCTTTGTGGTGGATTCAGGATGGGCGTTGAAAGCATTGACCCGAATACGCCGCCATTGGTGATCGTAAAGGTGCCGCCGGTCAAATCCTCAAGACTGAGCGTGCCGGTTTTCGCGCGCTCGCCAAAGGCGGCAATAGACGATTCGATGTCCGCAAGCCCGAGGTGTTCTGCGCCTCGCAGCACCGGCACGACCAGACCTCTCGGCGAAGACACGGCAATCCCGACATCGTAATAGTCGTGATACAGGATGTCGGATCCGTCGACCGCTGCATTGATGATGGGAAAACGTTTCAGCGCCTCGACGCAGGCTTTGACAAAGAAGGACATGAAACCCAGGCGTACGCCGTGGGTTTTTTCGAATGCGTCCCGGTAACGGGCGCGCAGGGATTTGACCTCATACAGGTCTACTTCGTTGAACGTGGTCAGAATCGCAGCATTGTGCTGAGCTTCGATAAGACGCGCGGCGATCGTTTTGCGCAATCGGCTCATCGGCTCACGACGAGTCCCTGGCGTTTCCTCAGTCGCAGCTGCGGGGGAGGAGGAGTTGGCGTAGGCCAGTACATCGTTCTTGAGAACGCGCCCGCCGCGTCCAGACCCCTGCACATCGGAAAGATCAACGCCTTTTATTGAGGCGAGGTTCTTCACCGCGGGCCCGGAAGGTGCAGCGGCAGCGGAGGATTCCGCTGCAGCAGGCGAGGGCGTATCAACCGGAGGGACTGCTTCTTCGGCCGGAGGAGAATCCTCTGGCAGGACCGAGTCTGTCTCTTCAGGGATCGGGGTCGCGGCCTGTGTGCTATCTGATGCCCCCTCTTCGAACAGCGCAATCACGTCATCTGCCAGCACGGTATCTCCTTCTGTGCGCAGAATTTCGGTGATGACACCGTCTCGAGGCGCCGGCACTTCCAACACCACCTTCTCGGTTTCGATATCAACGAGGTTGTCATCGCGGCGCACGGGTTGCCCCACCTTGACATGCCAATGCAGCATGGTGGCGTCCGCGACCGACTCGGGCAGCATGGGGACTTTGATTTCGACAGACAACTTGCTTAACTCCCTGCTGCGGTGGCGGCAAGCGAAGCGGAGGGCGATCCCAGCGCCTCGTTTACCAGAGTTTCCTGTTCCTCGAGATGCTTCTGATAATACCCTACGGCAGGTGAGGCCGACGCGTCACGGCTTACGTGTTCAAGGCGCTGGCCTTTGTGTAATGCGCGTGACAGATGATTCTGGATCCGGTGCCAGGATCCCTGATTGCGGGGCTCCTCCTGACACCAGACGAGGGTTTGACAGTTGGGATACCCGGCGAGCGCTGTCTCGAGTTCTTCCTGTGGCATGGGGTACAACTGTTCAAGCCGGATGATGGCTGTCGAAGCGTCCTCCCGGGCGATTCGTCCCTCATCCAGATCAAAGAAAACCTTGCCGGTGCACAGGACCACCCGCGTCACCGCGGCCTTGTCCTTGATTGAGGTGTCATCAATCAGATTCTGAAAATGCCCCTCCGTCAGATCGTTAAGAGAAGAGACGGAGTGGCGGTGGCGGAGCAGGCTCTTTGGAGTCATCACGACCAGCGGCCGCCGCAGCGGTCTGATCATTTGCCGCCGCAGCAGGTGAAAGAACTGGGCAGGGGTAGTCGGGACGCAGACCTGCATGTTGTTGTCGCCGCACAATTGCAGAAACCGCTCGAGCCGGGCGGAAGAATGCTCCGGGCCCTGACCCTCCATCCCATGGGGCAAAAAGAGTGTCAGGCCACACAACCGCTGCCATTTGGCTTCTCCGCTGCTGATGAACTGGTCAATAACGACCTGAGCGCCATTGGCGAAATCCCCGAATTGCGCTTCCCAGATGGCGAGTGTCCTGGGTTCCGTGGTGGCATAACCATATTCAAAGCCCAGGACGGCTTCTTCTGACAGGAGAGAATCAATCACCAGGAATTTTGATGGATCGTCGCTGATGCTGCGAAGCGGAACATAGGGCTGGCGACGCGCCTGATTCTTTAATACCGCATGCCGGTGGGAGAAGGTACCGCGTCCAGAGTCCTGGCCGGATAGCCGGACAGAATACCCGTCCTCAATCAAAGAGGCATAAGCCATGGTTTCGGCAAAACCCCAGTCCATCGCGATTTCCCCTTGGGCCATTCGGGTTCGGTCTTCAAGCAGTCGTTTGACCCGACGATGTGGCTCAAATCCTTCTGGGAGGGTAACCAGGCGCTCATTAAGACGCATGATTCTTTCGCGGCCGATAGCCGTCTCGGCGGGATCCGTCCACTTCGCGCCAAGGTAAGGGGTCCAATCGACCAAAAAGCGCGACTTGTCAGCATCATAAGCTGGGGGATAAACAACGCGTCCGTCATCAAGGGCGTTACGATAATCCGCCTCTTGGGATTCGCTCTCGGTCGGGGTGAGGGCGCCTTCGGCAATCAGTTTTTCGGCATAACGCTCACGCGTGGTCGGCAGAGCCCGGATGACGCGATACATCGATGGTTGTGTGATGGCCGGTTCATCCGCCTCGTTATGTCCGAGACGCCGGTAGCAGATGATGTCGATGACAACGTCTTTATGAAAATGCATCCGGTAACGGTGAGCAAGTTCCACTGCATAGATGACAGCCTCGGGATCGTCGCCATTGACATGAAATATCGGCGCCTGAACCATCTTGGCGATCTCCGTGCAGTACGGCGTTGATCGTGCATCTAGGGGGTTGCGTGTCGTAAATCCGATCTGGTTATTGACGATGACATGAATCGTGCCGCCCGTAGAAAACCCTCGGGTGTTCGACATGTTGAGTGTCTCCATCACGACACCTTGGCCTGCAAAGGCCGCATCCCCGTGAATCAGCACTGGCAGGACCTGGTCTTTGTCCTCATCTTTTCTCCGATCCTGACGGGCGCGAACCGATCCCTCGACCACCGGATTGATGATCTCAAGATGCGAAGGATTGAACGAGAGGGCCACGTGGACCACACCGCCTGGCGTGTCGACATCTGCAGAAAAGCCCTGGTGATATTTCACATCACCGGTGTTGATTTCGTTACCTGTGGTTTCGACCTTTCCCTCGAATTCGCTGAAGAGATCTTCGGGAGATTTGCCCAGGATATTGACCAGGACATTAAGGCGCCCGCGATGCGCCATCCCGATAACAACTTCTCTGACGCCCGACGCTCCCGCAATCTGAATCAGCTGCTGCAATCCGGGAACCAGGGTTTCACCCCCTTCCAGGGAGAAGCGCTTCTGACCGACAAACCGGGTATGGAGATAGCGCTCAAGTCCCTCTGCTGCCGTCAGGCGTTGGAGCAGGTGTTTTCGGAACTCAACGTCGGGGCGGGGACGGACCGGGTCTGTTTCCAGATGGCTTTGCAGCCAGCGTTTTTCCACCGTGTCTGAGATGTGCATGTATTCGACGCCGATGGGCCCGCAGTAGACGTCCTGGCACAGATCGCGAATGCGTTTCAGGGAAAGTGTTTCGGCACCAAAGGCAAGAGATCCTGTGTCAAACACCAACGGAAGGTCATCCTCCGAAAGCCCCTGAGATGAAAGATCAAAGTCTTCGGGAATAGATGGGGCCGCGATGCCGAGAGGGTCGGTATTGGCAATATTGTGGCCGCGGGTCCGGTAGGCATTGATGAGTCGCAGTACCGCGGCTTGCTTCTTGCCGGAATCGTTGGTCTGCTTCGGCTCCGGCGCGGATTGATCGGGCAAAACCGGTTCATCGGGCAAACTGGCGAAAAAGTCAGCCCAGTCCGAAGAAAGATTGCCCGGGTCTTGCTGGGATCTAGCGAAGAGATCCTCAAGATAGGCGCGGTTTGCGCCCGACAGAGATGCAAGGAGGTGTTCTGGTCTCTGACCGGTCTTTTTGCTCATTCGGCAGGCGCGGTCAGCGCATGAGTTAACTGCTTTAACGTCAGCCCGAAGTATAACTGATCTATGCGTGATCCGAATGTTTTGGTAATTTTCGCGCCGAGGAAATGAAACGCCGCCTATCGTGTCCCGGTATGTCCGAATCCTCCGGTCGACCGTTCACTCTCCTCGAATGACTCGACAACGTCAAATTTGCACTGCAATACCGGGACCACAACCAGTTGGGCAATCCGGTCACCCGGCTGAATCTCAAATGGAGCATCGCTGCGATTCCAGCACGACATCTTGATCTCTCCCTGGTAGTCACTGTCGATCAGACCCACGAGATTTCCCAGAACGATCCCGTGTTTGTGGCCGAGGCCAGAACGCGGAAGCAGCATGGCTGCGAGTGATGGGTCCGCAATATGCAGCGCGATCCCGCTCGGGATGAGTTCGCACTGACCGGGTTCTAGCGTTAATGGTGCGTCCAGACAGGCCAGAAGATCGATCCCCGCCGACCCTGAGGTCGCATAGTCAGGAAAAGGGAACTCGCTGCCAATGCGGGGATCAAGAATTTTGAGCGGAATGTTGTTCATGGTATCGGTGGGCAATTTCAAAGATCAGATGTTCGGCAAGAGCAGACTTGCTGTGGCGGCCAAGATCAATCTCATCACTCTCACTGATCAGGACAAGATGATTTTCTTCGCTGCCGAAGGGGTTATTGGTTTCGTTGACCTGATTGACAGCGATGAGGTCAAGACCTTTGCGTTTCAGTTTATCGCGCGCATTGGGAATGGCCTGATCCGTCTCCGCGGCAAAGCCGACCGTGAATGGGGGCTTTGGGCTCTGCGCGACCCGCGCCAGGATGTCCGGGTTGCGAATCAGTTCAAGCATGACGGATTCCGCATCCTTCTTGATTTTCGACGACGCTGTCTGAGCGGGACGGTAGTCCGCAACGGCGGCGACGCCGATAAAGACATCACAGTCCTCGATTTCCTTCTCGACCGCCGCCAGCATCTCCTCGGCAGATTGGACCGGCCGGTATTGGATTCCTGCCGGAGGGGTCAGTGCTGTCGGGCCGCTGACCAGAGTGACGGCCGCCCCGGCTGCGGCTGCGGCTGCGGCGACCGCATAGCCCATTTTTCCGGAACTGTGATTGGAGAGCGCCCTGACGGGATCGAGGGCTTCCCAGGTCGGCCCGGCAGTGATCGTCACCTTGGCGCCCTCCAGAGCGCGCACCCCTCCAGAAGACATCAGATGGTCCATGATTTGCCCGGGCTCAAGCATTCTGCCCAGCCCGACGTCGCCACAGGCCTGCGCTCCTGATGCAGGGCCTAACAGTTCAACACCGTCCGCTGTCAGGCTATCGATATTCCGTTGTGTGACCGCCTTGTTCCACATGCCCTGATTCATGGCCGGCGCGAGCGCAATGGGTGCGGAAGTGGCGAGGCAGATGGTAGTCAGCAGGTCTGACGCCATGCCGCCTGCGAGCCGAGCGATAAAGTCGGCGCTGGCCGGTGCGACGACGATCTGGTCTGCCCATCGTGCAATTTCAATATGACCCATACCGGACTCGGCCGAAGGATCCAGCAGGCTGTCACGCACCGGACGCCCGCTTAACGCCTGCAGGGTGAGGGGTGCGATAAAAGCCTTGGCGGCTTCGGTCATCACCACCTGAACGACGGCCCCCTGGTCCAGCAGGCGACGGACAAGTTCGGCCGACTTGTAGGCAGCAATCCCGCCTGTAATACCGAGAACGATATGCTTTTCGGCGAGGGAGGCCATGATCGGGGAGTCTAACGGCTGACTCGTCTGGGTGGAAATGCATCATCCGGCTCACACCGGGCCAAAAACCGAGTAAGGCACGACTGGTCTAGGAAAAAACCTGAAAATCTGGTATAAATCGCGCCCTTCTTACAGATTGCAATTCAGGGTGACCGTCATGGCCAGAGTTTGCCAGGTGACAGGAAAGCGGGTGATGTCGGGCAACAACGTCTCACACGCCAATAACAAGACCAAGCGGGTATTCAAGCCGAATATCCACGATCGTCGGTTCTGGGTTCAGAGCGAGAATCGCTGGGTGAAGCTGCGTGTCTCCCATCAGGGCCTGAGAATCATAGACAAAAAAGGCATTGATGCCGTCCTGGCCGATCTTCGCGGCCGTGGCGACAAGGTCTGATCAGGCCCAGGAGCAGAACATGAGAGACAAAATCAAACTGGTGTCTTCAGCGGGAACCGGGCACTACTACACCACGACCAAAAACAAGCGTAATCAGCCCGAGAAGATGGAAATCCGGAAATTTGATCCCGTGGTGCGAAAGCACGTCGCGTACAAGGAAGCCAAGATCAAGTAGCGCATCGTCCCGTCGAGACACGGAGCCAAGAGAAGAAAATAGCAGCCCCCGCATCGCGGGGGTTTTTTTCGGGCTTAGCGGGCCCGGTAGGTAATCCGGCCCTTGCTGAGATCGTAGGGCGTCAGTTGTACGGTCACCTTGTCGCCGCGCAGAATTCGAATATAGTTTTTTCGCATCTTGCCGGAGATATGTGCCGTCACAATGTGCCCATTCTCTAGTTCAACGCGGAATTGCGTATTAGGCAGGTTCTCAAGAACGGTGCCCTCCATTTCGATATGTTCCTCTTTTGCCACGCGGTATCTTGGGCCTCCGCCCGATGATCAGGTTTGAGCGCGCAGTATACCGAACTTTGGTATTCTCGATGCGCCTCCTGAATGTAGCGAAGCGCAGTGGTGCCAACGCATCCCGTTTGTTGTTATTTCAGATCGTGAGAGACGAAAACCATGATTGAACTCTTTTTCTGGCCGACGCCTAACGGCATGAAGCCGTTGATCTTTCTGCATGAGGTGGGACTCGAATACGAGTTGACGGCTGTAGATATCAACAAGGGCGATCAGTTTGCGCAGGAGTTTCTGGAGATTGCCCCCAACGGCAGAATTCCGGCGATCATCGATCATGCGCCAGCAGCCAGCGAAACAGCGGTGTCCGTTTTTGAATCAGGTGCCATCCTGATTTACCTGGCCGAGAAGACAGGGCAATTGCTTCCGCAGTCTGAGAAAGCGCGGACAGAGGTGCTCGAGTGGGTGATGTGGCAGATGGCAGGGCTTGGACCGATGCTGGGGCAGAATCATCATTTCAATGTCTATGCACCCCAGAAGGTGCCCTACGCGATTAAGCGGTACAACGATGAAGCGTCGCGTCTCTATGCGGTTTTGGATTTGCGTCTCGCCGACCGAGAATATATCTGCTCAGACTATACGATCAGCGACATCGTTTGTTATCCCTGGATTGCCCGGCACGAGCGGCATCAGATCAACCTCGATGATTTCCCCAGCGTAAAGCGCTGGTTTGATGCTATGAGTGACCGACCCGCAGTGCGGGAAGCCTATGATCGGGCAGAAAAAGTGAATGTTGGCGCACCTGTGACGGATGCTTCTAAGAGTATCCTGTTCGGCCAGACGGCTGAGACTGTCCGCAGCGCCACATTGGAAAAGCGTAACTGATCCGAAGTGCGTCTGCCGTTCAGCGCTCAGGAGTATTAGGCAGGTTCAATTCGACGCAAAGCCCCGGATCGTTATCCAGGAGGCTTACCCGACCGTCGTGTAGACGGACCACGGCTTTGACCAGGCTTAATCCCAGCCCATTGCCTGGAGTCGAGCGGCTGGTGTCTGTTCGGTAGAAACGATGGAAGACCTTCTCTCTTTGGTCTACTGCCACTCCGGGACCGTTGTCACATACTCGAATGATGACGGAGTGCTCTTGAGACGAAAGCGACAGACGGATGCTGCCTCCCTTTGGAGTGTATTTGACGGCGTTATCCAGCAGATTGGCTAGCGCCTGAAACAGCATGTCCCGATCTGCAAACAGTGAAATGGACTGGGGCGTCTCTACGGAGAGGCTTTGCTGTTTTTCCTCTGCAAGCGGTTCATACAACTCGGCCACATCATCGGCAAGCTCCGAGAGCGACAGCATGGTCATGGCAGTTTTGCTGGATTCGGACTCGAGGCGGGCGATGCGCAGCAGCGCATTAAAGAGATTCAGCAGTCGATCAGCCTCCGCTAGCGCGTCCTGCAGGACCTGGGTGTGGCCAGCGCTGGATCCGGCCTCAACGTTCATTGCTTCGAGTTTTTGCCGAAGGCGAAAAAGCGGAGTTTTGAGGTCGTGCGCGATGTTGTCACTGACTTGGCGAATCCCATCCATCAGTTCCTGGATCTGATCGAGCATCCGGTTGAGATTGCCAGACAGACGGTCAAATTCGTCTTGCCGGGGACTTACGGGAATACGCTGCTTCATGTCTCCAGCAATAATGCGTTGACTGGTCTCGTTAATGATCTCAAGGCGCGTCAGCATCGTGCGGCTGATGAAGAATCCTCCGGCAAGTCCCAGAAACAGGGTCAGGATGACCCCCCAACTGAGAGCGGTGATGATGCGGCGTTGGGCCAACTTGAGTTCATGAATGTCCTGCCCCACCAGAAGCTGAAAGCCGCCCGACAGCTGAAAGCGCCGGGCGCGGGCAGGGTGGAGGTCTGGGTCATCCCGATCGCTGGTATCGAGATTGAAATTGAGCCAACCGTCTTCAGCAGTGACCTGGGGCCAGCGGCTGATGTTTCCCACGATCGGTCTGCCAAGCGGATCTGACAAGAGATAAAGCGACGAGCCGGTCGGTTGCTGTCGGGTAATCCGGTCGAGAATCAGTCGCCTCAGGCCGGGTACGCCGCGGTTCTCATAGCGCTCAGCGAGGGTCTGAATTTCTGTCTGGATAGCCGAGTCTGATTGCGTTGCCATGTAGCGCACGCTCGACCAATAGATAAAACTGAATATGAGCAGCACCGAAACGGTGAACAAAATGACGTACAGCAGGGCCAGCCTGAATGTCGAGCTGGCGAGAAAGTTACTCCGGTTCACGGAGCATGTACCCGGCGCCGCGCACCGTGTGCAGCAGCGGCTTGTCAAAATCGCGGTCAATTTTTGCCCGGAGGCGGCTTACGTGCACGTCAAGGACGTTGGTTTGGGGGTCAAAGTGATAATCCCAGACATTCTCAAGCAGCATGGTGCGGGTAACGACCTGACCACTGTGCCGCATGAGGTATTCGAGAAGTCGGAATTCCCGGGGTTGCAGCGTAATCGACTGATTGGCGCGTTGTACCTTTCTCGCAAGCACATCCATCTCAAGATCGGCGACCGCAAGTTCTGTCGTCAGGCTGCCAGGCCCCGGACGCCTCCCCAGTGCTTCGACGCGGGCCAGCAGTTCTTCAAAGGCAAAAGGTTTGGGCAGGTAATCATCACCGCCCGCGCGCAGACCCAGAACACGGTCTTCAAGATCTCCCAGTGCACTGAGAATCAGTATGGGGAGGGGACTGTTCTGCCTGCGCAAGGCTTCGATGATCGATAAGCCGTCCATCGACGGCAGCATCCGATCGACAATAAGCACGTCGTGCTCTTCATCAGACGCCATGGACAGGCCATCCGGGCCGTTATCAGCCAAGGTGACCACATGGCCCGCTTCGCGTAGGCCGCGGGTGATATACCGGCTGGCCTCAGGGTCGTCTTCGATAAGGAGGATGCGCACGCCAGGATTTTAACGCTGCCTTCGCTCGTGAGAAATCCGTTAACAAAAAGTCAGCCGGGGCAATGCCCCGGCTGGCAAAAGGACGCCCTCAATCAGCCTGTCTTCAACGCCACATAGCGCTGGTTGTCCTTGCGCTGCACCAGAAGCAGAACAGGCTTTTCCTTTGACTTCATTTTTTTCACTTCCTCGATTACGTCTTCGGGCGAGGTGACCGTGGCATTGCCTACCTTGAGGATGATGTCGCCGGCCTTGAGGCCCTTACGTGCCGCGGGACTGGAAGGCGTAACCTCTTCCACCAGAACGCCGTCACCCTGATGGCCGAGCGCGGTGCGGGTCTCTTCGTCCAGGGGCGACAGGCGCAGACCCAGGCGATCCTTCCTGGGCGTGGGTGCTGTCATTTTCCTGGTCTGGCCGGTCTCGGGGATTGACGCCAGGACTGCATCGATCGTGAGCTCTGCGCCGTCACGAAACACTATGACGGTGGCGCTTTCTCCAACCGGCGCTTTGGCGACCATCCGGGGCAGTTCTCGTATGTTTTGGACTGGGCGGCCATTAAAACCGATGATGACGTCTCCAGTCTCGAGCTGACTGCCAGCTGCAGGACTGTCGGGTGTGATCCGGGATACCAGAGCGCCGGTTGCATCATCCATCGAAAGGCTTTGTGCGATTTCTGGCGTGACCGGCTGAATTTCAACCCCCAGCCAGGCGCGGGCCACCTTGCCGTCCTCGCGGAGCTGATTGATGACATTCTTCGCGACCGAAGCGGGGATCGCAAATCCGATTCCGACGCTGCCGCCATTGGGTGAGAAAATGGCAGTATTTACACCAATGACCTCGCCGACATCATTAAAAAGAGGTCCGCCGGAATTCCCCCGGTTGATAGAGGCGTCTATCTGAATGTAGTCCACATACGGCCCGTTGTTGATATCCCGACCGCGGGCAGAAACGATCCCCGAGGTGGTCGTTCCGCCAAGACCAAAAGGGTTNCCGATGGCAATCACCCAGTCACCGACACGGGCGTGGTCAGAATCACCGAANCGGACAAAAGGCAGAGGAGAGTCCGTCTCGATCTCAANNAGTGCCAGATCGGTCCTGCGATCAACNCCTCGAACAACGGCTGGAAGTTTNTCTCCGTTGTCGAGGATNACNTCGATNTCATCAGCACCCTTGATGACATGGTGGTTGGTCACAACCAGTCCGTCCTTATCCACGATGAAACCCGAACCAAGTGAGCGGCTGTCCATCGGTCCTTGCGGCATTTGGGGATAAGCATCCCCGAAAAACCGCTCCATAAAGCGGCGCATCTCCGGCGGGCCGTCAAAATCGAAATGCCTTCGGCCGTAGTGTGGATCGGATCCCCCGCGGTTGTTGTAGCCGTGGCTGAGTGACGCTGGCTGGATGGTTCGCGTGGAAATATTGACCACGGCAGGGCGGACCGCCTCGACCAGATCGGCGAAACCATTGGCAGGCCGTACAATTTGCGCATCTGCGGACTCGGGTATGGCGGTTACGCCTATTCCGGCGTAGAGAATTGCACCCAGAGCTGTGGCGCTGGCGAGCGCAGCAACCGCGGTGGTGGGCGCAAAACGCCGCAGGCTTTTTGCAGGATATTTCATGAGTGTCCTCACTAAGTGGCTGTTAACGACTGCCACCTTAGGACACGGGACGTTACCGGGACGTAACCAACAGGTTACGATTTGTTAATAAAGCGGGCGTCAGGAATCCTGCGTACAGCCGAGCAGGCGCTTCAACACCTTCTCATAAACCTGAGAGAGGGTATCAAGATCGTTTGCGCTTACTACCTCATCGACTTGATGAATAGTCCGGTTCAGGGGCCCCAGCTCTACAACCTGCGCACCTGTTGGGGCGATAAACCGCCCATCGGAAGTGCCCCCATCGGTGGACAGGCGCGGTGAATACCCGGTCGTGTCGCTAATGCTCTCGGTAACCGCAGACACCAGAGGGCCCGGCAGAGTTTGGTACGGCAGTCCAAGCGGACTCCAGTCGATTGCAAAATGATCAGCGTGCCGCCGGCAGACCGATTCGATTTTTTCTTTCAGATCAGGAGCCGTACTGTCGGGACAAAACCGCAGGTTGAATTGCGCCTCGGCCTCACCCGGGACCACGTTCGTGGCCCCTGTGCCGCTTCGAATGTTGGAGACCTGGAAAGTGGTCGGCGGGAAATACCCATTTCCATCATCCCAGTGGGTCGAGGAGAGCTCGCTGACGATTCGGCCAAGTCGATGAATCGGGTTATCGGCAAGGTGCGGATAGGCAACGTGCCCCTGGATGCCCCGGACCTTAAGCGTTCCGCCAAGCGAGCCCCGTCGACCGTTTTTTATGACATCCCCCAGGCGCTCGGAGCTCGTTGGCTCACCAACCAGGCACCAGTCGATCACTTCATCCCTTGCGCCTAAAGTTTCCACGACACGAACGGTGCCGTCGACCGCCGGCCCTTCCTCATCGCTTGTCAGTAGTAACGCAATCGAACCCGGATGGTCCGGATGGGTTTCAACGAAGCGTTGGCAGGCGGTCACCATGGCCGCAACACTGCCTTTCATATCTGCCGCGCCGCGCCCGTGCAGCATACCGTCGATCACGTCTCCTGAAAAAGGGGGATACACCCAATCTGCCTCGGGCCCCGTCGGGACAACATCTGTGTGTCCGGCAAACACAAACAACGGCCCCTCGGTGCCACGACGAAGCCACAGGTTCCTGACCTCGCCAAACGGCATGAATTCAGGGGTGAAGCCATGCGGCTGCAACTCATCGACGACGAGATCCTGACAGCCTTTATCGTCCGGGGTGACTGAGGCTTTTCGTATCAGGTTCTGGGCGAGAGTGACAGTAGCGGTCATCTGAGAGTCTCAGAAAAGGTCTTTCCGCCAAAAAGGAGCGGCGTCGACTAGTTTTCGACGGCGGTACGGGCGCGAAGGTGTCCAAGCCAATGTTTCTCCCAGACCCGGAATCCTTTACTGATCAAGAAGACCAGCGCCATATAAAACAGCATGGCGGTGATAAAGCCTTCGTAGGCCAGGTAATAACGCCCGTTTAACCAGCGGCCGACGCCGAGTATATCCTGAAGCGTGATGGTGCTGAGTACAACCGAGCTGTGCAGCATGAAGATGACCTCATTGGAATAGGCCGGCAACGCCCGCCTGAAAGCACTGGGCAGGACGATGCGCCGCATCACTCTGGCAGGAGACATGCCGCAGGCGCGTGCCGCTTCGATCTCTCCCTTGGCGGTGTTCTCAATCGCGCCGCGAAGGAATTCGGTCGTATACGCGGCCGTATTGAGACTAAAGGTGATCAGAGCGCACCACCAGGGGCTGGAAAGCACCGGATCCCAGAGAAAACTTTCCCGGACAAAGTCGAACTGGGCAAGGCCGTAATAGACCAGATAAGTCTGAACCAATAGGGGCGTGCCTCGGAAGAAGTAAGTGAACCCAAAGATCGGAGCGTTCAGCCAGCGGTGGCGGTAGGCACGTGCTATGGCGAGGGGTATCGCCATCACGCCGCCGATAAATAATGCCAGAACAGTAATTTCGATCGTCAGCAGCGCCCCATAAAAAAACTTGTCAATGTGGTCAGCGACCAGCATGAAGTCGAGCGGTGAGTGGTTTTCACTCACGTAGACCAGATATTCAAAGAAAGTGCGCTCGGTGTCGGCCATGGTCTTATGCCCTGTCGACTCCGACGTTGTAGCGCCGCTCGAGCCAGCGTAGTCCCACGTCAGAACAGGCCGTCAGGATCAGGTAAATGACCAGCACGGCAAACATGAACGTAAACGGTTCGCGAACTGAACGTCCGGCGGTGGAAGCATTCCAGACCAGGTCATGCAGGCCAATCACAGAAACCAAGGCGGTGGCCTTGATGAGAACCAGCCAATTGTTCGTGAAGGAGGGCAGAGCGTGCCGGATCATCTGGGGCCAGGTGATGCGTCGGAAAATCAGGAACGGCCGCATTCCGCAGGCAATGCCTGCCTCAATCTGTCCTCGCGGGATAGCCAGAATGGCGCCACGGAAGGTTTCGGTCATGTAGGCGCCGAAGACAAAACCGATAGACCAGACGCCCGCGATGAACTGGTTGATTTCGACGTAATCCCACAAGCCCGTCAGGCTGCCGAGGTCATTGGCGATCTGCTGACCTCCATAAAAAAGCAGCATCATCAGTACAAGATCCGGCACACCCCTTACCAGGGTGGTGTAAGCGCCGGCAATTTTCTGGGAAACGGGATTGGCAGCCAGTTTGGCGGCAGCCCCGACAAGACCCAGGACGACAGAAAGTGCAAGCGAGGCGAGGGCGAGCTGCACCGTGACCGCAGTGCCTGCGAGCAGAAGGTTTCGGTATTCCCAGATGGAATCCATCGTTGGGTCAGAAAAGGAACGGGCCCGCGAGGGGCCCGTTCAGGTCATGCAAACAAAAGAACTTAGTTGCCGTAGATATCGACAGCAAAGTACTTGTCGTTCATGGCTTTGTAAGTCCCGTCAGCGCGGATATCAAGAATAATCTGGCTGAGCTGGTCGCGCAGCGCGGAGTCTTCTTTGCGTACGGCAAAACCGGCACCAACGCCCTGACACTCAACGTCATCAATGGCGTCACCGAGGAAATCAAAGCCACTGCCGGCATCCAGCGCCAGGAAGCCTTCGTAGGCCTGCAGCGAGTCAGACAACTGCGCATCCAGGCGCCCAGCGGCAAGATCCTGCCAGACCTCTTCCTGAGTGGCGTACAGGACGAGTTCTGCACCCGGGAAAAGTTTTTCGGCCGAACACTGGTGTGTGGTAGCACGCTGCACACCCAACCGCTTGCCGTTGAGGCCTGCCGCCGTGCCGTCAAAGCTGGCGCCCTTTTTTGCGACCAGTTTGGCGGGGGTGTTGTAATACTTCACGGTGAAGTCGATCTTTTTCTTTCGCTCTTCTGTGATCGACATTGAGGCAATGATCGTATCGAATTTCTTGGCCAGCAGCGCGGGAATCATGCCGTCCCATTCCTGCTCGACCAGCACGCATTCGCGATTCAGTCGTTTGCAGACCTCCATCGCCATGTCGATGTCAAAGCCCTTGAGTGTGCCGTCTGCCTCTTTCCAGGAGAACGGCGGATAGGCGCCTTCCACGCCGACACGCAGCCCATGACCGCCTGCTGCGGCCGTTCCTGTGACCAGGGCAAGCACGCCGGCAAGCCCCAGCATAGTCAGTTTCTTTTTAATCATCTCTCATCTCCCATCGGTTGTTGGAAAGTCCAGCCCGCTAATACTACACGGACTATATTGAATTTGCTGACTCGCCGGTTTCAATGTAGCGCATTGGCCAGAAACTGACGAAAACGGGGTGACGCGGGGTTATCGAACATCTCGGCAGGCGGCCCTTGAGTTTCGATGGCCCCTTCATGGAGGAAGATCACCTTGTTGGAAACATCCCGTGCGAACCCAATCTCGTGTGTCACGACAATCATGGTTCTGCCTTCGTCGGCGAGTGTTCTCATTACCTTAAGAACTTCACCGACAAGCTCAGGGTCAAGTGCCGAGGTCGGCTCGTCGAACAGCATGACGTCCGGCTCCATGGCGAGCGCGCGGGCAATCGCAGCACGCTGTTGCTGGCCGCCGGATATGTGTGCCGGGTAGTAGTCCTTGCGATCGAGCATACCGACTTTGTCCAGAGTCTCGCAGCCGCGCTCATGCGCTTCAGTCTTGGACATCTTGAGAACATGAACCAGCGCTTCCGTAACGTTTTCAAGCACCGTCATGTGCTGCCACAGGTTGAAACTTTGAAACACCATACCCAGGCGCGCCCGCAACCGAATGACCTGATCCATGTCGGTAGGAACCGGACTCCCCGAGCGGTCAACAGTCATCTCGATAGTTTCCCCCTGCACCGTAATGGAACCGCTGTCGGGCGTCTCGAGCAGATTGATACAGCGCAGAAAGGTGCTTTTGCCAGATCCGGAGGCGCCAAGCATGGAGATCACGTCTCCTACGTGGGCATCCAGATGAACCCCTTTCAGAACCTCGACCTCGCCAAAACGCTTGTGCAGGTCATGCACCTTGAGTGCGAGAACGGATTCGGTGGGGTTTGTCACGGGTCAGTGTTTTTCGAATAACGCACAGTTGCGGTCATTCTATCTCAGGGCGAACGCCCAAAGGCAAATACCCGACCAAGGAAGCGTGCTTGAAGCGACTTTCAGTTGAATAGCGTGCACATGGGGCTGAAACCGCGACCGACTTGGAGGCCCATGGGGCAAAGAAAAAGCGGGCCGAAGCCCGCTTTATAAATGCAATTGGAATGTTGAACTATTTTGCGAGCCAGCTGTTGAAGCGCTCGTTCAGTTCATCCATGTTGTCAGCCCAGAAATCGAAGTTGTAGGTCAGGGCAGTCGCAAAGTTTGCTGGTGCTGTCGGCAGATGCGGCAGGATGGCAGGGTTCACGAACTGCGAGGATGACTTACGAAGAGGACCATAAGAGATGTAGTTGGTCGTATCGGCCAGGGCTTCTGCGGATGTGCAGAATTTCAGGAACTTGAGGGCGGCCGCTTCGTTCGGCGCACCCTTCACGACCACGTAGGTATCCAGGTCAA
>NZKZ01000168.1 GCA_002694065.1 Acidiferrobacter sp.
CTCACCCGCACGATCTTGTCTGAACCGGGCTCGGTTAAAAAAGATGCATCAGTGCCCCAGCATGCGTTATTCGATTGCCTGGATACCCTGGTGTCCCGTTTGGATGCCTATGACGAAGCTGCGCGGTCTCACTTCATTAAATGGATTCATGACATGCGGCTGAGTGCAGACGCCGGACAGCGGGCACTCAAGACCCAGCGGAGCGTTCAGGCCTACGATGATCTGCTGCTCAATTTGAACGCGGCACTTTCGTCTGATGTCGACGGCGCACTGGTCAATCGAGTCCGTGCCGACTATCCGGCCGCGCTCCTTGATGAATTTCAGGATACCGATCCCGTGCAGTACGAGATCTTCCGCGCCCTCTATGGCGATGGGCATCAGCCGTTGTTCATGGTGGGAGATCCCAAACAGGCGATTTACTCATTCCGGGGCGCAGATATCTTTGCTTACCTCAAGGCGCGTCAGAACGCGACGGCGCGTTACACCCTGGACACCAATCATCGTGCCACCAAGGGTCTTGTGGGTGCGGTCAATACTCTCTTTTCCTGGTGCGGACGGGAGAACAGTTTTGTCTATGACGCTATCCCGTTTGCTGACGCTGTGTCGGCCGGCAGCGCGCCAGCGCTGAACGACCCGCATTGCGATGCATCGATGGTCGTCTGGACACTGGATCGGCCAGATCCGGATGGCACCATCACCAAAGGGGTCGCCCGGGCGCAGGGCAGCGCGGCAGTCGCTGGCGAAATCAGGCGTTTGTATGATGCGGGGGCGATGCTGGGCGATGAGCGACTTCGTCCCCAGGATATAGCGGTGCTCGTGCGCAATCACGTTGAGGGCATCACCGTGCAGAATGCGCTGAGTGCTTCCGGGATTCCGAGCGTGCGCCAGGGCCACGAAAGCGTCTTCGACACTTTTGAGGCGATGGAGCTTGAGCGCCTTCTTCAGGCGGTTGCCCAACCGCGGCGCGAGCCCGTGCTGCGCAGCGCCCTGGTGACGGATCTGATGGGCTTGGATGTCTCGCAGTTGCTCGGCTTTGAAACGAATGCGGGGGAGTGGGATGCCTGGCTCGCACGCTTTCATCGTTGGCATGAGCGTTGGCGGCAAAACGGATTCATGCGGATGTTTCGTGAACTGGTGAGCGAGTGCGAAGTGCTGCCGCGCCTGGCGCGCTTCGCTGACGGCGAGCGCCGCCTGACCAACCTCTTGCACCTGGCCGAATGTGTCGCTGCCGGTGCTTCCCGTCAGACGGATATTCCGGCCGCGTTGAACTGGTTTTCTACGATGCGCCAGGATCCCGTGGAGGCAGAAGAATCGACTCTGTTGCGTCTGGAAAGTGACGACAACCGCGTGCGGATTGTCACGATGCATGCCAGCAAGGGTCTACAATATCCGGTGGTATTCGTCCCCTTTGCCTGGGAAGGCACGCTGAGATCCCAGCAGGCGTCGAGCGTGTTTTTCCATGATGCCTCGGACCACGACAGCCTTTGGGTGGATTTTGGTTCGGAGAATTTCGAGATCCACCAGGCGCGTGCTGAAGAAGAGGAACTCGCCGAGAATCTGAGACTGTTGTATGTCGCACTGACCCGGGCACAAAGCCGCTGCTATCTGGCTTACGGCGCGGTGAACGGAGCCGCCACCTCTGCACTGTCGTGGCTGCTGCACCGTCCTGCGCAAGAACAAAAGGCAGATGCCGCGGGTCTGGTTGGTCGTCTGGTGAATCACTTCAAAACGCTGTCGGATGAAGATCTGGGTGACACGCTCCAGGCGCTCGCGAAGGCATCGGATGGCGTCATCGGCATACAGCCCCTGCCCGAGCCCATGGAGACTGTCCGGAAGGCGGGCCAGACAAAACCGCGAAGGCTCAAAGCGCGACAGCCATCGCGTCAGCTCAGCCGGAGCTGGCAGATGGGCAGTTTCAGTTCACTGTCTACGGGACACGACAGCACGTTGCCCGACCATGATCGTCAGGTCCAACCGGGTCCCATGGAGGGCGGGCGGGATTTCTTCTCGTTTCCCCGTGGTGCACGGGCGGGTACCTGCCTGCACCGGATCTTTGAGCTGATCGATTTTCGCGAGGAGTCAGCAACGGGACACGATGAGACCGTTCGCCAGGTATTGGGCGAGTATGGGTTTGAGGATCACTGGCGACCTGTGATCAGCCGTATGCTGCAGCAGGTATTGGGCGTTGCGCTCAATGACCGGGGTCTGCGACTTGAGACCCTCACCCGGCGTGACCGGATTGATGAGATGGCCTTTTGTTACCCCGCCAATGATCTCGATGGTGTTCGATGGCGCGATGTTCTGTCGCGGCATGCCAAAGAATTGCATCCGGCAATCGACACCACACTTGATGGAAACAGTTTTGATGCCTTAACGGGGTTTATGCGCGGCTTTATTGACTTGGTATTTGTCCATGACGGAAAGTTTTTCCTCGCTGACTACAAGTCCAACTATCTCGGCCCGGATTTTTCCGACTACACCAGCAAGGCGCTTGAAACCGCCATGCGCCAGTCGGCCTATACCCTGCAGTACCTGATCTATAGCATCGCTTTGCACAGGTGGCTTAGGACACGGTTATCGGACTACCGGTACGAGCAACACTTTGGCGGCGTGTTTTACTTCTTTCTGCGCGGAATGCATCCCGCCCATCCGGGCAGCGGCGTCTTTTTTGACAGACCACCACATTTGCTGATTGAAGATCTTGATGCGCTGATGGGAGGCCGTGCATGAGTGAGGTCATCACCGCGCTGCAAAAGGCAACCCGCGCGGGCGCGCTTTCAGAGACCGCTGTCCATTTCGCCGGGTTACTGGAAAGACAGGATCCCACAGCGGATCCGTCCGTGCTGCTGGCGGGTGCGCTCGCGGCTGAACGCGCTCTTGCGGGAGATGTGTGTATTGAGCTTGCCAGTATTGCGGATGGCATCGCATGGGAAGGCGACTCAGATGGCGATCTGGTGCCACCGGATCTTTCAACCTGGCAGCAGGCACTTCGCCGTTGCTCCCTCGTCGGTGATGGCGGGCACCTGTCCCCTCTGGTGCTGACGGACGATGGGAAGCTCTATCTGTATCGTTACTATGCGCTTGAGTGCCGGTTGGCGGAGGCGATTGGCAGGCATGCCCGGCAGGTGAGCCGCCCGGTTGATGCGCTCTCGCTCGCCGAAGGGCTGGACACGTTTTTTTCTGATGACCCGGGTTCGGCCGATCAGCGTGCCGCCGCCGCCAAGGCGGTCGATCAGCATCTGCTTGTAATCAGCGGCGGGCCCGGCACGGGCAAAACGGCAACGGTCGTACGTATTCTGGCCCTGGTGCAGCAGCTGACTTCGGTACGTCCCGAACGGATTCTGCTCTGTGCTCCGACCGGCAAGGCCGCTGCCCGACTGCGCGAGGTGCTTGCGGATGCGACAGAGATGCTGCCAGAACCCCTGCAGCGCGTGCCCCAACCGGTGACCGTCCATCGGTTGCTGGGCGTAAGGCCCGGCCAACGCCCCCGATATGATGCCGCGCGTCCACTGCCCTGCGATCTTTTGGTTCTTGATGAGGCATCCATGGTTGATCTGTCGTTGATGACGAGTCTGTTCGATGCCGTACCGCAAGAGGCTCGTCTGATCCTTTTGGGTGATCGGGATCAGTTGTCGTCGGTTGAGGCGGGCGCAGTCCTTGGTGACATCTGCCGCGCGGCGGATCAGGGTACGCTGCCCGAAGCTCTCATCACCCTCAGGCACAACTGGCGTTTTTCATCGGCAAGCGCTCTGGGCGGTTTCGCGAGTGCCGTGAGAGAGGGCGATATCTCTCAAGCGATGGCATGGTTCGGGAGTGCGGACCCCGCGGAGTTGGAGCTCATTGGCGTGCCGGAGGCTGCCGGCATCGATACGTTGCTCTCAGATCGGGTACTGCCTCATTTTGTAGACCTTGAGCGGTTGGCCCTTGACGGCGCGCCCGCTGAAACGCTTCTCGCCAAGCGTGACGAGGTAATGGTGCTTTGCGCCCACCGCCACGGACCCCGGGGGGTGGGTGATATCAATGCCCGTATTCAGGCCAGCCTGCGCCATGTGCCAAGATCCTCATCAGACGGCGTCGCATTTGTGGGTATGCCATTGATTGTGATGCGCAACGATTCAGTGCTGGGGCTCTATAACGGAGACATCGGAATCGTGGTGCCGGATCGCGATAATCCCGGCGGTATGCAGGCGGTTTTTCAGGATGCAAAGGACGATATTCGGGCAATTAGCCTCGGTCGATTGCCCGAGTACGAGGCGGCGTTTGCCTTTACCGTCCATAAAGCCCAGGGTTCACAGTCGGCTGCCGTGACGCTGATTCTCCCTGAGAAGGTGTCGCCGATTCTTTCTCGCGAGCTCGTTTACACGGGCGCTACCCGTGCTCAAGACTCGCTTCAGGTCTGGGGCAGTCCCGAAGTGCTGAGCGCTGCGATTGAGCGAAGCGCCCGGCGACCCACCGGTCTTGCCAAGCGGTTACAAAGGAGCAAAAGGATATGTCCCTGACAAGATATCGTATTGGCGAGGAGGCGGGCACGCCGACGGTCACTGACGACATGATGCTGCTGACTGCAGTGTATGGGTTCGTGGTTGGTATTCTGCTGACCTTTCTCGCAAAGCGGCTGCGCCAGCGCTGGATGATATTCTGGGGCAGTGGGTTGGCCGTGCTAAGCCTTGGCTATCTACTGGCGGACTGGGTGGGTTGGATTTAGATTTAGGGGGCCTCCCACGTTGCCTATCGCATCTCACATATTGAAGTGCCTGTCGCCAACCACCGGGTTAGCGGTGTAACGTTTTCTGATGA
>NZKZ01000051.1 GCA_002694065.1 Acidiferrobacter sp.
GACTCGTCAGGACGTCTTCTCCTGCGATACGACGATCGATACCACGCAGATCCTGCCCGCGAGCCGAATGGTGTCCAGTATCACGGGTTTCCCGGTTCAACCGAACAAAGCTATTGTCGGAGCCAATGCATTTGCTCATGAAGCCGGCATCCATCAGGATGGCGTCCTGAAACAGCGGGATACCTACGAGATTATGCGTGCCGAAGATGTGGGCTGGTCAGCAAACCAGATTGTGCTGGGTAAACACTCAGGGAGAACCGCGTTTCGCGAACGCATGGCAGCGCTCGACATCGAATTTGAGAGCGAAGCCGAGCTCAATGCAGCCTTTGGCCGCTTCAAGGAACTTGCGGACAAAAAACACGAGATCTTTGATGATGATCTCCAGGTTTTGGCTGGAGAGGGCGCCGCGCAGGATGAGCCGGAGATTATCCGTTTTGTTGGTCTGAAAACCACCTCCGAGACCGGAGGAGTGCCCGTTGCAGAACTGTCCCTTGTATTTGAAGGAGAGGCGCGCTCTAGCCGGGCGGAAGGCGACGGACTGGTTGATGCGGCATTCAAGGCGGTCGAGGCAGTCGTCCCTGGAGCGCGAAATCTGATGCTGTACTCAGTTAATGCGATCACCGCGGGATCTGATTCCCAAGGTGAGGTGAGTGTCCGGCTGCAGGAGGATGGCCGCATCGTGAACGGTCAGGGTGCTGACACCGACATTGTCGTAGCCTCGGTCAAGGCCTACATCAATGGCGTGAATAAGCTTCAGGTCAGTCCCCACCGTTTCAATCCGCAGAGCGGCGAGACCATCTAAATCTACCCGATGGATCGCCATGCGCCTTATCTTCGGGAAATGGGGCTGACCCGATGGCGTTTTGGTGCGCGGAACACCGATACGGTCTCAATCCACCCGGATAAGGAAGAAATCTGCCAGGACCCCGGTGCGGATGGCAATCTGGCGAAGCTCGCTTCTCTTGCGCAGGAAGCCGAGCGGTGCGAGCGGTGTGAACTCCATCGAACGCGGGATAAAGTCGTTTTCGGGTCAGGGACGCCGGCCGTGCGCTGGCTTTTCGTCGGTGAAGCCCCAGGCGCAGAGGAGGACAAACAGGGCCTGCCATTCGTCGGCAGAGCGGGCGCCCTGCTGGGCGCGATGCTTACCAGTATTGGCCTTTCGCGCAAAGACGTTTATATCGCCAATGTGCTCAAGTGTCGACCTCCTAACAATCGCGATCCCTTCGGGCAGGAAGTCCGCGAGTGCAGCCCATTCCTTCACAAACAGATAGATCTGGTCCAGCCGGCAGTCATCGTCGCCATGGGGCGTTTCGCAGCCCAGGCCCTGCTCAATTCTGACCAGAGCCTGGGCCAGCTTCGAGGAAGTGCGCACACCTTTGGCGAGATTTCCGTTCCCTTGGTAGTCACCTATCATCCTGCCTATCTTCTTCGCTCGCCCGCCGCGAAGAGCAAGACCTGGGAAGATTTGTTGTTGGCCCAATCGCTTTTGGTTTAGGCACGGGCAGTGTCTTTGATTCCGGGTGCGGCGCGGATCGTCCGAATGCAGGACGCCGATGTCGCTACCGTCGCAACCCTGGAGGCTGAAGTCTCTCCGGCGCCGTGGAGTCCGGGGATCTTTAGCGACTGTCTCCGTGCCGAGTATGAATGCTGGGTGGTGCGTGCCGACAAGGTCTTCGGATTCGCGATCTTGTCCCTCGCACCCGGGGAGGCCCATCTCCTAAACATCGCCATTGCACCAGACCGCCAAGGCCAGGGGTTTGGTCGAAAACTCCTAAGGAAAGCGGCGAACACGGCGAAGAAAGAGGGCGCGGAACGTATCGTGCTTGAGGTGCGTCCGAGCAACCTGAGGGCCCGGGGGATCTATGAAAGAGCCGGGTTCGAATTCCTCAGCCTCCGTGAAAAGTACTACGGTCCGCCGAAAAAAGAAGATGCCTTCGTTTACACGCTGGCCCTCTGACCATGCCGAGCGGCAGGTTCGGGCCTGGTAAACGGTAGAATAATTCGATATGAGTCAGGAGAGATACCGACGGGACGGAGTCTTAAAGGTTATGAGGCTTAGGTTGAACCGGCTCAGACCGCTGAACAAAACGAGCGATTCTCTCGCTGTTGACGCTAGGGAAGAGATGAGGGAGTGGTTTGAAACGGCGTTGGGCCATGCCCTAGGGCAATTGACGTCGGAGTCGGTCTCGCGATTAGTGCCGCCCGGGTACTATCGTACCGGATTTCAGGCAGGGTCGGCCTGTGTCGATCTTCTGCAACGAGCCGAGCATTCGGTGTTTGAAGCCCCGCCTGGGCGAAACCGTCCTTTAGGGGATCCCAAGTTGGCGGTGAAATGTTCTCCCGAGCAACTGCCGTTTGGCGCAAGATCGATAGATTTGTTGGTGTTGCCGTTTGTGCTTGATTTCTCGGCTGATCCCCATGGGGTCCTCCGCGAAGCGTACAGCATTCTGGCGCCCGAGGGGTGTCTGGTTATTTGCGGATTCAATCGATGGAGTCTCTGGGGCCTTCGGCGATCCATTGAAATAGGTATCCGCCGACCTCCCTGGAGTGGGCGTTTTCTATCCATTCATCAGGTGCAGGATTGGACTACACTGCTGGGGCTTGAATTGATCTCGGCAGAGTCATTGTTCTATCGACCCCCGATCGGTCAGGCAGGATTGCTCGAGCGGCTGAATTTCCTTGAGGCAGCAGGAGACCGTTGGTGGCCTTTGTTTTCAGGGGCCTATGTCATTGTCGTCAAAAAGAGGGCCTTTGGCCAATCAAGCGTATTGGAGCCGGTGCCTGGGACGCGTCGGCGTTCACAGAAGCCCCTGGTCTCGGCGCTTCCCAGACAGGCCGCCAAGGGGAGATTAAAGGTGGTTCGAGAATGACTGAAAAAAGCGAGACCGTGACGGTCTTTCCTGACGGGGCTTGTCGGGGCAATCCCGGGCCGGGAGGTTGGGGCGTGCTGATTTCTCACGATGGCGTTGACAGGGAGTTATTCGGATCGGAAGCCCAGACTACCAACAATCGTATGGAGTTACTAGCCGCGATTCATGGTCTTCGGGCGACGGAACCTGGTGCGGCCGTCTCCGTTTATACCGATTCTCAATACGTCCGCAATGGTGTCACGCAGTGGATGGCTAACTGGAAAAAGAATGGGTGGAAGACCGCAGGCCGAAAACCGGTGAAGAATCAGGACCTATGGCAACAGTTGGACGAGCTGGCTGGGGCTCGAGCTGTCGAGTGGTACTGGGTTCGTGGTCACAGTGGACATCCGGGAAACGAAAGGGCAGATGCGTTGGCCAATCACGCGATCGATTCGCTGTTGACAGGTTAGTTGAGTAATCAGGAGAAAGCGCATGAACCTTGTCGTTCTCGATACTGAAACTACGGGGCTGGAGGTAGCTGATGGTCACCGAGTTATCGAACTGGGTTGCGTAATGTTGTCCAATCGTAAGCATACCGAGACAAAGTTTCACTATTACATCAATCCGGGAAGGGCTATCGATGCAGAGGCGCGCGAGGTACATGGAATAAGCGAGGCATTCCTTGAAGATAAACCCGTGTTTGCAGAAATCATGGATGAGTTCGTGGCGTTCGTTGAGGGGACGGAGTTGGTTATCCATAACGCCCCGTTTGATCTGGGGTTCCTAAATCGGGAGCTGGAGCTCGCTGGTAACTCGCTTCGCCTCGAACAAGTGTGTGAGGTGACAGATTCCTTGGCCTTGGCGAGGCAAATGCATCCAGGACAGAGAAACAGTCTGGATGCGCTGTGTAGACGGTACGAAGTGGATAACAGCGGGCGCGACCTCCATGGGGCATTGCTGGATGCAGAGATCCTGGCGGACGTTTACTTGGCAATGACCGGAGGTCAAACCGCCCTTGCCCTTGAAGGCGCCACCCAACCGAACAAGATCTCCGACTCCGGAAAAACCCGTTTTACTGCCGATGTGGATTTCCCGGTTATTCGAGCCGATAAAAAAGAACTCAAAGAACACCAGCGTTGGTTAGACCTGCTGGGTCCCGATACCCCCTGGGGGGAGATGGGCCAGGCCAAAACCGAATCAAAGCATTAGGGCGGCCTGGCTTCGACAAACCTTCCCAAAGCGGGGCCTGCCCTGAAGTTAAACTATTCACCTCAAATTTGACGTACGACAGGCACTCACAGGAGTTTCCATGAGCGATAGCACTATCCACAAAGTTATCCCCGATCTGGCGGAGACCGCATATATTGACGGCGCTCGCTACGAAGAAATGTACCAAAAGTCTGTGTCGGAGCCGGATGTGTTCTGGGCTGAGCAGGCCGAAAGTTTCGTGGACTGGTTTACGCCCTGGCATACGGTTAGCAAATGGAACTATCACACAGGTGAGATCAGATGGTTTGAGGGCGCCACCCTTAACGTCGCCCATAACTGCATCGACCGCCATCTTCCAACCCGCGGCGACCAGACTGCGATCATCTGGGAAGGGGATGATCCTTCCGTCGATGAGAAACTGACCTACCGGGAGTTGCATGAAGCCGTTTGCCGATTTGCCAATGTGCTGAAAGCGAGGGGTGTCGCCAAAGGAGATCGGGTATCGATCTATATGCCGATGATTCCCGAGGCAGCGATTGCCATGTTGTCCTGCGCGCGAATCGGTGCGGTGCACTCAGTGGTCTTTGGCGGTTTCTCTCCCGAGGCCCTGCGGGACCGTATCCTGGACTCGGATTGCCGGGTCGTGATCACGGCCGACGAAGGACCCCGCGGGGGCAAAAATGTCCCCCTCAAGGCGAATGTCGAAAAGGCGCTCGAGGGATGTCCTGGTGTCCACACGACCATTGTCGTTCGCAGAACAGGAAATGATGTTCCCTCCGGCGGTGATCGGGATGTCTGGTACCACGAAGCGATCGCCACGGTCTCGGCTGAGTGCGATGCGGAACCGATGGACGCGGAAGACCCGTTATTTATCCTATACACCTCCGGGTCTACGGGGAAGCCAAAGGGTGTCCTGCATACCACGGGGGGTTATCAGTTATATACGGCAATAACACATCGCTACGTATTTGATTACCACGACGGCGATATTTATTGGTGTACCGCGGATGTCGGATGGATTACCGGTCACAGTTACATCCTTTATGGCCCGCTCGCGAACGGCGCGACGACGTTGATGTTCGAAGGGGTACCCACTTATCCCGATGCGTCCCGATTCTGGCAAGTCGTGGACAAGCACCAGGTCAATATTTTCTACACCGCTCCGACCGCAATTCGGGCCCTGATGAGCCAGGGAAATGATCCGGTGACCCGCACGAGTCGATCCAGCCTAAGGCTATTGGGGACAGTCGGGGAGCCGATCAACCCTGAGGCGTGGGAATGGTATTTCAATACCGTCGGTGAAGCCAGGTGCCCGATTGTCGACACCTGGTGGCAGACCGAAACGGGAGGTATTCTGATTACCCCGCTGCCGGGGGCGACTGATCTTAAACCAGGCTCGGCGACGCGACCCTTCTTTGGAATCGTACCTGCCTTATTGGATGCCGACGGTAAACAGCTTGAAGGCGCGGCCTCCGGCAACCTGGTCATCACGGGGTCATGGCCTGGCCAGATGCGAACCGTGTATGGGGATCACGATCGCTTTGTCCAGACATATTTTTCTACTTATCCTGGTTTCTATATGACAGGTGATGGTGCCCGGCGCGACGAAGATGGTTACTACTGGATCACGGGCAGGGTGGATGATGTCATCAATGTTTCAGGTCACAGGATGGGAACCGCCGAAGTAGAGAGCGCCCTGGTGTTGCATGCACAGATCGCCGAAGCAGCGGTAGTGGGCTATCCACATGAAATCAAAGGTCAGGGGATCTACGCCTACGTCACCCCAATGGCAGGGGTAGATCCGAATGATGAGTTGCGGGCAGAGCTGATTGCCCTGGTGCGCCAGGAAATCGGACCGATCGCCAGTCCCGATGTGATTCAGTGGGCACCGGGGCTGCCAAAAACCCGGTCGGGGAAAATCATGCGCCGCATTCTCCGCAAAATTGCTGCCAATGAACTCGATAATCTGGGCGATACTTCTACGCTGGCAGAACCGGCGGTAGTTGACGAGTTGATTGAGAATCGTGCGGCAGGGTAATTGCTTCCGCCAGACCACGGCCCGCGAGCCGCTTGCGATACTTCCAGCCGGCATTTAGAATCCCGGTCCCGCAGCGCTAAGGCGCGTGCTCCTTGCTCCACCAAATTCCTGGGGAGCTTTAAACCGAAAGGAGAGTGGAATGCGACATTACGAGATCGTTTTTCTGGTCCATCCGGACCAAAGTGAGCAAGTCGGCGCAATGGTCGACAAATACCGTGGCCTGATTGAGGGAAGTGGGGGTCACGTCCACCGATTCGAAGATTGGGGACGCCGCCATCTGGCCTACAACATCGGTAAGGTGCACAAAGCACATTACGTCCTTATGAATATCGAGTGTGACCAGGCGACGATTGACGAAATCACAAGCATGTTTAAGTTCAGTGACGCAGTCCTCCGCAACCTGATCATACGTCGTGACGGGGCAGTGACGGAGGCCTCTCCGCTTGCCGACGATCAGTCAGATGAAGACGAGGACGAGGTTTCCAAAGTGACCCCGGAGTCCCAACCCGACGGGAACGAAGCAGGCGCAGCTGTCTCAGGCTCCAGTGAGACCGATCCGGAAGAGGCGGTACCCGCGCCATCGGAAGCGAGCAGTGCCAGTACAGGTTCGGAAGGTGACACACCGGACGAAGGCGCGGAGCCCGCCGACGGCGGAGTTGAACTCAAAGAGGAGAAGTCAGCATGAACCGCATGAATAAACGAAGAAAATACTGCCGGTTCACCGCGCTGGGAGTGGATGAGATCGACTACAAAGATCTGGACACGCTAAAGGCCTACATCACAGAAACCGGCAAGATCATGGCCAGCCGCAATACGGGCACCAAAGCACGATATCAACGTCAGTTGGCAACGGCCATCAAGCGGGCACGGTTCCTCGCTCTGCTGCCGTATACCGATCAGCATTGAGGAGTCAGACATGGAATTGATTCTCCTTGAAAAGATCCAGAACCTTGGCGATTTGGGGGACATCGTAAACGTCAAGTCAGGCTACGGCCGAAATTATCTTATCCCCCAGGGCAAAGCCATGCCGGCGAGCGCGGATGCCAAAGAAGAGGTCGAAGCGCGACGCCGAGAGCTAGCGAAATTGGATTCAGAACGCCGCGAAGCGGCAGAAGCCAAGGCGGCACTGCTCCCGGATCGGCTCACCGTAAAACGCCTGGTGGCTGAAGAAGGAAAGTTATTCGGGTCGGTCAGTCCGGTCGACATTGCCGAATTGCTGCAAGCAGCTGACATTGCGGTTCAGCGCTCTGAAGTCTCGATGCCTGAAGGTCCGATTAAAACGACCGGCGAACACTCCGTCGCTTTGATTCTTCACCCGGAGGTCCACGCTTCTGTCCTGATCGTCGTCGAACCGGAAAATGAGGTCGCGAACTCCCCGGAAATGACCGGTGCGGTTGACGGGGAATCTGAGGAAGACGGGGTGTCTGGAGAGCAGGAAGAGACCGAAGATCCCGCGCCCGACAGCCATTGAGCGAGTGACCCCGGGCCCGTTTTTAGGGCCTACGGTCTGCCTGATCGGACAGTGAGGTCGTCGCTGTCTTTACAGCTCGGCCTTGTCTAGAATAGTTCCTCTTACCCCAATTGGAATCGGTCAGGCCCACTTCATCGTCATGGCTCAGACATCGCCAAACCTAAGCGCGGTCTCCGGCATCGGGCGAGTTCCGCCGCAGGCTCAGGAGGCAGAACAGTCGGTTCTGGGCGGTTTGCTGGTGGACTCTCGACGATGGGATGAAGTAGCCGAGGCGGTTCGCGCCGAGGATTTCTACACCCGGGCCCATCGGGAGATTTTCGCGGCTATTCATGCGCTGCATGGGTCAAGCCAGGCTGTCGATGTCGTGACGACATCGGAATGGCTGAAAAATAACGGCACCTTGGAGCCCGCCGGTGGGCTCGCCTATCTCGGGGAATTGGCGAACCGGACGCCCGGGACAACCAATTTAAAAGCCTACGCTCAAATCGTCCGTGAACGCTCCATCCTGCGTTCCCTGATTGCCGCCGCGAGCGACATTTCTGAAAAAGCCTACCAGCCTGAAGGTCTGGATATCGACGCGTTGCTTGATCACGCTGAAAAAGCGGTGTTTGAGATCTCAGACGCCGACAGACGTGGCTCTTTTGGATTCAAGGCTATTCAGGGATTGCTTTCCCAGGCGGTGAACCGTATTGAAGAGCTTTTTGAATCCAAGGGCGGTGTCACGGGGGTTGCGAGCGGCTTCCATGATCTCGATGCGCTGACTTCCGGCCTGCAGGAAGCTGATCTGGTGGTTATCGCCGGTCGGCCGTCCATGGGAAAGACCTCTCTCGCCATGAATCTCGCAGAGAACGCGGCGGTGGGTTCGAAGCTTCCGGTGGCAGTGTTCAGTATGGAAATGCCGGGTCATCAATTGGCAATGCGGATGCTTGCTTCTTTAGGCCGAATCAATGCCCACCGTGTCAGGACAGGTCAGCTGCAGCCAGAAGATTGGCCCCGATTGACATCCGCAATGGGGTTGCTCGACGAAGCGCCGATTTTTGTTGATGACACCCCCGCGCTGACCCCCATGGAACTAAGGTCCCGGATACGGCGGTTGGTGCGTGAGCATGGCGACATCGGCCTTGTGATCGTGGACTATCTTCAACTGATGCAGACGGGCGACAACAGTGAAAACAGAGCGGTCGAGGTGGCCAACATTACTCGGGCGCTGAAAGTCATTGCCAAGGAGTCGGGCGTCCCGGTGGTTGTGCTTTCTCAGTTGAATCGTGGTCTCGAGCAGCGACCCAATAAGCGGCCCATCATGTCAGACCTTAGAGAGTCTGGAGCGATCGAGCAGGACGCAGATCTGATTCTGTTTATATATCGCGATGAGGTATATAACGAGGACAGTCCTGAGAAGGGCACAGCAGAGATCATTGTCGCCAAACAGCGTAATGGACCGACCGGCACCGTCCGCCTCACCTTTCTCGGGGAATACACCCGCTTCGAGAGTTATACCCCTGCCTTCGACGACCAGGGATTTTGAGCCCGCGGTGGGAGTGAAGGGCGTTTTGCGATCCGGGAATCACCGAGTCGCCTCGTCTTAGCTGA
>NZKZ01000052.1 GCA_002694065.1 Acidiferrobacter sp.
ATCCGGAAAGATCGAAAGATACAATGTCTAATAATAGCCGTTTTCGACAACTGTAGCCGTCCCCGATCCGTCGAGCCGATAAACCATGCAGATCGCCCAACATCGCAAAGCGAAAAAAGTGCAGGAAGCACTTGGACCTGATTTCACCGTGCTCGAATTTGATCAACCCACAGCAAGCGCTGCCCAAGCGGCCGAGGCGATAGGCTGCGCTATCGGACAAATTGCAAAGTCACTCGTTTTTGCCGACGGCGAAGGTGGCCCGGTTCTGGTCATTGCCTCCGGAGCAAGCCGCGTCGATGAAGCCAAGGTGGGCCAGATTCTTAAGGCCACGATCTATCGTGCTGATGCCGACTTCGTGAAACGCGCGACCGGGTTTTCCATCGGCGGTGTACCTCCGGTCGGGCATCCCTCTCAACTGACCGTTGTTCTGGATCAAACACTTCAGGATTTCGAGGAGATCTGGGCGGCGGGCGGCACACCAACTTCTGTTTTTTGCCTGACCCCGCGCCAATTGGTATCGATCACCAATGGGTCCTACTATGATGTGGCCTTGACCTAACTACCGAGACAACTCCGAGCAAGCGGGCCGCACCTCACCACTATTAACTAATAGGTACACGCGTAGGCAGCACAGCGTTCAAGATCCGTCATATTAGCCAAGTGCGTGATCTCGGATTCCTTGTGAGCCAGATACACCGGTAGAAAGGTTGCTGGAAACCAATTCTTGACGGTCTCGTTTGCATCCATTCTCTGCAATGCCTGCTCGAGCGATTCGGGCAAACGGACAAAATCCCGCGCAGCTAACGTTTCAGGACTCAAAAGCGAGAGATCTTCTTCGGTGATCGGCGCATCCAATCCCTCTTCTATGCCCTGGACTCCTGCATGGACGATCGCAGCCAAGGCAAGATGGGGACACGCCGCCGCATCCGCCGCCCTGTATTCGAGATTAAACTGCCGCTCAATTGCGGTCGGATCTTTCGATGTCACCGGACATATCCGCAATGACGCTTCTCTATCCCGAAAACCCAGATTGTTATATGCCGCCGACCAGCGATGTGGCGTTAGTCTTAAGTAAGAAACAACAGACGGAGCGGTCATGGCTAGAATGCCGTCAAGGTACTTCAGAACACCCCCGGCAAAAGCCTCTGTGAGTCTAGACATGCCGCCGGATCGCTCCGCATCGTACGTCACCGGATTGTCGTTTGCATCTAGAAAGCTCATATGGATATGCACCCCGTTACCGACACTTGCTGGATCCAGAATGGGTGCGAAGGTCACGTCTGTCCCAACGTGCCGCCCGGAAGAGCGTGCCAACTCCCGCACCATGACCGCTGCATCAGCGGCCCGCACACCCTTTTCGGGACCGATCACAATCTCATACTGATTGGGTCCGTATTCTTTCATGATGCTATCCGGAGCGAAGCCGGCAGCAGCGATCTGACGTATTAATTCCTCACACAACGGTCGCTCAGCCTCGAACCCTGTTCTCCCGAATGCGTCGCCGACGATCGTCGGCTTACCGCGCACTTGGAACTCCTGCTCAAAGGCCGCCAACAGTGTGACATCTGCTACCGTCTTCAGTCGCTCTAACGCCGATTTCAAAAGCGACCGCGTACAAAACTCCCAGGGGTTACCCTCCAGCGTCAATATGTCTCCCAGAAACCAATCCTCAACATTGTCTCCGAACTCTGCCCGCATCCGAGTCGCAGCATCAGGCACCAGAAGAAGATCCCCAAGAGAACCAAACGGACTATCCGCGATACCGTCAAAGCAATTGATCTGTACATTCGTCGGTGTCCAGCCGACCCCCCTGGCCAAGCGGCGGTCAAGATCGTCAACCGGAAATGCCTTGCCACGCACTTTACCGGCGAGATCACAGGTCGCCACAAAAACAAGGTTACTCATCATGTACTCCCATGGGTCGTTTCAGAGCCAGATAGGCTTGACTTGAGCCGTAATCGATTTCGATAAGCTATCAGTCTACCCTCCTCCTTGGGCAGGACAAACTTGCCGGCCTGAACATCTAGGCTGGATCCCACTTCTCTATCGATCCATTAATCATAACTATTAGGAGAAAGGTGCCCTGGCCCGTACCGATTTGCTTGACTGACGAAAGCCGGATTAACTAACCTGTGAACAATGACGTCTCCTGGTCAAACATCGCTTCTGACATCAAACGATCCTCATCCCATTGAGGTGATTAATGCAGAAAGTTCGGTTCCGGTCTTGCTCCTTTGTGAGCACGCCGGAAATCAGATCCCAGAACGTCTTGGCAACCTTGGACTGCCGGACACCGTCCTTCGCAGCCACATTGGATGGGACATCGGGGCTGAAGCCCTTGCACGAGAAATCTCCAGGGAACTGTCTGCACCTCTCATCTTGCAGCGGTACAGTCGCCTCGTTATCGATGGAAACCGGCCCCCTGATAGCACAGAATCGATACCCGAGATCAGCTTCGGAACAGTTATTCCTGCCAATCAGGGCCTGGCATCGTCAGATAAAGATGCGCGTATTCGAGCAATCTTTGATCCAATGAATGAAATTATTGATGAAGGATTCGCCCGCTCCAAAAGGATTGCAGCCTTTTCCATCCATTCATTTACCCCCCATGATATCAACGGAGATCCCCGTCCCTGGCACGCCGGATTCCTCAGCCGGAAGAGTCTCGAGACAGCACAAGCATGCTTGGATTCGGTTAACCAACAAAATCCCGATTTGAATCTGGCCCTTAATGAGCCATACCAAATTGAGGACGATACCGACTGGTTTATTCCGACCTTTGCAGAGACTCTGGGGCTACCCCATTGTCTAATGGAAATCAGAAACGATCAGATCTCTGACCCGACCGGAATCATCAAGTGGGGTCAAATGCTTGCTTATACGATCAGGAAGGTACTCGAGCAAATCCCATGACGCTATCCAGAAATAAGCCCCTAGTACCCGCTGAGAGCGCACTGCTCTTTATCGATGTCCAGAATTTTGCGGCGCACCCTCAGGGCGCTGAGTTCAAAGATCTCGAGGCTGATGAGTTCGAGGAAAAATATGGCTGGTTCTTTCAGCAACTGGGGGATTCAGTGATTCCGAATATGCAGCGTCTTCAAAGCGCCTGCCGTGACGCCAACATTGAAGTCATGTACACAACTATCGAGAGCCTGACGGAGGACGGAAGGGATAGATCGCTGGACTACAAGATCACGGGGTTTAATGTCCCTAAAGGTAGTTGGGATGGAAAAGTCATTGATCAAATTGCTCCCCAACGGGACGAGATAGTGCTGCCTAAATCCTCATCGTCGGTATTTATATCGACCAATATCGATTACCTTTTACGCAATCTGGGCGTTCGGCAGTTGGTGATCTCCGGCCTGATCACTGATCAATGCGTCGAGAGTGCCATCCGAGACGCGTGCGACCTTGGTTATCTGGTCACCCAGATCACAGATGCCTGTCTCACCTATAGCATCGAACGCCACTCCCGCTCTATTGATTCCATAAAGGGCTATTGTCGACAAATCACCACAGACCAAATGACCGAAGAATTACGCAATGCTTGAGCTCACTGGCGTTACCAAAACCTTTGGCGGGGTGCGTGCCGTTCAGGATGTCTCTTTGGCTGTCAGCAAAGGGGAGGTGCGGGGACTAATTGGGCCCAACGGGGCGGGCAAGAGCACTCTAGTGAATGTCATCTCAGGATTGCTGAAGCACTCCAGTGGTCAGCTCTCACTCGATGGACATCTGCTTGATCCGTTAAGCCCCCAGAAGAGGGCTGAGCAGGGAATTGGGCGAACGTTTCAGAATCTGCGCATCTTCCCCAGTCTGTCCGTTATGCAAAATATCGAAGTAGCCCGGACGACGGGAGTACGAAGTGGTCGAGGCAACAATGGCTGGATCACCGAAGCCGTGGCGCAATTCGATCTGACAGACAAAGTAAATATCCGGGCCGATGCGTTGTCTTACGGTCATCTGAGGAGGCTCGAGATTGTTCGCGCCCTTGCATTGCAGCCTCTGGTTCTGATGTTGGACGAACCTGCAGCGGGCATGAATGAACAGGAGACCGAAGCCTTGAGCGAAGCGCTAAACTGGGTGCGCTCGCAAACAAATTGTGCGATGCTCGTTATTGATCATGACCTGAAGTTCATCATGTCTTTATGCGAGAAAATTACCGTACTCAATATGGGGTCAGTAATCGCTGAAGGTAACCCAACAGAAATCTCGGAAAACCAGAAGGTAATCGATGCCTATTTGGGCGAAAATCACCAAGACGCCGCATAGACGGCAAACACACCTAAAGGAGGAACCTATGAAACAAACCTTACTTCTGATTGCATCGCTTGCGCTCGGTACGCCGGCCATAGCTGCAGACACCATCAAGATTGGTCTCGGCGTCCCGATGACCGGCGACTATGCTCCCTACGCGGAATGGCAGGGTGCTCGCTGCATGGCTGAGATGATCAACTCTGAGGG
>NZKZ01000053.1 GCA_002694065.1 Acidiferrobacter sp.
CGCTATTGCGGCAGGTGTTTACGGTGTCCCGACTTTTGTAGTCGGTACAGAACGCTTCTGGGGACTCGACCAGATGGGAATGCTGGCCCAATGGCTTGCAAAACCCGATGAGATGGCACACATTGCAAGCGCGAATCTCTCAGAGCTGCCGACAGGCCTTTAGAACAACGGCTCGATGCGATGGCTGGCTTACTCGATAGAACTCTGAATTCATATTTTTAGGAGGAATGATGGAAGAAACCGGTGTCGCCCGATCATATCGGGCCGAGACGCTGCAAGAGCAGCAAGCTGCCTACGACGATTGGGCAAACCAATACGAAATCGATCTTTGCGCCATGGGATACCGGATACCGGCGGTCATGGCCGCAGTGGCGACACGTTTTATCCCGGCCAACACCGCGCCGATACTGGATGCCGGATGCGGCGGCGGCATCCAGGCAGAACCGCTCGCGATGCTGGGTTATGGCCCCATTATCGGTATTGACCTGTCTGAAGGCATGCTAGAGGTGGCCCGCGCAAAAAACCTCTATCAAGAACTGCGCCAGATGACACTCGGTGAAAAGCTTGACTTTTCAGATGATCAATTCGCTGCGATCATCTCAACCGGCACAATCACCCCGCATCATGCTCCTCCGAAGAGTTTTGAGGAGTTGATCCGGGTCGCCAGGTCCGGCGCCCCGATTATCTTCAGTATGCGGGACGATCCGGCGCAAGAGCCACAGTACCCCGAGACGGTGACAGCGCTTGCCGAGGCTGGTCTGTGGCGCAAGGTATTCTCAACCGAGAGCTTCTACAGCATGCCCTACGGGGAACCCGAGATCACTCACCGCGTCCACGTCTACGAAGTCACCTGAACCGGGCGCCCTATGCTCTTTGAAGCCGTGCGGCTTAGAGATTGCCGACCCAGATCGGGGGTCGGTAACGATCCCAACGCAGTTCCTGTTCCAGTTGTGCCGCGACCTGGAGAATCAGATGATCCTTGCCAGAGTGGCCGGCCAACTGCACCGCACAGGGATGCTCCCCCTCATTAAGCTGTACAGGTACAGACGCAGCAGGCTGGCCGCTGACATTACAAATATAGGCAAAGGGGGCAAACGCATGACCTCTTTCTCCCCAGGTCTCCATATTGAAATTCTCTGTGCGACTGTCCATGTAGCCCACCGGGATCGGATCGCTGGCAAGCGTCGGAGTCAGGACAAGATCATAGTCAATCATCGATTGAATCAACTGCATGGACGCTTCGTGTGCCCCCTGACGGGCGCGGTAGAGATCCATGGCGCTCAGCGAGGCCACCCGCTCCCGAACATAATGGGTCAGAGCCTCCAATTCCTCATGTAACGGCTCACGGCCGACTTCCTTGATGCGGTTTTCAATCTCGTAAACCACGTCCACCATCCAGAGATCTTCCATCCAGCTCCCCAGCCCCAAATCAGAGGGATAGGTGTACTCCTCAACCTGATGCCCCATATCGGCGAGGAGGCGGCTCACCTTGTCCACTGAGGCCGCCTGGTTCCTTCCCACAGCATCCCCATATGGCGTCGATGTCGAGACGCCGATGCGCAGCTGGGGCAATTTCTCCTCAAGAGCGGAGAGGTACGAACTCACTTCGGGTCGGATCTGGTAACGACTGCCGGGCATGGGTCCCGCGGATTGATCAAGCGCTGCCGCACTGTCCCGCACTGAACGGGTCAGCACATGATCCGAATTAAACCCGTTCGAGAACTCCATAAAGTACGGGCCCATGGGATTCAGGCCGGTTGTTGGCTTGAGTCCAAAAACCCCACAGCAGGCAGCAGGAATCCGTATCGATCCACCTAAATCCGTTCCGTGTGCCAGCGGGACCATTCCGGAGGCCACTGCCGCTCCGGCGCCCCCGGAACTGCCTCCGGTCGTCACCTCCGGATTCCACGGATTGAGTGTCACGCCACGAAACGTCGGCTCACAGACAAAATCCTCAGCAAACTCCGGGGTGTTGGTTTTTCCAAGGATCACCAACCCGGCATTACGCCATCGCGACACCAATTCACTATCCGCTCTGGGAGACGCCCCCTCAAAGAACCTGCTGGAAAACGTAGTCGGCATATCTGAAGTGAACTGATTGACATCTTTGAGATAGAAAGGCGCGCCCGAAACGGGGGAGTCGGGCAGGTCTTTTTCGACCTGCTCACGAGCATTTTCAAAGTTGGTCATCACCAGAGCATTCAGTTTAGGGTTGAGGTGCTCTGCCGCCTCAATGGCCACCTCGGTCACTTCCTTCGCAGAAACTGCCTTGGTTCTGATTAGGCGGGCGAGCCCCACCGCATCCTGGTCTGCATAATCCTCAAAGTTCATGAGTCACTCCTTTATGGCTTTATGGTTTTGCCTGCTGGCAGAGGCATTCTTGATTGGGAATTCAAAAGCGTTTCAAAGCCTATTCCTCAACCCCTGACGCAGGTTTATGGGGCAATGTACCCAATAATGCAGTCTCACCGCGAGTCCCGCCATGCTGCCCATCGCCCTTTCTCAGACTTAGTCCTCGCCGCTGGAACGGTACGCTTCGTATTGACGGCGGGTCGCGATATGGCCCGCGATGTGCTTGGCATCGTGCCAGACACCCCAAATGAACGATGATCCTCTGCGCGAAAGCCATGGCAGCCCAACAAAATAGACACCGGGCTCAGATGACACGCCGCGCTGATGCCGAGGCTTTCCTGCCTCATCCAGCGCATCAACTTGCAGCCAGCTGTAGTCACTTGAGAAGCCCGTTGCCCAGATCACGGTGCCAATACATTTCTCGGTCATATCCACTTCGCGTATCGGATGTTTCATGCAATGGGGATCAGGCAGCATTTCACGGGCTTTGGGCTCAAGAGGCAGATCAATGCCGTTACGATCCACATAGGCATCCGCCGCATCCAGCAACGACAGATAACTCGCATCACCGGCCCGAATATTTTGGCCCAGGTCATCCTGAAAACGAATCGTCTTCCCCTCAAACGCCTGCGTCTGACCTAAAAGCGTAATGCCGCGTTCCGCCAGTTCACGAAAATCGATGGTAAAACCGCCATAAGAGCCAGTGACCGAGATCGTGACGTGTTCTTTACCCGGCTCGACCGTTTCAAGATCCCAAAGCCCTAGCACACCAAGCCACCATACAAAGTCCCTGCCCCGATAACTGCGGGGCGGGCGATCATGGGGCCCAACTGAAAGGTAGACCTGTTTGCCGGCGCGTTGCAGCTCATCCGCGATCTGGACACCAGAGGAGCCCGCCCCGACGACCAGGACATTTCCCTCGGGCAGCTGTTGCGGATTTTTGTACTCCGAGGAGTGAATCTGAAAGATGTCATCGTATGACTTTGCAATAGGCGGTATCGCTGGATTCTGAAAAGGTCCCGTTGCAACCACTACCCGCTGCGCTTCAAAGATCCCTTGGCTGGTCTCTACGTTAAAGCCCGAACGTTTGCTGTTGCGCACCACCTCGGAAACCGCAACACCCTCTTCGATGGGCGCGTTATAGCGGTTCGCATATTCAATGAAATAGTCGACCGTTTGCGACTTCGTTGCAAAGTCATCTGCTCCGATCCCGGGAAACTCCAACTCCGGAAAGCGGTCATGCCACGCCGGTCCGTTTGCCACCAGCGAATCCCAGCGTTGCGACCGCCAGCGCTCTGCAATACGGTCACGCTCGAGTACGACATGCGGCACCCCAAGCTCTGTTAAGTGACGGCTGGTTGCAATGCCGGCCTGACCCGCACCGATGATCAGCGTATCGATCTTTCGTGACACTATACTCTTCTCTCGAGGGCTCGCCATTAGCGTCCTTAATATGGTCAAGGAACGCGATGCGTCATCGCCTAGCCCTCAATATCGTGTTGGACGGCTAAAGCGCGGTTCGCCTTTTTGATTGTTTTCGTGGATCTTGGTTTTGCAGGACAGCTTCTGGTTATACCCGACTGCTCATTGCCTGCAAGATCATCGTTTGAGTGACTTCGCCAACAATCTGATTGTCGTCATCGACCACAGCGAGCGGCCCATCACTATCCGTCACAAGCTCGATCAGGGAGTCAATCTTTTGGTCGTGGTTTACTTTCCGTGCACCGTTGATTCGCGCAGCGTCCGAGACGCTCTGCATGACTTTACCCACGCTGACTACTTTATAGCGTGGCACATCCTCCGTAAATTCCCGAACGTACTCGTCAACGGGATTGGTCACGATCTCTTCAGGCGTCCCTATCTGCACGACAACGCCGTCCTTCATGATCGCGATGCGGTCTCCCATCTTGATAGCTTCAAGAAAATCGTGCGTGATGAAGATCATGGTTTTTTGCACTTCTGCCTGGATGCTGATCAGCTCATCCTGCATCTCACGCCGAATTAACGGGTCGAGAGCACTAAACGGCTCGTCAAAGATCAGAATCTCTGGATCCACCGCCATCGCTCGCGCGAGCCCCACACGCTGCTGCATTCCGCCTGATAGCTCCCGAGGAAAATGATCCGCCCAACCGTCGAGGCCGACCTTCTCCAGAACCTCGAGTGCTTTTTCTCTGCGGGCCTTTTTGTCCATGCCCCGTATCTCGAGGCCGAAGGAGATATTGTCGATGACTTTGCGGTGGGGAAAGAGCCCAAAGTGCTGGAACACCATACTCATCCGAAAACGGCGCAACTCGGTCAACTGGGCTGCATCAAAGGACATGATGTCCTCACCATCAACCAACATTGAACCGGTAGTCGGCTCGATCAAACGTGAGATACAACGAACCAGTGTGGACTTCCCGCTCCCTGAAAGCCCCATCACAACGAAGGTCTCGCCGGTGTTTACTTCGAAGGAGACATCCTTAACGGCAATCACATGTCCTGTTTGCGCCTGAACCTCAGCACGGGACAATGAGCGATCGAGTTCTTTCAAAGTCTGCTCGGGATAGGCTCCGAATATCTTCCAGATACTATTGCAGACGATCTTGGGGGTTTCCGACATTCAATCTTCCTTTGAAGCCATTGATATCAATTACTCCGGCCCGGAGAATTACTTTTCGCTCATTGAAGCCGGTTTTCTTTAAAGATATGCTAGTGGATTGATCGCGTCCAGGCAAATTTAATGCAGGATTCCAAAGCCATTTCAGGCAGCACATCGACGGACGGTTTATGGTCCGAATACCGGCACTGGTTGATCGGAGCGGTCGTTCTCGTCATATCAATTCTGATCTGGAAAGCCCAGGGCGGTGAGACCGTCTTTCCTGAGTCGTGGATCAGCGCCTTTCCTTTTGCCGATAAAGTCAATGAATTCGACCGGTGGATGCGGCCCTTTCTGCAGCCGACGACCCGGGCGCTCGGCGCCGGAGTAACGTGGTTCTATGAGTACATCGTCGATCTTCTGATCTTTACGCAGTGGCAGATTGTGCTGGTGGTACTGGTCCTGCCTGCGTTCGCCTACGGCGGCCTTCGCCTCGGTCTCTTTGCCGTAGCCGCTGTTGGCTCATGGCTTGTACTAGATATGTGGGACGAGGCCATGGAGACGCTCAGTCTCATGTGTATCTCCATTGCCTTCAGCGCCGTTGTTGGCATCGCGCTCGGTATCGGCGCCTCCCAAAGCAACCGGCTCGAGACGGTTATCAAGCCGATCCTCGATACGATGCAGACACTGCCGGCCTACATCTACCTTATTCCTGCCTTTTTCCTGTTTGGCATCGGCGCGCCGGGGGCCATTCTTGCGACCGTCATCTACGCGCTCCCGCCTATCGTACGCCTGACCAATCTTGGCATTCGACAGGTTCCCGCAGGCATTGACGAAGCGGCGACCTCCTTTGGCGCCACAACCCGTCAATCCCTGATAAAGGTGAAAATTCCCCTCGCTATTCCGGCCATAAAACTAGGCATCAATCAAACAGTGATGATGGCACTGGCATTGGTGGTGCTGGCCACGTTTATCGGAGCTCCGGGCCTGGGTGATATCGTGCTGCGGGGGATGCAGCGCCTGAACGTTGGCAAAGCCCTTGAGGGCGGGCTCGCTATCGTTTTGATGGCGATCCTGCTCGACCGGGTTACTCATGCGATGGGTCAGGAGCAGCAACGCACTGATCAGGGGCGAACTCAGATCTTCCGACTTTTTCCGCAGTCCCTCGAATCCTTGAGGCTCATCCGCTACCTTGAGCTCGGTATCGACTTTGTCTGGCGCCAGATTGGCCGGGTGGGCCGTGGCGCCACCCACGCAGTTGCTCTTATTCCTTGCGCTCTTATCCGGACTTACGATACAGACTGGAGTTCCAGGCTCCGGGATTTCTTGCTGCGGCATTCGTTTTTTATCGCCAGTCTTGTTTTGATCTGGGTCATGGTGCTGCTGGATGCCTACCTCGATATTTTTGGCAACTTTCCAAAGGCGTGGGAATATCGCTTCCGCACTCCCGTCAATCAGTATATGGATGTGCTCGTTACAAATGAAACGTTCTATGCAATCACCACAGGCATCAAGAAAGGGCTGTACTTCGGATTAATCAATCCCCTGAATATTTTCCTCAAGGGATTGCCCTGGTGGTACACAAGTCTTTTCTTTGTGGCTATCGCTTACCTTGTAAGTGGCCGCGCGCTGGCCGCAATCACCCTTATCGGGTTTTTGTTCATCGGCGCAACTGATTTGTGGGCTTTCAGCATGATTACGCTGTCGACAGTCACCGTATCGGTGCTGATCTGTTTCATTGTTGGTGTGCCGCTTGGCGTCCTGGCGGCCTACAGCAAAACGGCGGACGGAATCCTGAAACCCATACTGGATACCATGCAGACCATGCCGGTTTTTGTATATCTGGTTCCGGTCATTATGCTTTTCGGCGGGGGGCAGATTCCGGCCGTGATCGCAACCGTGATCTATGCCATCCCCCCATTGATTCGATGCACGACTCTCGGTATTCGCGAACTGCCTGATGAAATCGACGAGGTCTCTGATTCATTTGGTGCATCGGTCTTCCAGACTCTGATGAAAGTGAAGATTCCGATGGCGATCCCCGCCATTATGATTGGCGTGAATCAGGGCATCATGATGGCCCTTGCCATGGAGGTCATCACCCCGCTTATCGGTGGCAAGGGTCTCGGGCTTGAAGTCTTTACCGGAATGAGTACCGCCAGTATCGGCATGTCTTTGCAGGCCGGTATCGGGATCGTGCTGCTGGCCATCATCCTCGACCGGATATCCCAGGCGTGGACAAAAACGCAGCGGGAGGCAATGGGTCTGTCCTAGCGGTCAAAATCGACTGATCAGTGCTGAGATTCCCAGGACGCAGAGCAACCAGAACGATACCTGAGCCACCCACTTTCGTGCGTGACAAGATCAATTCGCCGAGGGATGCCAATAGATCAGCGGTTTATGGTAGATATATGGGTATGCCAGTATGGCATTGAGGTATCTCAAACTACGAGGAGGACAATAACGTGAAGTTCACTTTCAAAGCGGTTCTTGCCGCAGCCATCATGAGCGTTGGCCTTGGTGCCGGCTCAACAGTGCAGGCCGGCAAACGCCTGGTACTTCCTGATCTTGACTGGACTGGCGCTGTCGTGACGTGTCGGACCATTCAGTGGGTTCTAGAGAACCACATGGATTACAAGGTCAAAAACGTATCCATGCCGGGCGGGCCTGGCGTTTGGGAAGCGATTCGCGCTGGCGATATCGACTTTTACTGTGAGGCCTGGCCTTCATATAACCCGATTAAATCCGAGTACGTCAAAGAATATGGCGGCGACGGCTCGCTGGTTCGGATTGCGGACACAGGCATTATCGGTGCGAGTGGATACTTCACTCCCCGGTATGTTATCGAGGGAGACTCCTCACGCGGAATCGAAGCGGTGGCGCCCAATCTGAAGACCGTGCAGGATCTGAATCAGTACAAGCACCACTTCAAAAGTCTTGAATCAGGAGATAGAGGCAACCTTATTGCCTGTCCAGAAGTTGCCTGGCTCTGCGAAGACCAGGAACGTATGGATGGTCTCGGTGTAGATTTTCATGCGCAGAACATGGGTTCCGAGACGGCTCACTGGGCTGAGATGCAGGCCAAATACAAACGTGGTGAGCCTTTCATTGCCTATGCATGGACACCGCACTGGATCTTTGCGGCCCTGGATCTCGTCGAGGTGGAACTGCCTGCTTACGATGAAGCCAAATGGCCCGCGACCAACTGGCCGCAGGACATCTGCTTCAAGTTTGGCAGCCCTGCCTCTATCGAGAAACATCCTGAAGTCGTCGCACTGCTCGAAAAGCATCGCCTGACCAACGCTCAGCAGGCCGGGATGATCTACGAAGTAGACGTCAATAAACGTGATGTCGACGAAGTAGTGGCGGAATGGATGGAAGCCAACGAATCCGTATGGCGCACCTGGCTGCCCTAAGCCCAAAAAGACTGCTGTTCACAAAACAGGCTCCTTCGGGAGCCTGTTTTTTTGGCTCTGGGAATCTGGCTCAAAAAGGAAGTGGTGCGCCCGGAGAGATTCGAACTCCCGACCTCATGGTTCGTAGCCAAGACTCCTAAAAAGGCCAGAACAATTAATTAGTTAATACTGTCTGATGGCAACACGATAGCTTTACTCAGACTGCATGAAAGAGACCACCGCACCACCGGTGATATCTGGATGAATCCATATTCCAGGATATGGATGACTCTGGTAGTTAACACTGTTCGTGTCTAACACCCTTTTTGTCTCCTCTAGGTCGCGCACACTGAACCCAACGCCAAAAACAGACGGCACGGCAGGCGCAGAGACGCCGGGAACCCATTTAGCCAAGGCCGCGGGATTCACAATATAGACTTTGCCTTCCGATAGTTTGAACTGTGCAACACCTTTCATCGGGAAAGCGGGTTTAGAGTTAAAAAGCCGTGAGTATTTTTCAGAAACAGAGTCCACATCCTCGACGCAAAGTGCCACCTCTTCGAGTGATAGCGCGCCATTTGGATGCTCCATCCACTTTTGTTGCCAGAGCAATTCACGGGTCACGTGTTCAATGAATATGATTTTCGCCTCAGGAAAGAGGTTCGGATCCAGTGTAACGTTATTAAAAACGGCTC
>NZKZ01000054.1 GCA_002694065.1 Acidiferrobacter sp.
CCAGATCAAATAACACCGAGATGGCCGAAGGGGTGTTGAAGTCATCTTCGAGCGCCCGGTCAAATTCTTCGTCAAAGGTGCTGTTGGGTTTGGCGTCAGACTCCCCGGCGCCCGCTTCCTCACGAACCTTGAACAGCGCCCCATACATTCGATCAAGACCGGCTCTTGCCTGATCCATCACTTCTGTAGAGAAATTCAGTGGACTTCTGTAATGGCTTAGCAGCATAAGAAAGCGAATCACCTCTCCGGCGCGTGCAGGATTGTCATCCTGCCCCACCAGATCCCGAATCGTAAAGAAATTGCCTAATGACTTGGACATCTTCTCTTCATCGATCTGCACGAATCCATTGTGCATCCAGGTATTGACGAATCGAGACCCGGTTGCGCCTTCCGTCTGTGCAATCTCATTTTCATGATGCGGAAAGCGAAGATCCATACCCCCACCGTGAATATCGAAATGCTCGCCCAGACATTTGGTCGACATAGCCGAGCACTCGATGTGCCAACCCGGCCTGCCCTCTCCCCATGGCGAACTCCACATTGGCTCTCCTGGTTTCGCCCGTTTCCACAATACAAAATCCAGAGGGTCATCCTTGGACTCGTCTTTCTCAACGCGGGCACCCGCCTGGAGGTCGTCAAGGGAACGCCCTGAGAGCGCGCCATAGGTCTCGAATTCACGAACCCTAAAATAGACGTCCCCGTTTTCTCCCTGATACGCCAACCCCCGTTGCTCAAGCCTTTGGATCAACTCAATAATCTCGGAAATGTGGCCCGTCGCGCGAGGCTCCTGATCTGGGGGCGCGACATTCAGAATACGTTCATCCTCATGCATCGCATCAATGAATCGCTCTGTAAGGTCGGTAAAGGGCTCGTCCACTTCCGCCGCGCGCGAGATAATCTTGTCATCTATATCCGTAATGTTTCGCACATAATCCACCTGATACCCCCAGCCTCTTAAAGCCCGCACCACCATATCGAACACCACCAGCACCCGGGCGTGACCAAGATGGCAATAGTCGTAAACGGTCATCCCACAGACGTATATCCCTACTCTTCCGGGAACGAGAGGCTCAAAAACCTCTTTTTTGCGCGTCAAACTATTGTAGATTTGGAGTCCCATGCCATCGTCCTGATCAAGGGGGTGGCGAATGGTAACGAAATGCTGCGCGTTCTCCAACTCGCCAACGGGCCCATTTTGTTGCCGATCCCGAAAACCTTTGAGAAAGCATCTTGATCCACCTGATCTCCGACCTCCATCTGAGCCCGGACCACCCGGAGGTCTTCAAGCATTTCGAGAGGTATCTTACCGGCCTCGAGGCCAAAGATGATCTTTATATTCTTGGAGATCTCTTCGAGTACTGGTTGGGTGATGACGCCGTGGACTTTCTCGGACACAATGAGGCGGCGCGACTCTTGGCTTCCCTATCCAACCGCGGCATCAGGATCTTTTTCCTTTCTGGCAATCGTGACTTTCTCTTGGGGGAAAAGTTTGCCGATCAATGCGGGATTCAACTCATCGCGGACGAACACATTCTTGAGCTGGGAAGACGGCGGGTTCTGCTGATGCACGGCGACAGTTTATGTACCGACGATCTTCCTCATCAAAAATTCCGGGCAATGGTTCGATCCCCAGACTGGCAAAAAACATTTCTGGATAAATCTATTGCGGAACGCGACGGGCTTGCCAAACTGGCTCGTTATCGCAGCGAGGACGGCAAGACTCAAAAAAGCTTGGACATCATGGATGTGAACCCGCAGGCCGTGCAGGAAGTTATTGCTGCGCATGACGCTGAGATACTCATTCACGGGCATACGCACCGCCCCGCCATTCACCCGGTGGCGCGCCCAGAACCTGCCTACCGCATCGTGCTGGGAGACTGGACGCCTGAGCCTAGTTGGATCCGACTGAGCGAAGAGGGAGCCGAGCTGGCTTTTTCAGATAGCTCGGAGCGACTGGATTTCTAACATAGGCCGCGCCGATGTCCTCAGTGGTAAGCGCTGATCTCCGCGACATCAAGCGCTTCGGTTCTTTGGGCTTTAGCCTGATCACTGCGAGCTCCCGCCACCGTCTGCAAAAAATCGGCGCTGACATTGCCAGTGATGTAGCGCCCATCAAAGCATGAGGCATCGACACGACTTATCCCGGGATTCCCCTCACGAACCGCATCGATCAAATCCTCAAGGCGCTGATAGAGCAGCCAATCCGCTCCGATAAACTGGCCGATCTCCTCATCTGTCCTGCCGTTGGCGACAAGTTCCGAGCGCGAAGGCATATCTATGCCGTAGACATTGGCGTAGCGGACAGGCGGCGCGGCGGAGGCGAAATAGACTTTCTTGGCACCCGCGTCGCGAGCCATCTGAATGATCTGTTTGGAGGTAGTGCCTCGAACGATGGAATCATCAACCAGGAGCACATTTTTGCCGCGGAACTCCAGATCGATGGCGTTCAGCTTTTGTCGGACCGATTTCTGTCTCTGCGCCTGACCCGGCATTATGAAGGTTCGCCCAATATACCGATTCTTGATAAACCCCTCACGGTATTTAAGTCCTGCCACATTGGCTAACTGCAGCGCAGACGTTCGACTGGTGTCAGGGATGGGGATGACGACATCGATATCATGATCGGGCCAGGCCTTGAGCATATGCTCAGCCAGTTTCTCACCCATTCTCAGCCGGCTCTTGTATACCGCGACATCATCCATGATCGAGTCAGGCCGGGCCAAATAAACGTATTCAAAGAGGCACGGAGTCAATTCCGTTTGAGACGCGCAGATTTCCCGCTCAATAGTGCCATCCATCTTGATCACGACCGCCTCTCCGGGAGCGATATCCCCCAAGGACCGGTATCCGAGCACATCCAACGCCACACTTTCAGAGGCCGCCATGACAGAACGTCCTTCTCCATCGGCACGCTCGCCCAGCACCAGCGGCCGAATACCATAAGGATCCCGAAACGCCACCAGCCCGTAACCCACGATCATTGCCACCACAGCGTAGGCCCCCTGGCACCGCTCATGCAGTCGGCGGACGGCGTCGAACACGTTTCGGGTTTGGAGCACCGCATCCCCTCCTCGAACAAATTCCATGAGCTCATGCGCAAATACATTCAGCAACACTTCAGAATCTGAACCCGTATTGATTTGCCTCAAATCATCTTGAAATAACTCCTCACCGAGCTCTCGCGCGTTGATGAGATTCCCGTTGTGCCCCAACGCGAGGCCAAACGGGGAGTTGACATAGAATGGCTGGGCCTCCGAGCGGTTATCCCCTCCTGCGGTCGGGTATCGCACGTGACCCAGCCCCATATTGCCTTCCAACTGAAGCATGTGCCGCGTCTGAAACACATCACGTACCAGACCACTGTCTTTGCGCAGGAAAACCCGTCGACCGTCACAGGTCATAATGCCCGCTGCATCCTGCCCTCGATGCTGAACGACCGTCAGCGCATCATAAATTCTCTGGTTAACGGGACTGTTCCCGACAATACCGACGACACCACACATGGTCAGGCCTTCTCCTTTAGGTGCTAATCTGCACTCCCCGAATTACCGGGCAATTCACCCTCCAACAACCCGGCTCCGAATCCTTCCAGCGTTCCCGCTGGGACGTAAGCTGCCATCCAATCCAATGCTCGATCAAACATGGGAATCATGGTCGAGGCATTGTACCAATCCTGTTCGACAGCACCGGTGTGACTTGCCAGGATCAATGCAGCCAACAGGATCACTACACCCCGGCCCAATCCAAACAATCCGCCCAGGATTCGATCGATACCGGCAAGGCCCGTTGCCTTGAAGACCTTGGCAATCAGGCTCGTCAAAACCATTAAAGCAACCAGCACGATGACGAACACCAAGACCGCTGAGACGGCTTGGGAAAGCGTTGGGTTTTGCAGTGCTCTATCGATTATCTCAGCGACGTTCGCGCTATACCGGTAGGCTATCCAAAACGCCAATACCCATGAAACCAACGAAAGCAGTTCGCGCAGGAGCCCACGAAACAGACCGAACACAAGTGAAATCGCCATCACCGCGAGAATGACGATATCGACCATAGCGGGTCCGGAGCCGGCAACGTCGGTCACTGTGCCGACCTGTGCACGTTTAACAACGGCGTCGTTTCAATTGACTTCGACGACAAAAGCTGGTTCTCCGGGTACCAGCATAGCTTTCCCGCTTTCACGCTCGGCTGTCGCCAAGTCAGGGAACGGGCCGAGGAAAATACGAACCATAGCGCGTCCATTGATTTCTATCGTCTCTTGGCGTGACATCATTCCATTATCCGAAAGCAGATCGGCTCGCTTTTTCAGGTTCTCGGACTCGGAAAATACACCAACTCGAACCACCCAGCCCGTTTCTTTCCCAGACAGCACAGTCGCGCCGGACGCCGCTTCCGTACTGTCGCCCGTCCCAACGTCGTTCTGTGTGGATGATGCGCCTGAAGCGGGCGGTTCAGCATCATCACCTGGAGTTCGACTCTTCTGCTCAATGGAGTTATTCGGATCCGGGCTGCCGGAAGCTCTTGGCACATCCTCGGCGGGCCCAATAGAGGAAATGAATTCGCTTTTGGGCTCGGGAATAAGAGAGGATTTATCGATCGCTTGCTGCCCGTTTTGACCACCCAGCAGCCAGGGCAACAACAGCACCGGAACGGATAGAAGGATCACGGCCCCGGTGGCCCGATGCTTAAGATTAAACGGGGGCTCCGAGGTCGTTTCCATTTATGCGACTGCCCGCTCTGAAACCTCAGGCAGTATATCACCCACGAGGTAAAACGAACCAAAGACCACTAACCGGTCACCGTGTCGGCTCGCGGCGAGCGCGGCTCGATAACAAGCGCCCGGGGTTCGCCCTTCTGGAGAATCAATGACGGCTGAGTCAGTCAACGCAGACTTTAGTTCCTCGAAGGTTAACGCGCGGTCATCCTCCAGGGTTACGGGATACCAATAATCTACGACGGGGCGCATCACCTCAATAGCGGCGCCGATGTCCTTGTCCCTCAGCATGGCAAAAACCGCGCGGGTCTTGCCCGGAACATATTCATTACAAAGCGCTTCGGCCAAAGCGGCGACGGCCTCGAGGTTGTGCCCAACATCAAGCCAAATTGGAATCTCGCCGTCAATCCGTTCCTGACGACCCCGCACGGCCAGCCCCCGTAACGCATCGACATGCTCGGGCCCAACCGGCAGTGACTCTTCCAGCGATCGTACGGCCGCAAGCGCGCCGGCCAGGTTTCGCGTCTGGACCGGGCTGCCTGGATTTACCTCAAATTGTTCAAGAAAAGACCGACGATGCCAGTTTGGCCCCCCAGAGGAAAAGAAAGTCTTCCCTTGATCTGTTTTGACAGCAAAGTCACGATCTGAAAGCCGCCAGTCGCACTGCAAAACCGCGAGGCGATCGAGCACCGTCGCGGGAGGATTGGGGTCTGACACGATCGCCCGGCCGCGGTACCGCAGGATCCCTGCCTTCTCTCTTCCAATCGCTTCTCGAGAATCCCCGAGCCATGCCTGATGGTCGAGATCAATAGAGGTGATAACCGCGAGGTCGGGATCAACGGCGTTGACGGCATCCAATCTACCGCCCATCCCAACCTCCAGAATCCATATATCCAGCCTGGCTCGTGAAAACAGTTTGAAAGCTGCGAGAGTGCCAAACTCAAAATAGGTCAGCGGGATGGTGCCGCGTGCCGCGTCAACTGCCTGAAATGCCTGACAGAGTCGTTCAGCAGA
>NZKZ01000169.1 GCA_002694065.1 Acidiferrobacter sp.
CGCCAAGATCATTTCCTTGCTGCGACCCGACGGGGCCGCTCTGATACAGGCGATCACTATGCCTGATCAACGTTACGAGCAGTATCTGAAGGGGTGTGATTTTATTCAGCGCTACATCTTTCCCGGCAGTTGCGTGCCGTCGTTAGGGGCGATGAGCCGAGCCTATTCAAGCCGGACTGACTGCAAACTCGTTCACCTTGAGGATATCGGGCCCCACTACGCCAGAACGCTTCGGCTATGGCACGACCGCTTTAACGCCCAGCGCGCAGCCATCCTGTCTTTGGGATACCCTGAGCAATTTGTCCGGTTATGGCAGTACTACTTTTCGTATTGCGAGGCGGGTTTTGCCGAGCGCTACCTGTCTGATGTTCAGATGGTGCTCGCACGGCCCGAGTGGCGCGGTAGCGTCTCATGCGAGGCTTTGCCCCAGTGGTGATCATGCGGACTCATCAGTGGGCCAATTTTGCGGCCTTCCAGCTCGCCTGGCTCGTTGCCGTGTGGGGCGCCTCTGTCGGGTTATGGTGGCTCGGACCCGTCGCGGTGGCAGCCTGGGTGAGCGCCTATTCGATCTGGCGAAAATGCGCCCGAGCGGAGGCTCCGCTTTGGCTCGGTGCGGGCCTGCTCGGCGCGATGACGGATTCCCTACTGGTATGGTCGGGCGCCATGGCCTTCCCTGAATCTGCGGGACCGGGGTTTCCCACCACCCCCTGGATGGTGGCGTTGTGGATCAATTTTGCGGCAGCGCTCAGGCACTGCATGGGTTGGCTATGCGGGCGCTTTGTGTTGGCGACTGTGTTTGGGGCAATCGGGGGTCCCCTGGCCTATCTGGCAGGCAGCAAGTTCGGCGCGCTGGAGATTCAGAGCCTGCCGGCCATTGTGGTCGCGTGGCTCCTGGTGATGCCCGGTTTGCTGTTGATTGAAATGAAGACCCGCTCCAGGGGTGGCGCAGGATCAGCACAATCAGGAAAGCTAAAAGGGGCGAGCACGCCGGGAGAGAGCATATGAGCGCGTTTTTCACCGGACCGGCAATGAAGGCAGTAGAGCGGGGATGGGTTCCGGATTCGATCGTCCGCAGCGGGATCCGTTCTCTTTGCCGGCAGCGGATGCGCGAGATCCAGATCCCTGAAGCGCAGCAGAGCCAACATCTGGACGAGTTCGTTCGCAACATGGGGAAGGCCCCCGTGGCACCGCTTGTGCATAAGGCGAATGAGCAGCACTATGAGGTGCCGGCTGCGTTTTTTCAGCAGGTGCTGGGCGCCCAGTTGAAATACAGCTCAGCTTTTTGGGATGGGGTGGATACCCTGGACCAAGCTGAAGTGCAGGCATTGGCGTTGTCCTGCGAGCATGCGGATCTTAAGGATGGGCAGGAGGTATTGGAGTTGGGCTGCGGTTGGGGTTCACTGACGTTATGGATGGCAAAAAGCTACCCGAACTCCACCATTACCGCGGTTTCAAATTCCCATTCGCAGAGATTGTTTATTGAACAACGGGCGATGGAGGCGGGTCTTGGCAACGTGCGAGTGATTACCGCAGACATTAACCATTTCTCGATGGATCAGGGGTTTGACCGCATTGTGTCGGTGGAGATGTTTGAGCATCTGCGTAACTACGCCAGCATCTTTGATCGGGTCGCCGGGTGGCTGAAGCCGGACGGGCGTTTTTTCATGCATATCTTTTGCCACCACAGCACGCCCTACCTTTTTGAGGTTCGTGACGATACAGATTGGATGAGCCGATATTTTTTTTCGGGCGGCATGATGCCGAGCGCAGATCTTCCTTTGAAGTTTCAGGACTCCCTGTGCTTCGCAAACCGATGGGACTGGAGCGGCGTTGAGTATCAGAAAACGGCAGAGGCTTGGCTGGATAAATTAGATGCAGCGCGTGATGAGGTGTTTGCCATTTTCTCTGATACCTACGGCCAGGCCGACGCGAAAATGTGGGTGAACCGCTGGAGAATATTTTTTATGGCATGTGCCGAGTTGTTCGGGATGCGCGGAGGAGATGAGTGGCGGGTCAGCCACTTCCTTTTTAATAAACGTTGAGGGCTTTCAGTGAAACGATTTTTTGGACGCAAGGGCGCGTTGATCTCAGTATTGTTGGCCGCGGTAGGATCAACCGCGTGTTCATTTAATTCGATGGCCGTTGAGCCTCTTAGTCCGGTCGAGTATGTAGACCTTGAGCGCTTTATGGGCCCTTGGTATGTGATCTCCTCGACGCCCACCTTTATCGACAAGAAAAGTTATAACGCGATCGAGGAATATACGCTTGCCGAAGACGGCACGATCAAAACCAGATTTTCATTTTTCGACGGCGGCTTCGACGGCAAGTTCAAGACCTACCATCCCACAGGTTTTGTCAGGCCGGATGGTTCCAATGCCGTTTGGGGAATGCAGTTCATCTGGCCGATCAAGGCGGATTACCAGATCGTGTATCTGGATGAGGACTACCGTCGTGTGATTATTGCCCGGGAAAAGCGCGATCTTGTCTGGCTCATGGCAAGGGAGCCGACTATTCCGGAAGAGGAATATCAGGCGCTTCTGGCGCGGATCGTCGCGCTGGGCTATGACGCGTCAGACCTGCGGCTCACGCCGCAGCAGTGGGACTGATGGAATAAGTTCTGCGGCCCCGCTGCGACGTGCCGTATCGGCGCAAGCCGGCTTCCTCCCATGCGATCTTCGGAACAACACCGCGGGCGATGCCTTTTTCTCGTCCTGCCGGGTCAGTGCTTTCCTACGCAGTTCGTCAAGCCCTGGCTGCACTGCGACTTTCTCCTCTCCGAATGGGCGCCAAACCTGTTGGGGGATCAGCATCACCAGCAGAAGCTTGTGATGCTGATCCGCTCATTGCGTGCTTATGCAGATGAGTTGCGCAAGGCCGGCGCCAAGGTTATCTACCACTCTCTTGAGGATGAGCATTGTGGGTCGTTTTCTGACCAACTGAGACGTGCCGCCACGGACGCGGCTTTTTCAGAACTGGTGCATTTTGAGATTGAGGATCGTCCGTGCGCCACTGTGGTGGCTGACCTCGCGAATTCGATGGGCCTGGCGCAAAACCCGCTCCCAAGCCCGATGTTTTTGTGCTCACGCGAAAGTTTTGCCGACTACCTCCAAAACGAGTCCCGCCCGCGTATGGCCAGTTTTTACCGCCAGCAGAGAACACGCCTTGGCCTGTTGTTGAGCGAGGAGGGCAAGCCGTTGGGAGGCAAGTGGAGCCTGGACGCTGAGAACCGCAAGGCCTTGCCCAAATCGGTCGTGCCGCCTGTCCCCAAATTCTCGCGCCCGGACAAGACCACCCGGGAGGTGATTGCACTCGTGAAGGCACGCTTTTCGGCCGCGCCCGGCGATGCTGGTGACTTTTGTTATCCCGCAACGCGCAGGCAGGCTGAGCAGTGGCTGACGGGATTCATGGATGAGCGCCTGACACTTTTTGGCGACTATGAGGATGCGCTCACGACCCGATCAGAAGTGGTGTACCACTCGTTGATCTCACCCCTTTTGAATGTCGGCCTGTTGACGCCGGCGGAGGTGATCCGGCGAGTCATGCGGCGTCACCAGCAAAGCGCTATCCCCCTTAACTCTCTTGAGGGGTTCATCCGGCAAGTGATCGGATGGCGTGAATTTATCCGCGGGATTTATCATCATTTTGGCGAAGCGCAGGCCTCGGCCAACTTTTTTGGCCATGGTGCGCAATTGACCCATGACTGGTACGAGGGAACGACCGGCATCGCGCCTCTCGACCATGTCATCAAGAAGACACAGCGATGGGGCTGGGCACATCATATCGAGCGGTTGATGGTAGTCGCCAATCTGATGAACTTGTGCCGCATCCATCCACAATCAGCCTACGGCTGGTTTATGGAAATGTACGTCGATTCGGCGCACTGGGTGATGGGCCCGAACGTATTCGGTATGGGACTCTTTAGTGATGGCGGCATTTTTGCGACCAAACCCTATCTTTGCGGTTCCAGTTACCTCATGAAGATGGGCGACTTCGGCCGGGGCGACTGGTGTGATACGGTCGACGGCCTTTACTGGCGGTTTGTCCAGGACCATGCCGATGTCCTGTCGCGCAACCACCGGACCGCGATGATGCCCCGGAATCTTGAACGGTTGTCGAGCGCACGACGCGAGAAGATCTTTCCTGCTGCCGAAGCATTTCTCGCAGCCAAGACACACCCGGCTTTGCCCTGAAATCAGCCGCTTCGCTTTCACGCGAACATCACGTTTACGCGACAGTGTGATCACGTTGCGGTGCGTATCTTCTTTGGCGACTTATCAACCAATTTGGAGAACGTGATATGGAAATTGTGATTTTGGCGATTGGCGTAGTTTGTGCAGGGGTCTTTGTCCATACCTTCCTGACCCTGGAATCCCACGCGAAGCAACCTGTACGCATACCGGCTCGAATTGATCGCAGGACGTAGGGCCACAGCAAAACCAGCGGTCGAGGCGTGGGGTCATTCATCGATAGAGTAGACTACCGCTATTGTTTTGATCAGCCCTGTCGAGCTTTTTACCATGACCTTTCGGACTTTTATTTTTTTAATGCTTTCGCTTTTTGTGGGTGGAGTCGTCGCAGACGGCGTGCCTCAAGTGGTGCAGGACAAAGCGGCAGAACTGATCCCCGACCGATCGCCGGATTCGGTCAGTCCAACACCGGTGGCGGGTTTGTATGAGGTGACCTTCGGGACGCAGGTCGTGTATCTGTTTGAAGATGGACAGCATCTTCTGAGTGGTGACTTGATTGATCTCGATGCCGGCGCCAATTTGACTGAGGACGCGAGAAAATCAGGCCGCAAGGCCGTGATTGACGGGCTGGATAAAGCCGGCATGGTGATTTTCGCTCCGCCCAATCCCGTCAGTTCAATTACCGTGTTTACAGACACTGAGTGCGGCTATTGCGTGCGTCTTCATGACGAAATTGACCAACTGATGGCGGGAGGCGTGGAAGTGCGTTACCTCGGCTATCCCCGCGCCGGGTTGCAGTCAACGTCCTTCAATACACTGGTTTCCGTGTGGTGCTCAGATAATCCCCAGCAGGCGATGACCGATGCCAAATCGGGAAGATCCGTGGAGCCGCGGACCTGTCAAACCGACATTGCCCAGCATATGGAAGCGGCAGAAGGCGTGGGCGTGCGGGGCACACCGACCATTGTGCTGGAGGATGGCAAGACCATTCCTGGATACGTGCCTGCCGGCGATCTGATTCCGATGGCACTTACGGCAACTTCCGCCATCAACTGAGTTGTCGTTATGAGGCACCGCACACTCTTCATGCGTGCGGCCGTTGTCCTGCTGGCTGTGGCATCGCTATCGCGTGTGAGCGCCGCGGATGGGACATCCGCCGCTTTGACGCCAGTGCCGTCAGAGCACGCGTCTCCGCCCGCACTTGTTTTGAATGATCTCAACGGGGATCGGCGATCCCTTGATGATTTTTCTGGAAAAGTGCTGCTGGTGAATTTCTGGGCAACCTGGTGCCCCCCTTGTGTTAAGGAGTTGCCTTCAATGCAGGCGGTGCGCCGGCAGTTTGCCGGTGAACCCTTTGAAGTGATCGCGGTAAACGTGGGTGAAGATCCAGTCGATGTGAGTAATTTTCTCAACCGAATCGATGCGGAACTGGAATACCCGATACTGCTCGATGAAAACATGGTGGCGGCCAAAAACTGGAAAGTGCGAGCATTGCCGACCACTTATATCATCGACCCTCAAGGCCGGGCCCGCTATATCGCGCTGGGAGAGCGGGATTTTGGCGCCCCCGATGTGGTGTCCCTACTGCGCTCGCTCGCTCTGCCGGACGCTTAGGGCGGTGAGAGCCATCATTGATGTTTAATGTTCGGGTTTCCTCCTGTATCAGAGCGATAACATCTGTCGGAAGGGCAGCATGAAGTCACTTCGCTTTTTGGCACCGTTGCTGATCTTCCTGGTCGTCGGCGCATTCCTGGCGGTTGGGCTGAAACTCGACCCGCGAGAAGTGCCTTCGCCCCTGATCGACAAACCGGCCCCGCAGTTTGAGTTGCCGCGCCTGCTGCAGATGGAAGGGTTAGTGGGCACGAGTGATCTGCGTGGCGAGGTCTGGCTGTTGAATGTCTGGGCATCGTGGTGTGCCGCCTGTCGAGTGGAGCATCCACTGTTTAACGATCTGGCGGGAAAAAAGATCGTCAGGATCGTGGGGCTCAACTACAAGGACGCCTCGGCCGATGCCCGAAGCTGGTTGCGGGAGTTTGGAAATCCCTATGATGTGATTGCGGTAGACAGGGAGGGTGCTGTCGGAATCGATTGGGGGGTCTACGGCGTGCCCGAGACGTTTGTCATCGATCGTGAAGGAATCATCCGGTATAAACACATCGGCCCTGTTGATCAAAAAGTGCTGAGTGACGTGATTTTGCCTTTGGTGAGCGATCTGAAAGGCTAGTTCAATACGCCAGTGCACGCATCGCTTGCGCGGTTTTTGGTGTGCTAAATTGGCAGGGCGCTTTTTTGCGCAACCCAGACCATCGAAAGAGCGCTCGGCAGACAAGCGGATCCTCGCCGCTCATAGAGCAAAGACAGAAAAAAGCACAGGGAGCAGATTATGTACATCGATTTTGGCGATATGACACCCCAGCAGGTGTACATCACCATGACCCAGACAGTGATTCCACGGCCCATTGCCTGGGTGCTGTCTGAAAACGCGGACGGGTCGCTTAATCTTGCGCCTTACTCCTATTTCAACGCGGTCTCAAGCGATCCCGCGCTGGTGATGATTTCAGCGGGCGTAAAGCCCGATGGCGGAATCAAGGATACGCGCGACAACATTCGCGACCGCCGGGATTTCGTCATTCACATTACCAGCCTCGATCAACTCGATAATATGAACGCTTCTTCCGCGAGCTTCGACCCCGGGGTATCAGAGGTCGATCAACTGGGGCTTTCGACAGTGCCGATCGAGGGCTCCCGCCTGCCGCGGCTTGCCGATGCGCGGGTGGCCTTTGCCTGCAGCCTCTACGACATCCACTATATCGGGGAAGGCCCGCAGTCACTCATTTTGGGAGAGGTCCACGGCTTGTTTGTGGACGACAGCGCTGTAGCAGAAGATGCCAAAGGTCGACGAAAAATCCTGGCAGACAAGATCAACCCGGTCGGCAGATTGGGTGCCAGTGAATATGTCAGTTTTGGCGAACTATTGACCCGCCAGCGTCCCGACTGATTCCCGGTGGGGGCGTCGATCAACTGCGTAGGATGCGACGTAATCTTTGCAAGGCAACGATGACTGGCCGCGTGTTTTACGATCCCGTGAACGAGCGTTGTCGGGCTTGAGAGAAAAAACGACAACAGCATGCTACGCTGCGAGCCTCGGTCAGTCTGACTTTATGAGTTGCCCTCTGACCACTAAAAAGGCCTCAAAATACCTGCGTCGCCGTTCAACTCATGAGGCTAAATATCTGATTGGAAAGCGGATCGCGCTTCTGGGTGCCGTCTAGGCTGCTCATTGGTTTTGCACAAACCGGTGGTGAGGGGCTGAGGATTGACCAATTCTGACCTGTCACCTTGAGACACAACGCCTACGGGCCCTAACTGACTGAAAATTAGACACTATTTGTCTGCCTAAAAAATAGGCAATCCGGTGCATAGCCCTTTTGTTAGTTGGCGAGAACTCCTGAGCGGCAACTTGTGCACAAAGTTATCCACAGCTTCTGTGGGCAACCCGCAAACCCTTTGGTGCGTCAATCATTTATGACCCATTACTTGTGTGCGACGGAAAGTGTAATGTGTAAATCATCTGGCAGCATCGGTTCCTCTTTCTCATGAGTGCTAAAAGAATTGTGCAGGTGGCATTGCCGGTAAGGCTACGCCGTCTATTCGATTACCGCGTCGATCACCTGGCCAAGGTGCCCGATACTGGTGCGCGGGTATTGGTGCCGCTGCAAAAGCGAAAAGTCGTTGGTGTCGTTTGCGCAAGCAGTGAAACCAGTGCGCTGCCGCTTTCAAAACTTAAGGCAGTGAGTCGTGTTCTCGACGATAAACCGCTATTGCCAAAAGAGTTGTTCAGACTGCTGCTCTGGGCGGCGGCCTATTACCATCACCCAATTGGCGATGTACTGCAGACCGCTTTGCCGGTTCGGCTTCGACGGGATTGCCCGGCGGAACCCAAGCCGGTGGTTCTCTGGCGCATCAGCGATGCCGGTCGGGAGCGCCTTGACACGATTCCTGCGAGATACGCGGCCCAGCGACAGGTCCTGGAGTTGCTCGTAAGCGCAGAAGGCGCGGCTCTGCCGAGCAAAAGTCTGTCATCCACTCTCCCCAATGTGGCAACGGTGCTTGCGCGTCTTGAGACGCAGGGTTTTGTGGAAAAAGTGGTGGTGGATACGCCGGGATTGCCTCGAGAACGCGAGGCGCCTCCCACCCTTAATCAGGCGCAGCAGGCGGCGAGTCTCTCCCTGGAGGAGGCTGCGGGCACTTACGCCCCATTCCTGTTGGATGGGATTACCGGCAGCGGGAAAACAGAGGTGTATCTGGACTGTGCTTGCCGAACTATTGCCCGTGGACGCCAGGCGCTGGTGCTGGTGCCCGAGATTGCACTGACGCCACAGCTTATCGCACGCTTTGAAGGGCGGTTGGGGAGTGCTTTAGCCGTGCTGCATTCGGGTTTGACGGATACCGAGCGCCATCGGGCCTGGTGGCGTGCGCGGGAGGGGAGCGCAGCGGTGGTGCTGGGGACCCGATCAGCGGTCTTTGCACCCCTGGCACGTCCCGGCGTCATTATTGTGGATGAAGAGCACGACCTGTCCTACAAGCAAAGAGAGGGGTTTCGGTACCAGGCGAGGGATATCGCAGTAAAAAGGGCGCAGTTGGCCGATATTCCAGTAGTGTTGGGCTCTGCGACACCCTCGCTGGAAAGCATGGCTAATGCGGCCAACGGCCGCTACCGGCATTTGAAGCTTGAATCGCGGGCAGGCTCCGCCAAGCTGCCTAAGGTCGAGATTCTCGATCTCAATCGCCTGGCTCTCAACGACGGGCTGTCGGCACCGGTGGTCGGCGCACTTAAGGAATGCCTCTTACGAGGCGAGCAAAGTCTGGTTTTCGTGAATCGCCGCGGCTTTGCCCCGGTGATCGTCTGTACAGACTGCGGTTGGCAGGCACTTTGCCCACGTTGTGATGCCAGGCAGACGCTGCACCGGGCCAGCGGACGGGCGATCTGTCACCATTGCGGGCGACAGGCGCCGGCCCCATCTACCTGCCCGCAATGCCAAAAAGAGACTCTGTTCCCGGCGGGCGAGGGAACCCAGCGGGTGGAAGAGGCGCTGGTTCGGATTTTCCCCGAGGCGGCCGTGATGCGCATAGACAGTGATGTGCTCGGGGCGCCGGACGAGATGGCGAGAGCGCTTCAAGCAGTACGGGATCGCAAGGTCGACATCCTGGTGGGGACCCAGATGCTGTCAAAGGGGCATGATTTTGCCGGCGTCACGCTTGTCTGTGTGTTAGCGGCTGATCAAGGCCTGTACAGTCTGGATTTTCGAGGGTCAGAGAGACTTTTTCAGCAACTTTCCCAGGTGTCCGGCCGAGCGGGCAGACGCGAGACCCGGGGAGCAGTCCTTATCCAGACGGCACACCCTGAAGATCCCGCATTTGCACGGTTGCGTGAGCATAATTTCGCCGGATTCGCGAAAGAGGCCCTGGTTGAGCGACAAACCGCTGGATACCCCCCTTATGTCCGTTTTGCGCTGATGCGGGCAGAGTCGACCCAAAGCGGTGCGGCGATCCGCTTTCTTCAATCTGCCGCCCTTGCGGGGGAAAACCTGGCTTCGCGCAGCGCAGTAGAGATCATGACGCCAGTCCCTTCGCCGATGGAACGCCGCGCCGGGCGTTTCCGGGCGCAGTTGCTGGTGAGAAGCAAGGACGAGCGCCGGTTTCACCGCTTTCTTGAAGATTGGGTGCAGGGGATTGAGGCGTCGCGCACAGCAGCGCGGGTCCGCTGGTCTCTGGATGTCGACCCCCAGGAGATGTACTGAGCGGAATATCGTGCTGACTGGCTTGGCAGCCGGATTCAGGGTCTTTTCATTGCGTAAGGCCTTGGGCCAGAATCAACGGCTGTTTTGCTTTTCGGATCCCTTCTGTGTCCCAGTTAGATCTCTCCGGAGTGCTTTGCCCAACCGAGCAGGCTTTTACGCTTCCCCCCGCCTGTTACGTCGATGAGGATATCCTGGCTTTTGAGCAGGAGCGCCTTTTTGCCGGAGGTTGGGTCAGTGCGGGCCGAACCAGCGACCTCGCTCAGTCGGGGGACTATCTGGCATTTTCGATCGCGGATACTCCGCTGATCGCGACTCGGGGTGAGGATGGAAGGCTTCGTGTATTTGCCAACACCTGCCGGCACCGGGGGATGCAACTCGTGGAACCCGGCAGAGGCCAATGCCGTCAGTTTGTCTGCCCGTTTCACGGTTGGTGTTACAAGTTGGACGGCAGTCTTTTCGCGGCGCCGAGAATGGAAGGGGCCCAGGGTTTTGAGTCAACAGATTTCAGCCTGGTGCAGGCACGCAGCGAAGAGCGGGCCGGGTTTCTGTTCGTCAACCTTGATGGAAAGGCGGCCTCTCTGGACGACTGGTTGGGTGACTTCGAGAGCCTGCACGAACCCTGGCGGCTGGAGTCGCTGGTGACAGCGAGCCAAAGAGAGTTCACCGTCAAGTGCAACTGGAAGCTTTTCATTGAGGTATTCAACGAGTACTACCATCTTCGCAAAGTCCACCCGCATACGCTGTCGACGCTGTATGCCACGCCGGATCCGGTGGATCGCACTGACGGAGCCTTTGTTAGCCAGTTCGGCGAACATGCCAGACGCGGCAGTGTTGGCGTGCTGGCCGAAGCCGGCAACGGGCTTGAGACACTGCCTGGGCTATCAGGTCGGCTGGCCAACGGCACCCGCTACACCTGGGCCTACCCCGGCCTGACGTTTGCCGCTTCCCGTGATGCTGTCTGGGTGCTCGAAGCTGCCCCGGTGACGGTATCCCACACCGCGGTCCGACTGACGTTGCTGTTCGATGATGCCAGCCTGTCGGTACCGGACTTCGAGCAGATGCTCAAACGCTATGAGAGCCGGATGGCGATCGGCATGGATGAAGATATTGTGGTCCTTGAGGCGCAGCAGTTGGGCCTTCGCTCCCGGCTCGCACGCCCCGGACGGGTTTGTCCAGAGCTTGAGCCCAGTGTCCATGTTTTCCATCGTTGGTACGCCCATCAGTTGATCGGCGCCGGATTGGGAACTGCTTGAGCGTTGCCGGCACTCAGGGCCGGTGTGCGCTGGCGAGATAATCTTCCGATTGAAATTCGTGAAGCCGGCTGGCTGTCCGGACAAAATCCTCAGCAAGGCGGTCACCCTGATAAAGCTCGTTGGCCGGTGCCGCAGCAGAGACGATGACATTCACCCTGCGATCATAAAGTTCATCGATCAGTTCGACCAACCGGCGGGCCGCGTCCTCGCTTTCGGTGTCAAAGCGCGGGATGCCGCTCAGCAGCAGGGTGTGAAAACTTCTTGAGAGTTCGACGTAGTCCACTTTGGACCGCGGCCCGTCGCACAACGCTTCGAAGTCAAACCAGATGACCCCGTTGCCTCTTGCCCGAACCGGGATATCCCGGCCGTTGAGGCGAAGCGTATCGGCCCCAAGAGCCGCCGTGCGGTCGATCTCCAGCAGCAGTGCGCGCATACTGGCTTCAGCCTGCGCGTCGTCTGGGATGTGGTAGGTTGGCCTCGCTCCAAGCGTTTCCAGGCGGTAATCGCGATCCCCATCAAGGTGGATTACCTCGGTGTGGCGCTGTATCAAGTCAATCGCAGGCAAAAACCGGTCCCGCTGCAGGCCCTGCTGGTAGAGCAGGCGGGGAGGGGTGTTTGAGGTGAAGATCAGTGTCAGACCATTCTCTATCAAAGCGTGCAACAGCCCCGACAGGATCATGGCATCACCGATATCGGTTACCTGAAATTCATCAAAACCGAGCACCCGCGTCTCGGAGCTGATTTCCCGACTGATACGCCGCAGCGGATCTTTTTCGTCTTTCAGCCGGCGCAGTCCGTCGTGAATCTCGAGCATGAAGCGGTGAAAATGCACCCTGCGCCACGTCTTTGGAGGAAGTGCTTCAAGCAGGGTATCCATCATCAGCGTCTTGCCCCGCCCGACCGAACCCCAAAGATATAGGCCTGTTACCCCATTCGCCGGTTTTCTTCGAAGCCAGCGCAGGGGAATTAGCCCCCACAGTCTGCTGGCCGCCGATTCGGCCAAGCTCCGGTCGATTCGCTGGACGAGTTCAGTGCAGGCGGTTAAAGCACGTTGCTGGTGTGCGTCCGGTTCGGCGCCGCTGCGACCGAGTCGTCCGATAAAGTTCTGCTGAAGGGAGGCGGAATCCACCACGCTCAGGTGAGGAGGCTGTCAGCCACAGCAATCCCGTCTGCATCGGCCCACAGGTAGTGGCCGGGCACAAAGACGATGTCGGCGAAGCGAACGCTGATCTGGTTCTGACCCTCTCCCCGCTTTACGCTCTTCGCCGGGCAGGCGGCGAGTGCTTTGATGCCGATGGGGAGACCAGCGAGCTGGCGGCTGTCCCGGATACAGCCGTTGATCACCAGACCGGACCAGCCGTTGGCGACGGCGAGTGCCCCGATCTGGTCACCGACCAGAGCGCAGCGCAGGGAGCCCCCGCCATCCACAACCAGTATACGACCGTCGCCTTGAGTTTCGAGCATGGAGCGGACCAGCGTGTTGTCCTCAAATACCTTGACGGTTGCAATCTCCCCCGAGAAGGATGCCGCGCCGCCGAAATCCCGAAACAAAGGGGCGCCGATCTGAAGGCGGTCGCCGTGCGCGTCATAGAGATCCGCAGTACCGGTCATGAGGCCTCTGCCGGATGAGTCTGCTGAAAATACCCGAGGATGTCCTCGAAGGCATGCAGGCTAGGGAATTCCTCTGTATCCACAGGCTCTAATGTGGAGTCGGGTTTGGGTACGGCCAGCAGGTGTGAAATCCCGTAGGCAGCCGCAGCCCGCAGCACATCCAGGTTATCGTCGATAAACAAGGTTTTTGCCGGAACAAACGGTTCAATCTCCTGCAGCAGTTCCCAGAAGCGGTCTTTTTCTTTGGGGTAGCCCAGTTCATGCGAACTGATGATGCGGTCAAAAAACGGTGCAATGCCGGTCCGGCGCATTTTGATATCGATCGTCTGCGGGTGGGCGTTGGTGACCAGAACAACGCGGCGCTTATCTGCATGCAGTGCAGACAAGAAGTCTTCTGCTCCCGGCCGGGTGCGGATCAATTCCCGCTTGGTGTCCTTCAGTGCAATGATGTCCAGATCCAGTTCGCGACTCCAGAAGTCTGTGCAGTACCAATCGAGCGTACCGCGCAGTTCTTTCATCCGGGCAAGAATTCCCTCCCGAGCGGTCTGCGGAACCAGGCCGTGATGTTGGGCGTAGTGATCCGGAATGAATTCGACCCAGAAATGGTTATCAAACCGCAAATCGAGCAGGGTACCGTCGAGATCCAGAAATACCGATTCGATTTGGTTCCAGTCGATCATAAGTTTTCCGGCAGTGTGTCAACGCCGCAGCCGGCTGAGTCAATGGCAGCGTCTTATTCTAGCGTCCCGTCAGGATGGAACGACCGGATCGTGCGCAGCCACACTGTTTTGGTTGTGTGACCTGACCGGCTGCGTTAATCTGACCGGGCTGCCCGCCTCGGGCAATCTTTGCCATGACGAACGCCTTGCCCGAAATCCTGAATACGACGCCTGTGGCGACCAGTCGACTGTTCTCAATCGAGCAGGTGGATCTGCGTTTTTCCAACGGAACCGAGGCGTCCTTTGAACGACTGGTCGGAGAGGGGGAGGGTGCCGTGATGGTGGTGCCCATGCATTCGGCTCAGGAACTTATACTGATCCGTGAGTATGCGGTCGGTGTTGAACGGTATGAACTGAGCTTCGTGAAGGGCCGGATTGATTCAGGAGAGACGCCGGAGCAGGCGGCACACCGCGAACTTCGTGAAGAAATCGGCCGTGATGCTGGCAAGATGCAGGGATTGGCGACAGTGTCGCTGACGCCGGCCTATTCGAACTACCGCACCCATATTTTTCTCGCCCAGGAACTGTTTGCCTCTCCGTTGCCGGGTGATGAGCCGGAACCGCTCGAGACCGAGGTGTGGCGGCTTTGTGATTTGCCAGCGCTGCGGGAGCGAAAAGATTTTTCCGACGGCCGCAGTATTCTCGCAACCTATCTCGCCGCGGAGCGGCTCAATTCATGACCGGCGTCGACGTGAAGGTAGAGGCCGTCGTAGAGATCGCCAAGGCAGCCGGCGTTGCCATCATGGAAGTCTACGAGCGTGAGTACGAGATCATCGAAAAAGCAGACGGCTCCCCGGTTACGACCGCCGACCATCGGGCGCATGACATTATCGTCGCGCAACTGCGGGTGCTGACCCCAGAAATCCTGATCGTTTCAGAAGAATCCAAGGATATCGATGACAGCGAGCGGCTTAAGGCTGACCGCGTTTGGATGGTAGACCCCTTGGATGGGACCAAGGAGTTTATCCGCCGCAATGGGGAGTTCACGGTCAATATCGGCTTGGCAGACCAGGGTCGACCCATTTTGGGCGTCGTATATTGTCCAAGTTCCGGTGTCTCATATTTCGCCGCGCAGGGGCAGGGTGCCTGGCGCCAATCAGGTTCTGCGGCGCCTGAGCCGATTCAGGTGAGCGCCTACGATCCGGAACAGCCTCGGATGGTGGCAAGTCGGTCGCACGCCGGTGAGGCCGTAACTGCGTTTCGCCATGCGCTGGCAGCCAAGAGCGGATCTGACCCTGCCATTGTCAGCATGGGCAGTGCCTTGAAGGTCTGTGTGGTGGCTGAGGGAAATGCTGACGTCTACCCCCGTCTTGCGCCAACGTCTGAATGGGATACCTGTGCGTCTCACTGTGTACTCAATGAAGCCGGCGGGCGACTGGTGGACTGCAACGGCACCGAACTCAGTTACAACAGGGAAAATATTCTCAACCCCTGGTTCGTCGCGATGGCCGATCCAGACGTGGATTGGCTTGAGTTCTGTCCCCCGCAAAAGCGTTAACCATTCAACGGCGCTGGTCTGCGCCAAAGGCTGTTCGCGCCAGCGGACTATAATGAGCGTTATCCCGAGCTCACGGTATCTCCAGTCCTCACAAATAAAGTGGACACGCTTCCCTTCACGAAGATGCACTCATTGGGCAACGATTTCGTCATGCTCGACGGGGTCAGTGCGCCCGTTGTCCTGACTTCGGAAACCATCCGCCACATGGCAGATCGCCATCATGGCATCGGTTGTGATCAGTTAATTGTGGCGGAGCCCGGCGTGAACGGCGCCGACTTTTTCATGCGCATTTACAACACGGATGGCAGTGAGTCCGGTCAGTGCGGCAATGGGGCTCGCTGTTTCACCCGGTTTGTCCGGGAGCAGGGGCTGACCCAGAAAAAACAGCTCGCCGTCCAAACGATCAGCACCCGGTTCCATCTGACGATGGGTGCTGAGGGCGAGGTCAGCGCGGAACTCGACGTGCCCGAGTTTGAGCCTGCAAAGATTCCTTTTCGCAGCGCCCAGCCGGCCGATCGCTATTCTGTTCTGGTCGACGGCCAGGACATGATGATCGGTGTCGCCTCACTCGGGAACCCGCACGCGGTTTTGCTTGTTGACGATATCGATGAGGCCCCGGTAAGTCGGGTAGGCCCGCTCATTGAACATCACACCGACTTTCCCGAACGCACCAACGTCGGTTTCGTCGAGATAAAGAGCCCCACAGACATCAGGCTGCGGGTTTGGGAGCGGGGTGTGGGTGAAACTCTGGCCTGCGGCAGCGGTGCCTGTGCTGCGGTGTCAGTGTGTCGGCGTTGGAACCTGATCGAGGACAGTGTTCGGGTGAGCCTGCCGGGAGGGGTGCTCCAGATTACCTGGCCGGGGCGCGGGCCGATCCTGATGTCAGGCCCAACGACGCGGGTCTTCGATGGACTCTGGCCGGTGCCATAAGATGGATCCGTCAGAAGACACTGATCGAAATGTAACTCCCGGTCTGAGTGAAGATGAGGTGGCAGACTTCTTGCGCGCCTGCCCGGACTTCTTTGAGCGCCATCTGGCGTTGTTGAGCGAGCTTGTCGTCCCGCACTCCGCACGCGGTGGGGCAGTGTCTCTGCTGGAGCGCCAGGTCGGCGTGCTCCGAGATCAGCTCAGCATTGAAAGGAGCCGGCTCGCCGCCCTGATTGACAAGGCCAAGGAAAATTCCCGACTGCAGCAAAGACTGCAGCGATGTTTTGAACGGATTGCGCGGACACGCAACATGGCTGAATTGTGTGACGCCGTGCCGCGGGTGCTGCAGGCGGAATTTGGTCTGGTTGCTGCAGTCATGCAGTTTACCGATCATTCAGCGAAAGATGCGCTCCCGATCAATGCGCTGGTCTCTGAAGATAATGAAAGTGCCGCCTTGGTGATGCGTCGCCTGGCAGGGAAGGTCTGTCTGCTGGAGGCGCCCCTGTCTAAGGAAACCGCAGATCTGCTGGATCCGGACAGTGTGGCGCAGGCGGCTTCGTGCGCCGTTTTGCCAATAACGGCCCGCAGCGATGAACCGATTGGGTGGATCATTTTGGTGTCACGCGATCCGGGACATTACCGTCCGGATATGGACACGGTTCTGCTGGAGGGGCTTGCCGGTCTGATCGGCGCGACGTGCATTCGCCTTGAGATGTCCTGAGCGCGCATCATGGCAGACAACGACAAGACCATCGAGGCTTTCGTTGAGCACCTGCGTTACGAACGGCGACTGTCCGAGCATACGGTCGCAGCCTATCAGCGGGATCTTTCCCGTCTGTGTGATTTTCTGAAAGAGCGGGGTATTGGCAGTCTCAACAGATTGACACCCCCCCAAGCAAGACTGTTCGCGGCAGGGCTGCGCCACGCAGGTCTGTCGGGCCGCTCGATCAGTCGAACCCTGTCGGCCGCGAGATCCTGTTATCGGTACCTGCTGCGCGAAAAGCAGGCGAAACTCAATCCTTTTGAAGGCATCTCCGCACCGCGCAGCGAACGCAAACTGCCCAACACGCTGAATATTGAGGAGGCGGCACAACTCGTTTCCATCAAACCGGTGTCGGATCTCGATTTTCGGGATCATGCCATTTTGGAACTGTTCTATTCTTCGGGCCTCAGGCTGTCGGAACTCGCCCGCACTGACCTCAAGGATATTGATCTGAATGCCGCCACGATGGTGGTTACCGGCAAGGGCGACAAAACACGCATTGTGCCTGTCGGCCGCCATGCGGTTACCGCGATCCGGAATTGGATCAAGCGCCGCGCCGTTTGGGTTGAGGCGGACGAGTCGGCACTGTTTGTCAGCCGTACCGGCGCGCGGCTGGGTGCCCGGGCGATCCAGAAGCGCCTTGACGTCTGGGCCCGTCGGCAGGGTCTGGATCGGGGAGTCCACCCGCACATGCTGCGCCACTCCTTTGCAAGCCATCTGCTGGAATCGAGCTCTGACCTGCGTGCTGTGCAGGAACTGTTGGGCCATGCAGATATTTCCACCACCCAGGTCTATACCCACCTTGATTTTCAGCATCTGGCCAAGGTTTACGACAAGGCGCATCCCCGGGCCCGCCGCCGCCGCTGAATTCACCTGCACCCGGCAAAGGGACCGGGTTCCCCCGCCAGATCCTGGGGGGAGCTGACTCTGCCCAGTCTTGTCCCGGAGTCTCAAACCACGAGCGTCGCGGATAAAGCGCTTTCAGGCGCACAGAGTATTTATGAACAGAATAAGCGCCTGATATACATGATAATATTAGGGTTACACCGAATCGGTCCCGATGGGGTGTTTCGCAAACTGTTTCCCACCTGAGAGGGGTTATTTATGTCTTCTGTTGCTTTGATTCCTGTGATTCTGGGCGTCATCGGTCTTTTGGCGGCGTTGCTGGTTTATCGCTCGGTACTTGCCTATTCAGCGGGTACCGGAAAAGTGTCTGAGATTGGAGAGAAAATTCACAAAGGCGCTTTGGTGTTCATGCGGCGCGAATATACGTATCTGGCGATTTTTGTCGTCGTGGTGGGGGCGGGGATCTTCATCTCGGACCTTGGCTGGAAAACCACGGTCGCGTTTTTCGTTGGTGCACTCGCTTCCGGTTCGGCAGGGTACATTGGGATGTTCACCGCGACCCGGGCGAATGTCCGAACCACCACCGCGGCAGCCGAGAGCGGGGCACCGGCCGCGCTGACGGTGGCATTTTTCGGCGGTTCCATTATGGGTCTCACGGTAGCCGCCATGGGCCTGCTGGGGCTGGGCATTCTCTATCTCGCTTTCGGCGGTGATCCGCATACTGCCCACGTGATTCACGGATTCGGCATGGGCGCCTCCTCAGTCGCCTTGTTCTCCCGTGTGGGCGGCGGGATCTTCACCAAGAGTGCAGACGTCGGTGCGGATCTGGTGGGTAAGGTGGAAGCGGGTATCCCGGAGGATGATCCGCGCAACCCGGGTGTTATCGCGGATAACGTCGGCGATAACGTCGGTGACGTCGCAGGTATGGGATCAGATATCTTTGAATCCTACTGCGGGTCCATGATCGCTTCGATCGCCATCGCTGCGACCCTTACGCCAGAAGTCATTAGCTCACTGGCAGGGGGCGATCAGTCGAAGCTGATGTTCCTGCCATTGGCGTTGGCGTCGGTCGGAATTCTGTGCTCCATCGCCGGCATTGTGCTGGTCAAGAGTGCATCGGGTAAGGCGCCGGATAAGGCACTTCGTACCGGGACCATCGGCGCAACAGTGATCTTCATTATCGCGGCGCTGGCGCTTACCTGGTGGTCGGATATCAGCCTCAATATCTGGTGGTCTGTCGTGGTCGGTGCGCTGGGCGGCATCGTGATCGGACTCGTCACCGAGTACTACACAGCTGGCGCTCCGGTGAAAAAGATCGCCGGCGCAGGGGAGACGGGCCCGGCCACAATCATGATCACAGGACTCTCAGTGGGAATGCAGTCTGTGGTGGTGCCGGTGCTCATGCTATGCGTCATCATCCTGGTCTCGAGCTGGCTTGCCGGGCTTTATGGGGTGGGTATCGCCGCAGTCGGGATGCTGGCAACGGTGGGGATCACGATGGCAATTGATGCCTATGGGCCGGTCGCGGACAACGCGGGCGGCATCGCTGAGATGGCAGGGTTGGGTGAAGAAGTCCGTGAGATCACCGATACCCTGGATGAACTGGGCAACACCACCGCAGCTATCGGTAAGGGCTTTGCCATTGGTGCGGCCGCCCTGGCGGCACTTGCCATCATCTCGGCCTATATCGAAACGGTCACCTTTCATGTTCCGGATTTCAGTCTTGAGATTAATGATCCGGTGGTACTGGCCGGGATGTTCCTTGGCGGCATCTTCCCGTTTTTGGTCAGCAGCATGACCATGACGGCGGTCGGGGACGCCGCGTTCGACATGATTCGCGAGATCCGCCGTCAGTTCAAGGAGATTCCCGGATTATTGGAGGGTACTGCGGAGCCGGACACGGATCGCTGTGTCGAGATCGCCACCACGGCGGCACTCAAGCGGATGGTGCCTCCCGGGGTGCTCGCTGTCGGTGCACCGGTGGTCGTCGGTTTTACCCTTGGCCCCGCGGCGCTGGGCGGCATGCTGGGCGGCGCCCTTTTGGGCTGCGTCCTCCTTGCACTGACAATGGCGAATGCCGGCGGTGCCTGGGACAACGCAAAAAAGTACATCGAAAAAGGCAATCTCGGGGGTAAGGGTTCCGACGTGCATAAGGCAGCAGTCGTCGGAGATACGGTCGGGGATCCGTTCAAGGACACTTCCGGGCCGTCGATGAACATCCTGATCAACGTGATGGCGATTGTCTCTTTGGTGATTGCGCCCTTGCTGGGCTGATTGCCAAAACCATTGTCTGGAGGGCCGGCATCTGCCGGCCCTTTTTTTTGGATGCGTTCGGGTTAACAATAAAGTCTCCGTTGGCTATCCCGAGTGCACAGACGATGACTGGACCCATAATTCGCTCCGCTGTCGAAGCTGATCTTGAATCGATTCGTCGGATCTACGAGCATGATGTGCTTGAAGGGACCGCCTCTTTTGAGATTGATCCTCCGGATCTTGAGGCGATCCGCGAACGTTGGCAGATGACAGGTGAAGCCGGTTTGCCTTATCTGGTGGCAATGATCGAAAACCAGGTGGTGGCCTTCGCCTATGCACTGCCGTATAGGCCGAGGCCCGCCTACCGCTATACCGTTGAGCACTCTATCTACGTTGACCGGTCCTGGCGCCGGCAGGGTATCGGCAAGCAGTTGCTGGATCATCTCGTGGAACTGCTCACAGGCTGCGGCATTCGCGAAATCATCGGCATCATCGGAGACAGTGCCAATGAGGCATCTCTCTTGGCTCACGAGAGTGCCGGGTTTCATCAGGTGGGCACCCTGCAGAACGTGGGCCGTAAGTTTGACCGGTGGCTGGACACCGTGATCGTCCAGCGCAGTCTTTCACCCTCTGCAACTCAGGCCGCCGAGGTCCAATGAAAACGTCACCGATTCGTTGCGAACTCGACCATCTGGTCGTGGGCGCACAAACCCTCAATGAGGGCGCTAGCTACATCGCAGATCTCCTGGGCGTCTTCCCGGTGACGGGCGGTGTCCATCCGAATATGGGTACCCATAATGTCCTGCTCTCGCTGGGGGGCTCGGTCTATCTGGAAGTCATCGCAATCAATCCTGACGGTGATCCTCCAGAGCATCCGCGATGGTTTTCTCTCGACAACCCGGCTGTCCGGCAGACTCTTAAGGAGGGCCCCCAACTGCTGACCTGGGTAGCCAGGACTCCTGATATTTCTGGCCTTAAGCGTCTTGAGCCCTATGCAGCCTGTGACGTGCGCGAAATGTCGCGCGGCGATCTTCGATGGCTTTTTGCATTCACCCCGGACGGTGAGTGTCCGGGCGATGGATTGTTGCCACACGTGATTGAGTGGCGCGGGAAAGCGCATCCGACTGATACCCTGCCTGATTCGCAATGCCGCTTCAAAGGCCTTAGGGCCAACCTGGCGCCGGGTGGCAGGGGGGCTACCATCGCCGCGATGGGCCTGAATCTGATTTTCAGCGGATCAGCATCGGAAGACGATGCGGTAGGGCTGCATGCCGTGATCGAAACGCCCCGCGGCGAAATTCTTCTCTGACGAAGAAGGGCTTGAGATATGAGCGGGTCTGACACTCAACGAAAAGCCCATGCTGACTGGAAAGGCGCGCTTAAGTTGCTGCTGGCCTTTCAGCGGCACAAGACCCCCGGCACGCTGGAAACCGTTGTTTTTGGACAGACATCGGTCGATGTCTATGAGCCCCCGTCAACCCCGGCCGCGACGGTGATTTTTGTCCCCGGCCTCTCGATACGCGGCCGGGAGGATCCGAGAATCCGCCGCTTGGGTTGGGCGCTCTCAGCCGGGGGTCTTCGGGTGCTGATACCGGATGTCCCGAGCATTCGCGCTTTGACCATCTCTACCCGTCAGCCTGATGAAGTCGCCAACTTGATCCGGTCTCTGGTGCAGGACCGGTCCCTGGTGACTACCCGCCGTGTCGCTCTGATGTCAGTGTCTTTTTCCAGTATTTTTGTTCTGCGTGCAGCACTGGATCCGGTGCTGACCGAGCGGATAACCGCTGTTGGACTCATCGGAGGCTATTACGACATTGAGCGGGTGGCCCACTTCCTGATTACGTCCGATCAGGCTGATCCCTACGGTCGACTGGTGATTGGGCGAAGTTACTTTGCCGAATTTGAGCCTGAGCACGCGAACGCGATAGCGGCTCTAAAAGCCGCAGTGGAAACCGTTGCCACCAACAATGATGAGCCGATACGCCTGGATGTGCTGTTTGATGCGAATGATCCGCTCGAACAGTCGCTGCATCAGTTGATGACAGAGCCCGCATCGCGGCAGGCATTTCTAGAGAAAATACTCGATGTGTTCGACAGTGCCTGGGCGGGGTATCGCGTGCCGGCCCAATTTCCTCAGAGCACGCCTCCTGTCTTTCTGCTGCATGGCAGCCATGACCCGGTCATCCCGACAGCAGAATCCCGCCACCTCGCGCATCGCTTGGCCCGCCAGAGTCTTGCGCATCACTTGTGTGTCAGCGATCTTCTCGAACACGGGAACACCGCGATCTCACTTCGCCGGATCGTTGACGTCTCTCGTCTGGTGGCAGGTTTCGCGTGGTTTCTGGGCCGGTCGCAAACTGGGGGCGACGAGCCCGGCTAACTGATCAGTTTTCTTCCCGTACGCTCTGGCACGATACGCAAAGGCGTTGCGTGGGATCCAGCGCGAGCCGCTTTGCAGCGATAGGCTCGCCACAATCATCGCAAACTCCAAAATCCGGGTCTTTTTCAAGGCGACGCAGCGCGTCGTCTATTGCTTCCAGTGCGCCATGCCGGCGCCTCGCCATTTCCAGAGCCATCTGATGATCCTGCATCGCTTCCGCCCGAGACAGGCGTCCGACCCGTGCCGGGTCCAGTTCTATTGTCTTAACGTCGTCGAGTTCGGATTCTTGGGAGAGCGCCTCCCGCTGGGCATGCAGTACCTCGCGGAGTGTTTGACGGTCGATCGGCATTGGTGGGATCCCCTGAAAGCGGCACCAGCACGATGGTGCCAAAAAAAGGGCGCCCCTGGGCGCCCTTTTTATGACTGAGCGCTGAGCCCGTCTACAGGTAATAAACCACACCTGCCATGATGGCGGTCAGGATGACAGAAGAGGTAATCACCGCACTGACGGACTGGATGGCACCGTTCATCTTGCCCCAGATCGCGTTGGCTTCAATGATGACCACAATCACCAGGCCGATGACCAGTGCCACGGTGCTCATCGCCATATCACCAGCGCCGCCCCAGACACCTCCGTTGGCCATAGGGCTGGCATGACCGGATGCGACCATAAAGAACAGCATCGGCAGGGAGAAGAGCGTGTTGGTGCGTGATGCGAGCGCCGCTTTCGGTCCTGCTGCTGCCTTATCGCCCGACTCCAGACCGATAACGATTTTCTGGTTGGGCCAGATGATCAGCCAGACGTTGAGCATCATGATGGTGCCCATCAGCGCGCCCAGGGTAATGCCAAGGCTAAGACGCATGTGGAGAATGTAACCGAGCAGCAGCAGCCCGCTCAGGAAGGTGAACATCGCTGCCCATCGGAACCACCACAGCGCCCGCGGCGCCAGTTTGGCCATGACATCAGCTTTGGCGGAATCGTCCGCTTCTTTGACGTATTCCGTCTGAACAAAGTTGAAGTAGTACAGCAGACCGATCCATGCCACGCCGAATACGATATGACCCCAGCGCATCACAATATCCATTATGTATGCCATTTGATTCCTCTCCCAGATACGGGTTGCTTGAGCGCCGCCCGGCGGTTGAGCCGTTCGACAGTTAGAAAGCGCAGACTGGCGGTTCGCGAATTACCTTACGAACAGCAAGTGTGCAGGCCCCTACGACAGGTGAATTTTAGTGCAGGTCTCCCCGCTGCGCCAACGCGGCGGTGCAGCGGGGATAAAGGGCTCAGGCGACCGAGGGCAGGCCGGCGAGCGCCATGGCGACCTCAGATTCATCGTAGGCGTGATCTTCAAGTTTTCCGGCGTTGTAGTCGGTATATGCCTGCATATCGAAATACCCATGCCCGCACAGGTTAAAGAGAATGGCGCGGGACACCCCTTCTTCTTTGCATCGCATGGCCTCAGTGATTGCACCTTTGACAGCATGGTTGGCCTCCGGTGCCGGCACGATGCCTTCGGCGCGCGCAAAGGTAATCCCAGCGTCAAAACACTCCGTCTGTGTATACGCTGTAGGCGCAATCTCACCAAGCTCGACCAGTTGGCTGACCAGTGGCGCCATCCCGTGGTATCGCAGGCCGCCCGCGTGGGAAGCAGGCGGTAAAAACGAAGACCCGAGGGTATGCATTTTGACGAGAGGCGTCAGGTTGCCGGTGTCGCCAAAGTCATAGGCATACCTACCCTTGGTGAGGGAAGGGCAGTTCGCTGGCTCCACAGCGACCACCCGGGTATCGTGCTCTCCCCTCAGCTTGGCCCCGATAAACGGAAAACTGATGCCGGCGAAGTTGCTGCCACCGCCGGTACAGCCCACGACCACATCCGGATAGTCGTCAGCGAGTTCCATCTGGCGCATGGCCTCCTGCCCAACGACGGTCTGGTGCAGCAGGACGTGATTGAGCACACTGCCCAGGGAGTATTTGGTGTCATCGCGCTGAGCGGCCACTTCCACGGCCTCACTGATGGCGATACCAAGACTGCCGGTACTGTCGGGATTGTCGGCAAGGATCTTTTTCCCTGACTCAGTCAAGTTGCTGGGACTGGCATGACAGGTGGCGCCAAAGGTCTCCATGAAAGCACGGCGGTAGGGCTTCTGGTCGTAACTGATACGTACCATGAATACCTCTATCTCGAGCCCGAACAGCGAGCCGGCCAGGGCGAGTGAAGATCCCCACTGACCCGCGCCGGTTTCGGTCGCGATCCGTTTAACGCCTTCTTCTTTGCAGAAAAACGCCTGGGCAATGGCTGTGTTCGGCTTATGGCTTCCTGTGGGACTGACACCTTCGTATTTGTAATAAATGCGCGCTGGTGTATCCAGAGCCTTTTCCAGTCGGCGTGCCCGGAAGAGCGGACTGGGGCGCCACTGGCGGTATATCTCACGGACCGGTTCCGGGATATCGATCGTGCGCTCACCGCTGACCTCCTGCATGATGGATGCCATCGGGAAAAGGGGCGCGAGATCATCAGGCCCAACGGGCTGGCCGGTGCCGGGATGCATGACGGGAGCGGGAGGCTCGGGCAGGTCAGCAATGATGTTGTACCAACTGCGAGGCAGTTCTTCTTCGCCCAGCAGGAACTTAATCTGGTCTGTCATGATGTGTCCTCAAGTTTGATCAACGTCTTCAGCCTGTCGCGTCAAACGATTGATGCAGGCTGCGATAAACAAAACGGCATCGGTGCCGCTTTCTGCCTGCCAACCTTACACCAGGTTGGGTAGCTGAGGGGAGGGCGGCGCTGGAGGGATAGGGCGGATGGGGTGGTGGGGAGCTCTGTGCAGTCGTTTACCAGCGATACCCCAAGCCAATGGTGAATGTCGTGTCCATTTCCTTGACGTCGACAGGTGCTCCGGAGTCATATTCGAGTTTGAGTTGGGTATTGACGGTGATCTTGGGGCGGACCGGCATCTTGAGGCCAATCCGAGTGTTGACGACGATGTCGGTCGAATCTTCTAAGTTCCACACACCGACCTGGTTGAGGTAGGTGTCGGTGTTTGGGCCGAGGTAGTTGCTGTGTATATCCATATTCCAACTGAAAGCAAAATAGGTTTCCTCTTCAAGTTCAGTTCTCGTCTCTGAAACAAACGCAAGCCCAGGCTCAGTGGAAAAACGCAACCGAGGTGTGGATCGCCACTGTTTACCGTAGTAGCCAGTGAGCATGTGGCGCCGCTTTAGTTGGGAGAATTCGTCCGCCTCAAAGTAAAGGTTGGCGCCCGCGTACGTGGTGTCGCTCAGAAAACGGTCAGACTTGCCGATCACCGTGTAGTCGTTCGAGGTTGCGACGTCATTGGCTTCATCCAATTCGCCACTGGCACGAAGCGTAAAGCGGATATCAGATCGTCTCCAGACGGAGTTCAGGTCTACGTCGATTTCCTGCTTGTCGGTATTTCCAGACTGGAGTTCCAGTGCAAAAATCAGTGAGCCCGTCCAGTGGTGACCTACACCCAGCATCCAGGGCTCGGGATTGATGATGGCGATATCGGCGAGGGAGTAGCTCATCACACCATCTTTGGTGCTGATGGTCAGGGGTTCGTCAGTCAATGTGACTTTGGGCAGACGAATCAGGCGCCCGTCCTGAAACTTGAAGACCACGACCTGCTCCGAGGCCAGTTCGGCGACATTGTTTATCGGAATCGACAAAGTGCCCGCATGTTGGGATTCAAAATCAATTGTCCCTGAATCGCCGCTCAGCAGTTTTCCGAAAAGCACTGAGCCATCTTTCAGTTTGAGCGTATCGGGTGACGGCGTTGTTGCGTCATCCGCCAGCAGTGTTTGACTGAACACAACGGCAGCTACCAAAAGCGCGCCGCGGGCGATGGTTTTTAGGGGAGCTGAACGGAACATGGCGCTGCTGATTGCCCTAAGCAATGTGACTGACAGCGCCGCATTATAAAACGCTGCAAGACGTGATCAAGCCGCAACCGGAGGTAAGGCGTTGGCGGCGCTGGATTCAATTGGAATCCAGATTACTCAGGCGCGCAAACGCTTACTGTGAGTCAGGAGGTAAAGGCTCAGCGCAAAAAAGCAGACGATGAAGAATCCGATCATGGCAAAGGAAACCGACAAACTGACATCGCTGATACCCAGAAAGCCGTAACGGAATGCGTTGACCATGTACAGAATGGGATTTGCTTTGGAGAGTTGTTGCCAAAAGTCCCCAAGCAGGTGAATAGAGTAAAACACCCCGCCCAGATAGGTCAGCGGCAGCAGCACAAAGGTGGGCACCATAGAGACATCATCGAAAGTTTTGGCAAAGATTGCGTTGATGAAACCCCCAAGCGCGAACAGGATCGCCGTCAGAACCGCGACGCTGATCAGGATACCGATGCTGAATACATTGAGATCGGTAAACAGCAGGGAGATCCCAGTGACGATCAATCCGACCAGCAAGCCGCGAGCCACACCACCGGTGACATAGGCCAGCAGGATGATGCTGTTGGGGGTGGGAGAGACCAGCAGCTCCTCAAGGGACTTTCCCCACTTGGCACCAAAGAAGGATCCGACGACGTTCTGGTAACTGGCGTTGATGACGGCCATCAGGATCAGCCCGGGCACCAGAAAGTCCATGTAGTCAAAACCATCCATCTGGCCGATCCGCTTGCCAATCAGACTGCCGAAGATCACAAAGTACAGCAGAGTGGAGATGGCGGGAGGCACAAGCGTCTGCTGCCAGATCCGCATAAATCGCGTGATCTCTTTGATTACGATGGTCGCGTAGGCGATCCATTGTTCGCGGGGCGTCACTTACCCTCCAAGGGGCTGTGGCCCACGCGGCTAATGAAGAGCTCTTCAAGTCGATTGGCTTTGTTGCGCATACTGTTCACACGAATGCCGTTATCGGACAGGAGGCGATAAAAATCGTTGAGATGTTCTTCCTGTTTGATATCGATCTCGAGAGTGGTCGGATCGATGAGTCTGGCTGCCCTGTCGAGGCCGACAGGTATCGTCGCCAACGGTTGCTCAAGGTCGAGCACGTAGGTTTCAAGATGCAACTGGCGCAGCAGTTCGCGCATGGAAGTATTTTCCACCAGTTTGCCGCTATCGATGATGCCGATGTTGCGACAAAGGTGTTCAGCCTCTTCGAGATAGTGCGTGGTCAGGATGATCGTGGTTCCCGAACGATTGATCTCCCGAAGGAAGTCCCACATCGACCGGCGGATTTCAATATCGACGCCGGCAGTCGGTTCGTCGAGTATCAGCAGGCGCGGCTCGTGCACCAGGGCACGGGCAATCATGAGCCTGCGCTTCATGCCGCCCGAAAGCTGTCCGGCCTGATCGTTGCGCTTCTCCCACAGTCCCAGCAGGGTCAGGTACTGCTCAGTGCGTGCCAGCGCGGTGCGCCGGTCGATGCCGTAGTAGCCAGCCTGGTTTCGGACAATCTGCAGAGGGGTTTCGAAAATATTGAAATTGAATTCCTGGGGCACCACGCCCAGAAAGGATTTCGCTTGGGGGAAGTTGTTATCGATATCGACACCGAACACCTCGACGCGCCCCGAGGTCTTGATGACCAAAGAACCCAGCACGCCGATGACCGTCGATTTGCCTGCCCCGTTGGGCCCCAGCAGGGCATAGAAATCCCCTTGGGGCACAGCAAGATCAACGTTTTGCAGTGCCGTTACGCCGTTGCCGTAGGTCTTGGAGAGCTGTGTGGTTTTGAGGGCGAATTCCAAACGGTGTCTCGGAGCAATGGTGCGGGAAAGAGAGTGGGAGATGGCGCCTTAGGGCGTGTTTTTCAAGAGCGCCAGGATTTTATTGGCGCAGGACGCACTTCTGATAAAGGTCTTTGAGGCGGTGGTCCGGATCGTAGCGCGCTTTGAGGGCTCGGTAATGGCTCCCGCCATACTGGCGATCGAAAGCCTCTTGCGTGTAGAAGCTTTCTGAATATAACGACTTGATTCCACCAAGTTTGGCCACTTCGTCTTCAATCAGTCGGTTGAAATGCCCGCGCGGATAGTTTTGCCGGCTACGGACTCCGTCCCAAAAACCGAAGTTGATATACAGGGTGTCGTCCCGCATGGGGAAGAGGGGGTATTCGCCGCGCGTCCGGTCGTGGCGTGCCGGGCAGATCCAGACCGGGCGAATGCCGATCTCGCGCTCAAAGAAGTCAAGAA
>NZKZ01000170.1 GCA_002694065.1 Acidiferrobacter sp.
AGACCACCAAGATCGGCGAAGTCCTGTCACGCCTGACGGCAGACACAACCTTGATCCAGTCCGTTTCCGGGGTAAGTCTTTCGATCGTCTTGCGATCATCAATCCAATTCATCGGGGCGTTGGTGTTGCTTGCTTACACGAATATTGAGCTGATGGGGATTCTTATGCTCATACTTCCGATGGCTGTTTTCCCGATTCTCGGCGTAGGTCGATGGTTACGCCGCCTCTCGCGAGACTCCCAGGACAGGATTGCTGATGCGAGCGGCCAGGCGGCAGAAGTCCTGGGTAATGCGGAGACCGTGCAGTCGTTCGTGGCTGAAGGTCTAGAAGTGAATCGATTCAGTCACGCGATTGAGGTGAGCTTTTCGACCGCCGTACGGCGGATCAGGGTTCGTGCCTTCCTCACAACACTGGCGACGGTTAGTGTCTTTGGTGCCCTGATTTTTGTTCTCTGGCTCGGTGCCAAGGAAGTATTGAGTGGCGAAATGACGAGTGGAGAGCTTGGTCAATTCGTCCTTTATGCGATGTTTGTCGGTTTCTCGGCGGCAGCCTTAAGTGAGGTCTGGGGTGAGGTTCAGCGTGCAGCGGGTGCCATGGAACGGTTGACAGAGTTGCTGTCGATACGCTCTGGGATTCAGGTACCCTCGCAGCCGTTGCCGCTGCCCCAGCCGACCAGAGGCGAGGTGGGTTTTCAGGGTGTCAGCTTCAGTTATCCATCACGCCCGGGAGAACTGGCAATCAACAACTTTTCACTGCAGATAAATGCGGGCGAACATGTTGCTATCGTTGGTCCCTCAGGCGCAGGGAAGAGCACTCTCTATCAACTGCTGCTGAGATTCTATGAGCCTCAGATGGGTACCATGACAATTGATGGTGTGGATATTCAACAGGTTGAAGCCCAGGCTGTCCGGCAGGCGCTGGCGCTGGTGCCCCAGGAATGTGTGATTTTCGGCACGACCGCGTTCGAAAACATTCGCTTTGGGCGACCGCAAGCGAGCGACGCAGAGGTAATCGCTGCAGCCCGCACAGCATCGGCGCATGATTTTCTTGTTCGTCTGCCACAAGGATATGACACGTATTTGGGCGAGAGAGGTGCCAGATTGTCAGGTGGTCAGAAGCAGCGGATTGCTATTGCTCGGGCAATCCTGGCAGATCCCGCAATACTGCTGCTCGATGAGGCGACCAGTGCGCTTGATTCTGAAAGCGAGCGGCTTGTTCAGGCGGCTCTGGACAGCTTGCAGCAGAACCGGACGACCATGGTGATTGCCCATCGTCTGGCAACAGTGCTTGAGGCTGACAGGATTGTCGTCCTGGAAAAAGGCCGCATTCTGGATACAGGGCGACATGAAGAATTGGTGGCCCGGAATGCGGTTTATGCGCAGATGGTTAAACTTCAGTTCGGGAATACTGGAGCCTCGACATCCGATGCCACGCCTTTGTCCGTTGCCTTGCCCGAGGGTTAATCAGATAGGTTCGGCTTGTGTTGGGAGCTTATCAGGGGGTGAACACGACCTTGATGGCCTCCTCGGCGACAAGCTGTGTTTCATAGGCTTCGCTGGCCTGCTCCAGGGGGAAAGTGTGGCTGACCAGCGGTTTGCGATCGATTTTGCCCGAAGCTATCAGGCGGGCAGATTCGATGAACTCGTCCATTTCCCATGCCCAAGAACCATGAACCTGTACACCTTTGCGAACGATGATGTTGTAGTCGAGCGTAATGTCCTGTTCAAAAACAGCCACAATAACGACCTTGCCGTTCTGCCTGACGATCGACAACGCCTGTTCCAGGACGCTGGGGCCGCTGGCATTCTTGCCCATGCCGGCGCAATCGTAGACAACATCGACACCGCCGGTGGTTCCACTCAATAGATTTTCACTGATCAGGTGGTCACCAGACAGGACTTCGGTCAGGGCGCTGTCGCGGACATTGATGACCTGATCAGCCCCGAGTTCCTCGGCTTTAGCCAGGCGTTTATCGGACAGGTCGACGACGATAACCTTGGCCGTTGAGTGTGCCTTGATGCATTGGAGTATGCCAAGGCCTATGATGCCCGCCCCGATGATGACGTGGGTTTCACCGTCGGCTGCAGCACCGAGATTGGCAGCATGCAGCGAGGTTGCCAGAGGTTCAGTCGTTGCGGCTTCTACATAGCTGATATCGTCGTTGATTGGGACAAGAGTAGTCGCCATCTCGGCGCTGATTCGAATGTATTCAGCGTTACCGCCCATGCCCACCGTAGTGACGCGGTCACCGATGCTGACACCTGGCACATCACCGTTGATCTCGACAACCTCGCCGCTGAATTCGTGTCCCAGGACGCGACCTGAATCGATGGGGCTGCCGAGTTGAAGGAACATGCCATGACGGTAGGTGTGCAGATCGGAGCCGCAGATACCACAGGCGCCGACCTTTAGCAGGACTTCACCGGCAGCGAGTACCGGTTTATCGATTTCTTCGAATCTGACATCGCGTGGACCATGAAACACTGCTGCTTTCATTTGCTCATTCCTCGGTGGGTGCGCCCAGAAGGCGTCGTATGTTGTCCGGTATCCGGATGGCTTTCAGGCTTCCATCTTCCTGGATCTCTGCATAGACCCGGGTTGCGCTCCCCTGGGTGACCAGTACTTCGTCGGAACGGCGGCTGGCACGGCAGCTCCAGGTCAATGTTGAATTGGAGATCTCCGCTAATTCCAGACGCGTGATGATCCTCTCCCCGTAGGCTGCAGGACCCACGAACTCAAAATTAACCCGGCCCATGACGAAAGCCGTGCGGTCCTGCTCGACCATTTGCTTTACAGGGTAGCCTGCCTGGGCGAAGAATTCGTGCTCAGCATCGTTGAACCATGCCAGCATCCTCGGAAAGTAAACCAGTCCGAAGGGGTCAGACTCCCCCCATTCCACGGTGATTTCGCGGTAGTAAACCAACATTGCGTATGTGCTCTTATTTAGGCTTGTTTTCTGTAAGCGATGGAGTGTAGCAGATCATGGTTGCTCCGTTCCTTCGAAAACCTGTTCGGCGCGTTTTCGCTCGGCCCGCCGCGCCAGCTTTACTGCCAGGTTCGGTCCGACACCGGGTCTCGACCAGGGGCAGACCGCTATGCAGATGGCGCAACCTGATGTCTCTGCAAAGTAGGGGATGCATTTGTCGAAGTCGACGTACCACTTGTTTGTTCCTCTCACCAATTGTTTCTCGGCTGTGATCGCAAACGGTGGGCAGGCATCTTCACAGACGCGACAGCGAGAGCAGAAGTCGTCGATTCCGAATTCCCGCTTTGGCGTTGGCTCAAAGGGCGCATCTGTTAACACGGCGGCCAGCCGAAAGGCGGAACCGAACTCCGGGTTGATAATTGAACCGTGCTTGCCCAGTTCACCGAAACCGCACTCCAGGGCTGGTGGGATTAAGAGGATGTCACCGACCATCGGGCCGGTTACCGGCTTGGCATCCCAGCCCTGTTGACGTAGCCAGCCCGCTACTTGTTTGGCGACGCTGGCGGCACGGTTGTATTGCCGGGAGACGTCCGTGCCACAAACCTGATCGGGCGCAGACTTCAGTTTGTCGTAATCATGCTGGACTGCGAGCATGATGACATTGGTGAAGGGGACATCGGTGCCCTGGTAAGCCCACTCTGGCTGCATGCGAGTGACCCCGACTCGCTCGCAGTCTCCAGCCGCGACGAAGCGTTCCAGGGCCAGTGTCCAGTCGGCAGGTGATCTGTCTTGCCTATTGTCTGCGACTTCCGGCAAAGGGGTCGCGAGAATTTCCTGGCGTTTGGCTCGCTCCTTGATCAGTTCAGGGCCGGGTACTTCCTTGGTGTAGAACCATTTTTGGGCGGCGCCGAAAGGTGCCTTTTCAACGTCGGTCGCCCACCAGACCACATCGGGGCGACGGACTTCCGATTCGCCGAGCCCGTTGACCGGGTTGCCCCACTGCTCAGGCAGCAGTGACATGAACTCGGGATCAGGCGTGAAGGGTCTGTGCGGGTTCCTGTCGGGCATCAGAGATAGATAATGATGGTGTTGAGAGCGGCATCGCAGTTGATCAGGTCAACGCGCTTGTGGCGTATCTTCAGGCCTGAGTCCGATCGAACCAGTTCGTGACGATAGGTGCCGCCATAGGTGGTTTGCCTGTCATTGTAGTAAACCAGGCAGTGGAAATTCGATTCGACAGTGGTTATCTCGTCAACCTGTTCAGTGACACGTATGTTGGAAATAATGTGGGAGCAGCGAATGGGGTAGTCTTTCGACGCTGCCCTGGGGTGTTTCAGATTACGGCGCCTGATTTCCATCAACACCCGGTCATCGTAGAACAGGGAGATATGATTGACAGGGTCTTCCTGGTCAGGGAGTACCGGCATCCAGTAAGTGCCATCATCGGTGTAAAGTTCGATCCAGCCATCCAGGTCTGCCTTGTCAAGAAACGCTGCTTCGTCGTACAACAATTCTTCAATGTCGCGAATCGTCGGGTTGCTGGTTATGACGTTGGTCATGATGCTTGTGCTTCTTGGTTCGCTAGCGGCGTGTCGTTGGTCATGTATGCTTTCCAGGCAGCGTACTGGGTGCGCATGTCGAGATCCGACGTGCCTCCATTGACCAGCCTGTCTCCCTGGTCCTCGTCCTGGCCAAAGTTACGGTGCATCTCGATCCAATCGTTGCCTGTTGAGGCCAGACCCTGTTGCACACGGAAGTAAGCGGTCAGGTCATCGGGGCCAACCATGGAACCATTGGCGTTGATCAGTCGTGAATAGAGAAGCGTTCTTTGCAACAGCGAATCCGGCGCGCCCTTGAGTCTGAAAGACCAGGTTTCAATAATGGTCTTATCAACCGCGATAGGGCGGACGACGCGTATATTCTGAATCGCTGACTTGATCGTGAGGGACGGATAATAGAGCGTGTTATGCGTGTTGTAAGTGAGTATTTCCCGGGTGCGGTCAGCGCCGTAGGCGGCGAGCATGGCCCGCTCATAGTCCGGATCAACCGAGTAATCAGCATGTATGCTGGTCTCACCACCGTCATAGTGATGGCCATACCTGAAACCGGTAATGCCGGTTGATTCAAAGACTTCATAACTGGCCCCAAATGGAGGAATGATTTCCGCTTCGTCTCGTCTGGCAGAATCTTCCGGCAGGGTGGCGATATAGTCGTTCGCGGCGTCGACGACTGACTTGTGGACGATCATGGGGTGCATCGTGTCGTTCAGGTTCTCCAGAAACAACTTCCAGTTGCATTCATGTTCGTAGCGGAGCACGCCGCCAGCGACTTCAACTTCCCCTTCCGGAGAGCGATCGCAGAGATTGTCCATCACGGTTGCGGCGCCACCCATCCATTCCTTTAGATCCGGTGCTCTGGGGTTCATGGACGCAAAAACGAAGCCCCGATAGCTGTCATAGCGGGCCAGTTTCTGCATGTTGTAACGAGGGTCAGACCGGTCGAAACCAGTACCCTCGTAACCTTTCATGTTGGGGACGCCGGCCAGCGTGCCATCAAGCGCATAGGTCCAGCCGTGGTAACAGCACCGGAAAGCATTGACATGGCCGTCGCGCTTATCAACGATCTTGGCACCCTTGTGGCCGCAGCGGTTGTGGAGAACATGGATGTTCAACTGCTTGTCTCTGACCATCACGACCGGCAGGTGGCCATAGTTCAGCGTGATGTAGTCACCAGCATTGGGGACCTGGCTTTCATGGCCGATGAAGATCCAGGAGCCGCCCCAGATACGTTCCATTTCCAGCTCGAAGATGGCTGGGTCGGTATATATCTTGCGATGCAGAAAGGTCGGCTTAACCATGTCAGCGATCTGTTCGGTGCTGTAGCTCATGTCAAATCTCCAGTCTGGGTCAATGGTACCACTAGTCTTGCTGCAGCATCTCGTCGGGGACTTTCCCGATGGCCAGGGTCTCTGTAGGGTTTGGGGGGCGGGCAGCCATGCGAAGTTCGAACATTTCCGCGTTATCTTTCTGCGCCTGCATCTCTGCGGAGAATTTACCGGAAAGATATTGTGGCGCCCAGTGCTGGTCAGTGTGGCCGTAGTGGGCCGCAGCACTCAGTACGAAGTGGGGTTCGTTCATGATAGATCGTCCCAGGGCGACCATGTCGCAACGGCCCGCTGCGATTACAGTATTGGCTTGATCAGCGCTGGTGAAATTTCCAGCGACTATAGTTGGAATACCAACCTCGTTCCGTATCTGGTCAGAAAATGGCACCTGGAACATTCGCCCATAGATGGGGGTTTCGTCCTTTGTGACCTGTCCGGTAGAGACATTAATGATGTCGACGCCAGCGGTTTTCAGCATTGTAGCAACGGCGAGCATATCCTCTTCTGACGTGCCTCCTGCAACCCAATCGGTAGCGGAGATTCGTGCGGAAACAGGTTTGTCGTCAGGCCAGACTGCCATGACTGCATCAAGAACCTGTTGCGGGAACCTCATTCGATTCTCAATCGTGCCGCCGTATTCATCAGTCCGATGGTTGGTGCAGGGGCTGATAAATGCCGAGAGCAGGTAACCGTGAGCCAGATGGATTTCAATCATATCGAAGCTGGCTGTCTGAGCATTTTGCACGGCCCTGACAAAGTCCTGAAGGACCTTTTCCATATCGGCTTCGGTCATCTCCCGGGGAATCCTGCTGTGTGGTAGATAGGGCAGGGGAGAGGGGGCGATGAGATCCCAGGCGTCATCCTGCAGTGGTTGATCAATCCCACCGTCCCAGGGTATGCAGGTGGCACCCTTGCGACCAGCATGACCGATCTGCGCGCAGACCTTCGCTCGGCTGTGGGTGTGGATAAAGTCGACTATCTGCCGCCACTTTTCAGTCTGGTCATTGCTCCAGATACCGGCGCAGCCGGGTGTTATCCTCGCCTCAGGGGCAATACAGAGCATCTCAGTATTCAGGAGTCCGGCCCCCCCGGTGGCGCGTGAACCGTAGTGCACCAGATGCCAGTCATCGGGCACCCCGTCTTCAGCACAGTACTGGCACATCGCCGACAGCTGGAAGCGGTTTTCAACTTTCATGGAGCCGATACTGAAGGGTTGAAACACAGGCACGACCGGGTTTTCGATGCGGATGTCCTGGATTCCTGTGCTATCGCGGGTATGTTTCGCGAACCAGCGATCCAGGGATTCGATGTATCTCCGGTCACGCAGCTTCAGGTTGTCATAGGTCACCCGCTTGGATCGGCAGATCATGTTGAAGACGAACTGTTCAGGTTCCTGGGCGGTGGCATAACGATCGATGTGTTCAAACCAGCTGAGGGAGGTTACGGCGGTTCGCTGGAGGCGGTCGGCGTCCTCCTTGCGCGTCACCTGGTAGCGCTGGAGAGCCGACCCGACGGCATCTGTATTGGCAATACAGTCCGCAAGCGCTATCGCATCTTCCATGGCGAGCTTGGTGCCGGAGCCGATACTGAAATGAGCGGACCTGACCGCATCACCAATAAGAACCATGTTCCTGTAGAAGAGCTTTTCATTCCTTACCACGGGAAAGGTACGCCAGACTGATCGATTGGTTATCAGTGGGTGGCCATCAAGGTCTGCCTTGAAAATTTCTTCGCAGTACTTTTTTGTTGCGGCTTCATCCAGTTCGTCCAGCCCTGACTTGTCGAACGTTTCATTACTGCATTCAACG
>NZKZ01000055.1 GCA_002694065.1 Acidiferrobacter sp.
CGGGTAATCTGAAAAATAAAGAACGCAATCACTCCGGCCAGCAGCGGAGAGGTCACCCAAGACAAGACGATCTGCGCAATCTTGCCCCACTTGACGGCATCCAGACCCACCGCAATTGCGCCAAAACCCACAATCGCGCCGACGATCGAATGCGTGGTGGAAATCGGCAGTCCAAAGCGTGTTGCGACGACCAGGAGCGTACCGGCAGCAGCCAGCGAGCCGAGCATCCCATAGACCAACTGCTCTCTCGTCATCATGCTGAGATCGAGCATTCCCTTTCTGACGGTATCCGTCACGTGCCCGCCAGCCAAAAAAGCCCCCGCAAATTCAAGAACCGCCGCTACGATGATGGCGCCCCCTACGGTCAGCGCCCCTGAACCAACGCTCGTCCCCATGGCATTGGCGACATCGTTCGCTCCGATCGCCCACGCCATATATAGCGCCAGGATCCCGGCGATCCAGAGCGCGAGGGGAATTTCTGAGATCCATTCCATTTTGACCTCTTCTAACGATCCTTCGTTATTGAAAGATTATCTGACTTCACCATAGCCAGAACATTATCGAGACATTATTACGGGATTGTGACAGGGTGGCCTATTTTCTTGGGCCGACCTGCGCTCAACCAATTCGGCCGGAAAATGGCAAATAAAGCAACTGCCCACACCCGGCTCGCTCGTAATCTCCAGGTCCCCTCCCATGCGACCGAGGACGTGCTTGACAATCGCCAGACCCAGTCCCGTGCCTCCTGACTCGCGGGAACGCGCCACATCAACTCGATAGAACCGTTCAGTGAGGCGCGAGATATGGCTTCTTTCAATCCCAATTCCGGTGTCTCGCACAGAAAACCAGGCACCATTTGACGAGCCAGTCCAGTCGAGTGTGATCTCGCCGCCCGGTGGCGTGTATTTGACTGCATTAACGACCAGATTCGAAAAGAGGCTGTGTATCTCCTCTGGATTCCAGATCAGGAAATAACCCGGATCAACATTGGCTGAGATAGCATGCTCTTTTTCTCCACTGAGCGAAATCGCCTCCGAGCAAATCCGCGATGCTAAATCGCCGATATCCACCTTCTCTTTAGGCGCTGTTTCCCCACGCTCAAGATGAGCCAGGGTCAGCATATCCTCCACAATACCCTTGATCCGGGTCGTCTGCTGATACATCTGCTCCATGGCGTTGCGCACCTGCTCTGGATTCGAGACTTTCTGGTCAATAAGCGTTTCGAGGTAGCCAAGCACTACAGTGAGTGGTGTTCTGAGTTCGTGAGAGGCATTTGCAACAAAATCTTGCCGCACACTCTCTAATTGCTTGACTAGGGTGACGTCCTCAGCGCGAAACAGCCGCTGATTATCGCCATAAGGCGTGATTCGGATTGACAGCAGTTTTTCCGGAGACACCGGCGCCCTAATCTCGATGGGATCGTTCAAATCATCTTGCACAATGTATTCACGAAACTCCGCAGACGGGAAAAACACTTCGATTCGCTTTCCTTGATCGACGGAGCTTGAGAGCCCCACAAGGTCTCCTGCTGCCTTATTCCACCACTCGATTCGATTATTTCTATCCAGAGCAATAATCGCGTCCGGGAGCGCCGACAATGAATCTCTGAAGTCACGAACCAAAGTCGCCATTTTATTTTTGCGATTGGTGGCCCGAATCTTCAGACGCCCTACCTCGGCAGACAACTCGACCGCTTCCCGACGGGCGTTTTCATGGGTTGAGGCGAAATGTCGGGCGAGCGGTGTTAAGACAAACCTCAGAGACTGCTGAATTGGCGGACGCTCTTCTGACGTTAACAGCACCCGATACCATTGGAGAAGATAAAGTCCAAATTCGATCGCGATCACCCAAATGACAAGCAGCGTGTCCTTGCTCAACAGGAAGTCAAGAATCGCGGCAAGCGCTATCGGCAACGCAAGTACGGATACCTCTTTAATCAGGAGGGCGTCGGTTTTCGTCACGAGGGATTGGCCGAGAAGCGATAACCCACTCCTCTTATTGTCTCTACAAATTTATCGAATCCGTGGGGTTCCAGTGTCTTCCTGAGCCGTCTGACACAAACGTCTACAGTCCGTTCTTCAACGAACACATCTCTTCCCCAGACGCGATCCAGCAGTTGATCCCGACCATACACCCGCTCGGGATGCTGCATCAAAAAATGCAACAACTTGAATTCCGTTGGTCCGAGGTCGAGCGGGTGACCATGCGCTTTCACCTGATGAAGGCTCCGGTTCAGCGTCAGCCCCGATATTGCGACCACCTCCTGGTCATCGGTATGCGCCCCTCTTCGCAACACTGCCTTGATTCGCGCAATCAATTCTCTGGGGGAAAAGGGCTTTGTGATGTAGTCGTCGGCTCCGCTGTTCAGCCCGCTGACCTTATCGATTTCCTCTCCTTTCGCCGTGATCATAATGATCGGAATATCCCGGGTATTCGGGTCCGCTCTCAATTGTTGAGCAAAATCGATTCCGCTCTGGCCCGGAAGCATCCAATCCAGCAGGATCAGATTCGGCGGTTTCTGCAGAATACGCTGCTGTGCGCTTTCCGCATCGTTCGACTCAATGATATTGAAGCGGTGTTGTGCAAGGACAAAATTGAGCATGTCCCGAATTGCTCGGTCATCCTCGACAACAAGAATATCAGGCACGCCCATAACGGACTCTCTTCTTTCTCTTCCTTCTCGGAAGAGAGATTTCAACAGAGCTTTGTTACCGTCCGGTTACAGCCGGGACATCCGAAGCCCATAGAACCTGAGAAGCTATTTAAGATGCTTCTCCAAAGCCTTGACCCGTTTGGCTAAATCGTCGAGTTGGCGGAACCGTACTGCTGCTTTTCGCCATTCTGTCGCCGGCAACAGTCCCGTTCCCGAGGAATACATGCCGGGCTCATTGATAGAGCCCGTGACCATCGCCATTCCCGTGAGATGTACGTCATCACAAATATTGACATGATCAGCAACGCCCACCGCACCTGCCAGGATGCAGCGCTTGCCAACCACCACACTGCCGGCGATCCCGACGCAGGATACGATCGCCGTATCCTCGCCGATCTGGCAGTTGTGGCCGATCTGGACCAGATTATCGATCACCACTCCATCTGCGATGACGGTATCTCCGATCGCACCCCGATCGATTGTCGTGACCGCACCGATCTGAACGTCGTTGCCAATACGCAGCCCGCCATGCTGCGGGATTCTCACCCAGTGCCCTTCTTCCTGCGTGTTGCCAAATCCGTCGCTGCCGAGCACCGCCCCGCTTTTGATGAAGCAGCGCTCACCGATGATGACGCCACGCATCACCGTGACGTTGGCAAAAAGACGGGTCTGTGCGCCCAGCTGAGACCGCTCTGAAATCACGCTGCCCGGCCCGATAATCACACTGTCTCCAATAACAGCATCATCCTCGATTACACAGTTTGGACCGATCGAGGCCGTCGTGCTGACGGTCGCGCTGTCTGCCACCACAGCGCTTGGATGAATACCGGCCTCAGGGATGGGTGTGTTATCCAGCAGCCTTGCGGCACGGGCGTACCCGAGATGCGGGTTCTCACAGACAACGGCAGCGCCCTGCCAGGCATCCCGATCTTCTTGACGCAGAATCACGGCTGAGGCGGCACAACCTGCCAACTGCTCGCTGGATGTCGATACCGCAAGAAAAGTCACGTCGCCAGCGCCCGCGTCTTCCAAGGTGCCGAGCGTAGTGATTTCAAGATCGGCGTCGCCGTCGCAGACGCCACCTAACTTTTCTGCAAGTTCACCCAGTTTCATGAAGTCTTAGATTCATCCAGCCAAAAATCAAAATCAGTCACGAGCGCTCCGTGTCTCCAGCTCTTTAATCAACAACCTGACACCGGGCGCCGTAGGGTGATGATAGGCCGGAGCGGGAACAAAACCAAGTTGTCGATAGAGCTAGATAGCGGCATGCATTGGCGGTATAGCGTCCCGTATGACCTTGCCGAAACTGGCCTTCCCTGAAGTGTTCTGGGCCAGAAACACGGGATAGAATCATCATAGCGTCATTATCACTGAGATGAGGAATCCATGAGACTTCAGGACAAGGTTGCCGTTATCACCGGCGCAGCGCAGGGAATCGGCCTCGGCATTGCGCAGCGTTTTTCAAAAGAAGGCGCGCGCGTCATGATGCTCGACGTTAACGAAGACGTTGGCACTCGCGCTGCAGCAGATATCTCAGGTGCACGTTTTTTCTGTACCGATGTCTCTGACAAAGCCGCGGTGGACAGCACCGTCGACGAGATTATTGCCGATGCTGGCCGTATCGACATCTGCGTCAACAACGCGGGCATCCTGCGTTCAGGAGAGGTTCTGGAGATCAGTGAAGAGGATTTTGACAAAGTACTCTCGGTCAACCTCAAGGGCGCATTTCTTATGAGTCAGGCCACAGGTCGGCATATGGTGGCTGCCGGGGGCGGCAGCATCATCAATATGTCTTCCGTGAATGGCATTATGACCATCCCGAACATCCTGCCCTATAACGTTTCCAAAGGAGGGTTGGATCAGCTCACCCGGGTCATGGCGGTAGCACTTGCGGACAAGCATGTCCGGGTTAACGCCATCGGCCCTGGCAGCATCCTGACAGAGATGCTCCAGCAGGTCATGACGGATGAAGCCAAGCGGCATGCCATCCTGTCACGCACCCCCATGGGGCGCTGCGGCGACGTCGATGAAGTCGCCAGTATTGCGCTTTTTCTCGCAAGTGATGATGCGTCGTATATCACGGGGCAATGCATCTACGCAGACGGCGGACGACTAGCGCTCAACTACACTGTGCCTGTCCCCGACTAAACGCCCCGGGGCTCAACCAATAGACTCAAATCGGGGTTCGACTCAATTCGTGGACAGAGTCCACCAGAACTTTGACATTCTCGGGATCAATCCCCGGCGTAATGCCGTGACCCAGGTTGAAGACATGGCCGGGACCTGTTCCATAATCTTCGAGAACGTCCCGGACGGCTGAGCGGATCTTCTCAGGAGAAGCATTGAGCACTGCCGGGTCGAGGTTGCCCTGCAGTGCTACCCGGTCCTGCACCAGGCGCCGAGCCTCCCTAAGGGA
>NZKZ01000056.1 GCA_002694065.1 Acidiferrobacter sp.
GGGGGAAAGTCCTGACAAAACTGAACTTTAGCTTCGGCACCTCAGACTGGTCCCCTCAAATCGCCGAAATGAAAGCCCTCGGACAGACCGTTGATGCTGTTTATATCTCCTCTATCATGCCGGATATCGCGGTCCTCATCAGGCAATTGCGCTCTGCGGGAATCGATGCTTGGGTCGTAGGCTCAGATGGTTTCGACGACCCCTCACTTGATGCCGTAGCATCGGATGACGCTTCAATTTTGGATAAGGTCTTCTTCGCAACACTGGCACCAAGTCATGCGGATAGTGCCGTCGTTAAATTCATGGCCGATTGCAAAGCGATGGGCATCGATGTCCCTGGGCTCTTTCCTGCTCTCGGTGCAGACACAGTTAAAGCGGTGGCCTGGGCCGTTGGCCAGTCCGGAAGCACCGACGCGGCGGTGATTGCTGACACGATCCGCAACGCGGATAGTGTGCCAGTGCTCAAAGTAGACGAGATCTCGTTCAAAAGCACCCGGACCTACGCTCAACGGACTATCCCTGTCATTGGGTACAAAAATGGACAGCGAGTGCTGATCTCCAACGAAATCCCCTCCAACGTTCCTTCTGACTGGAACTGATGCTAGAAAGGCGGGGCCATAATGGCCCCGCCTTTCGTTTCTCTAAAGAGATGTTGTCGGTTGACAACCTAGAAGTTTTCCACGGTCCGATCAAAGCGGTTCATGGGATCTCATTCAAGATTGATGCTGGTCAATGTGTCGCCCTCTTGGGGCCTAATGGGGCTGGGAAAACCTCAACGATATCAGCCATCACTGGCATCGCGCGGGCGACGGGTCAGGTACTTTTTGAGGGCAGCGATATTTCAAAAACCCCTGTGGAGGCCCGCATTCAGCGTGGTATTTCAGTTTCTCCAGAAGGTCGAAGGGTCTTTGCAAATCTGACGGTTGAAGAAAATCTCAGGCTGGGCAGCGCAGCGTCCGACAGTAACACCAAAACCAGTATCGCTGAATTCTTTGATACCTTCCCCATTCTAGGAGAGAGGCGGCATCAGTCGGCAGGCACCCTTTCCGGCGGTGAACAACAGATGCTAGCAATTGCCCGCGCGCTAATCGCCAAGCCACGAATACTTCTACTCGATGAGCCGAGCCTTGGGCTGGCACCAAAGATCGTGGGCCAAATCTTTTCTCTTATCGGCGATCTCAAAGCGAAAGGTATTACGATTCTCCTGGTTGAACAAAATGCTGCCCAGGCTTTGCGGTTATCTGACTATGTCTACTTTCTGAATAATGGCCGCATTGCCGCAGAGGGGACCGCCGAGAGTCTCGGGAAGAGTGACACTTTAATGGCTGAGCTGACTGGCATATCCTGACATGGAATACCTCGCTCAGCAGATGATGAATGCGTTTGCTTTCGGAGCCGAGTACGCTCTTTTGGCTCTGGGACTAGCAATTGTTTTTTCAATTATGGGCCTGGTCAACTTCGCTCATGGCGAGATGATCGCAGTCGGCGGCTATTCAATGGTTGCGATGGCAGCGCTAAGCCTGGGGAACCCCATGATTGTTATCGGATTTGCTCTACTTGCCGCTGTGGTTGCATCCGTTACGCTTGAGCGGGTTGCTTTTAGGCCGGTACGGTACGCTGATCCAACCACAGGCCTCCTAACCGCTTTCGGCGTATCCATCATTCTGCAGAATCTATTTCTACTGCTTGTATCTCCGCGCCCCATTGCGGTGACATCACTTTATTTTCTTGAATGGTCGATCCCGATCGGGATGGTCAGCATCTCCTCTTTGCAATTATTTGAGGCCCTAACCACGATCATCGTCATCGTCGCCCTGATGCTGTTTCTCCGACAAACGTCTCTTGGGCTCGCCATGCGTGCCGCGGCGCTCGACTTTGAGATGGTACGACTAACGGGCATTCGGGCTAATCGCGTCTTCGCGATGGCCTTCATGATCTCCGGAATGTTGGCTGGGATTGCGTGCATCTTCATCATGGCACGGCGCGGCTCCGTCGATCCCCACCTAGGCTTCGATCCCGTGCTCAAAGCCTTTGTCGCCTGTGTCGTAGGCGGCTTTGGCAGCTTGCCTGGCGCGGTACTTGGCGGGTTTCTATTGGGCGTTGTAGAGGTCGCAATGCTGGTATTGCTGCCACAGAGTCTGGGCGGAATGACCGACGCCTTTGTCTTCGGCATCATCGCATTGGTTCTGGTTTGGCGCCCTAACGGGATACTCGCTGCCCGAGCCGAAAAGGGAGACAAGCAGTGAACTTATCTCGGAGCATGAACCGTGGGCTGGTTGGCGCCAGCCTGCTGGCACTGGTATTGGTCATTATTGGTGTCGTTGCTGCCTATTTTGGAACACGTTATCAGCTTCGGCTTGTCTATAGCGCCTATGTGAATCTTCTCGTGGTACTGGGATTGCAGGTATTTATGGGTAACGCACGGGTAACGAATCTGTCCCATAGCGCATTCATGGGTATCGGCGCCTACGCTGCTGCGATCTGTGTTACTCCACAAAATATAAAAGCCATTTCTCTCCCGGATGCACCCTGGGGTTTGAATACATTCGCTCTCGACCCCGTAACGTCAGCCCTGATTGCAATAGCTGTAACAGGACTGATCGCCTTTCTAGTGGGTATTGTGATTGTCAGATTAAGTGGCATCGGGGCAACGATTGTTTCACTCGCCGTCCTGGTGATTATTCATTCCCTATTCCTCTATCGCACCGATATCTTCAAAGGAAATCAGGCATTTTTCGGGATTCCACAGGTCTTCTCATTGACCTCTGTAGTGATCCTGGCAGTGATTGTCGTGTTTGCGACTCGCTTGTTCCGAGAGAGTCGCTGGGGTATTGCTCTTCGGGCGTCTGCGGATGATGAAGTCGGCGCATCCACCATGGGCGTCAATATTTACCGCCTGAGACTCATTGCCTGGGTGATGTCAGGAGTCCTGCTTGCAATCGCAGGCATTGCCTATGCCTATTACCTAGGCACAATTTCGGCCAGGCCTTTTTATTTCAACCATGTCTTTTTGACGCTTGCGATGCTGATACTTGGAGGCATGCGGACGATCACCGGCGCTGTTCTGGGATGTTTCTTGATCTCCTTTGGACTTGAGTGGGTTCGGTGGCTCGAAACCGGACCACTTTTACTCGGTATCGATCTACCTGAAGCGTTGGGTCTGTCGGGCATCGCGCTAGGCGCTGTCATCGTCCTAACCATGGCACTGAGGCCTGGAGGAATCATGGGTGAGCGAGAAATCGAGGATTTCATCCTGAAGTCCTAGAAAATTGAAGGGGAAGTTAGATGAACTGTACCCATACGATCCACAAAGACTGCCATCACTTTGGATGGGATAATTCCATTGAACCGGTTCTTTCCGTCGGTCCGGGCGAGACCGTAGAAATCAGCACGGTGGACAGTTCCGGCGGGCAATTAACTCCCGACTCGACGGTCAATGATCTGGCAACGCTTTCATTCGACAAGGTCAACCCGGTAACCGGTCCTATCTTCATCGAAGGTGCGGCCCCCGGAGATGCTGTCGCACTCACCTTCCTTGATCTCAAACCGTCGGGCTGGGGATGGACCGCAAATATCCCCGGCTTCGGGCTGCTCGCCGATCAGTTTCCAGACCCGGCGCTGCATGTCTGGTCATATGACGCGGCCTCCTTATCGCCTGCCGCCTACGGCCCAGGAGGCCGTCTTCCGCTTAAACCCATGATAGGAACGGTTGGCTTGGCGCCGGCCGAGTCGGGGGTTCACTCGGTCGTGCCGCCGCGGCGCATGGGTGGAAACATGGACATTCGCGACAACGGCATTGGAACTACTTTGTATCTTCCTGTCGAGGTTGAAGGCGGCCTGTTGTCTCTGGGAGATACACACGCGGCTCAGGGCGATGGTGAAATCTGCGGCACCGCATTGGAGAGTCCGATGGACGTCGCAGTCAAGGTAGATCTCCTTAAAGCTGCGAACCTGCCCTACCCTAGATTTGAGACAGACGGGCCCGTTACCCGTCACCTGGACACAAAAGGTTACCAGGCAAGTACAGGCATTGGCGAAGATCTGATGATCGCAGCTCGCGATGCGGTGTCCGACATGATCGATTGGATTACCGGCACGACAGGAATGCCCGCGGTCGACGCCTATATGCTGTGCTCAGTATGCGGCGACCTCCGCATCAGCGAGATCGTCGACATACCGAACTGGGTCGTCTCTTTCTACTTTCCTAAAGTCGTCTTGGATTGATCACGAGGCACTGCCAAGCCGAGCTTTAACTCAGTTCAAGGAAACGTTCTACCTCCGCCTCGGTAATCATGTTTCGGAATTCTTCTTCTTGGGCTCTTCGTCCGGAAAC
>NZKZ01000057.1 GCA_002694065.1 Acidiferrobacter sp.
CAGTCAAACTTACGGCGATGCCCGTAAGCCGTTATGCCCGTGCGAATCTCCGCTGGCGTCTGCTCAATCAGGCTGGAAAGCGTCTCCTTGGCAATAACAATCCGGGGTTTGCCCTCAACTCGCTCCCACATAGAGCCTGAAGCGTCAAGGATGAAATAAAGGACGTTACCTTGGGCCTTCGCGTTTGTGCCTGAAAAAAGTAGTCCAAGAAAGACAACAACGGAGATCAATCGAATCACGGCGTTCATATGGACTCCCCGAATGATGAGGAGTCCATCTTAGCGCATTTATTCAAGGTTTAAAAACTTAGGGGGCATCAGATAACGGGTAACACGATCCCAGGAATCTGGGATGAGGAAAGAGGTCAGAAGGTGCCAGAGCGAGTCTGGCTATAGCGATTAACGCTTGGAGTACTGAGGCGCTTTACGTGCTTTGTGCAGGCCGACTTTCTTGCGCTCAACTTTTCGTGAATCCCGAGTCACAAAGCCGGCTTTGCGCAGGGGTTCACGCAGCGTTTCATCGTAACTCATGAGCGCGCGGGTGATGCCATGGCGAATTGCACCCGCCTGGCCGGTTCCACCGCCTCCGGTGACACGGATGGTGATATCCAGCTTGTCATTAAGTTCCGCAGTATCAAGCGGCTGACGCACAACCATTCTGGCAGTCTCGCGGCCGAAGTATTCATCGAGCGAACGACGATTTACTGTGATGTTGCCCGAGCCGCGGGTAAGGTATACGCGCGCGACGGACGACTTGCGTCGACCTGTCCCGTAATGAATTTCGCCTGACTGTGCCAATGTGTTGTCCTATTTCGCGTTAAGTTTTGCTTTGAGGTTTTGCCAATCCTGGGCAACGCTAGATTTCAAGGGCCTTAGGCTGTTGTGCCTGATGACAGTGATCAGGGCCGGCATACACTCTGAGCTTTGCAAACATCGCCCTGCCCAGCGGGTTCTTGGGAAGCATGCCTTTCACTGCGCTTTCAATCACTCTGGTTGGGTGTTTTTGAAGCTGCTCGCCCAAGGTGATCTCTTTAATGCCGCCAGGATAACCGGAGTGGCGGTAGTAGCGCTTGGCTTCTGCCTTGTTGCCAGTGACCCGAATCTTTTCCGCATTCACGATCACAATATGATCGCCCGTGTCGACGTGGGGAGTGTACTCGGCTTTATGCTTCCCACGAAGCCTTGACGCAACCTCGCTGGCTAGCCGCCCCAACACCTTGTCGGTGGCATCCACAACGAACCAATCTCTTTGGACGGTTTCGGCCTTGGCACTGAATGTTTTCATCGAAGTACTGAATTTTTGCGCAAAAATGAGGCGCGGATACTACTAAATCAGGGCGCTTAAGGCAAGTTATTAGCAAAATCATCGATAAAACCCTGATTCTCTCAAAAACCCCAGGGCCAGGAATGAATTAGCTGCTGGTCGACCTCGCCCCTACCAATCTCCCGACTTAATCCAGTGCGGCAGGATCTATCAATTCGATCCAGTGCCGGACAGGAGGATCGCTTCTGGATGCCAGGTGGGCAAGGCAGCCTATATTGGCCGTCGCAATAAATTCGGGGTCACCCTGCCCCAGATCTGACAACTTGTTATCGAGCAGTTTGCTCGATAACTCAGGCTGAAGGACCGAGTAGGTTCCCGCGGCACCACAGCACAAATGTGTGTTCTGGACAGGGGTAAGAATAGCGCCGGCACTTTCCAGGATACTCTCGATTCTTCCTCGGATGCCCTGGCCATGCTGCAGGGTGCAGGGAGAATGAAATGCAACCCTCTTGCCGGAGCAGGATCCCAGCCCTCTCGCGTCCTCGGGGCTGATGTACTCACATAAATCCACAGTCATGCTGCTAACCCGTGCCGCTTTCTCCGCATAAGCGGGATCATCCTTAAGCAATTGTCCGTATTCACGCACAGTCACACCGCAACCGCTTGCAGTCATCACGATCGCATCGACGCCCTTCTCAATCTGGGGCCACCAGGCATCAATATTTCGCCGCATTGAATTCAGCGCCCGATCACTATCAGCGAGATGCAACGGCAATGCGCCGCAACACCCGGCTTTGTTGGCAGTGATCACGTTGACATCAAGTTTTGCAAGCACCCGCTGCGCCGCTGCATTGATCTGGGGCGCCATCGATGGCTGCACGCAGCCCTCCAGCATCAGCACAGAACGATCGCCCTGACTTTTAGGCCGCAGGCCCACCGGTCTCTTTTCAAGAACATGGCGTGCCAGGCTCTGTGGCAAGGCCGGGCGGATGATCTGGCCAAAACGAAACAGCACCCCAAACCAGGTGCTCAACAAAAATCTCACCAACAGCCATCGCTGCAACCGTTGAAAACGGGGGCGTTGAAACAGTGCCTCGACTTTGGGTCTCGCCAACTCAATCAAACGCCCATAGTTCACCCCAGAAGGACAAGTGGTCTCGCAGGATCGGCAGGTAAGGCATCGATCCAGGTGGAGTCTCGTGGTCTCGGAAGCCTCAGCGCTTTCAAGCAACTGCTTAACGAGATAGATGCGTCCGCGCGGACCGTCCAACTCGTCTCCCAATAGCTGATAGGTTGGGCAGGTCGCTGTGCAAAAACCGCAATGAACGCATTTGCCGAGTATCTCGCTCGCCTCCTCGCCAAACGAGGTGCCTTTGAAATCCTGAGCCAGTTCAACGTACATCGTTAGTCTTCCGGAAAAAGCCGGCCAGGGTTCAGAATGCCGGCAGGATCAAATGCCGCTTTCAGCCCTCGGTTAAGTTTCAGAACGGCGTCTTGCGGAACATCAGAGCGCGCGCCCTGATCACGACTGCCAAAACCCGTTATGTAACCCCCGTAAGGCCTGACCAATTCACTGAGCGCTTCGAATCCGGCATCAGACTTCACCCAGTACTGCGCGCCTCCCCAGTCGATCAGCGTTTTACCCGGAAAATGTATTACGTCGTTTTGAGGCTTTAGACTGATCCGCCAAAGCGGTGAATCGTGAGAGAAGAAATCGAGGCGATGTTCTTTTAACTGTGACCAGAAGGCATCTCCTTCTGCCTCCCGGTCGCCGCCTAGAACACCTGCCGCAGTGCTCACTGCCGCCTCGCTTCCCGACAGGCGTACCCACAAGACTCCGTCCAGGTAGGCGGCCGCAGAAACCGGCAGGGAACGACCCAGAAAACTCGTCATTAATTCAGATGCGGGCTCTCCCGGCATCTCGAAGGTCCGTGTTTGAGAGCATGCCGGGCGAGGCAACACTTTCAGCGAAATCTCAGTGAGAATGCCAAGAGTCCCCATTGCTCCCGCCATCAGGCGGGAGACATCATAGCCCGCGACATTCTTCATTACCTCGCCGCCAAAGCGAAGGGACTCCCCCTTGCCGTTGATGCAGCGAACCCCCAATACAAAGTCACGGGCGGCTCCACGATAAGGGCGGCATGGTCCAGACAGTCCGCATGCGATGGTACCGCCTATCGTCGCGCCCTCTCCAAACGCCGGCGGCTCAAAAGGAAGCATCTGCCCTGATTGGGCAAGAGTGCTCTCAAGCTCAGTGAGGCGGGTTCCCGCACGGACAGTCACAACCAGTTCAGTGGGCTCATAGTGGACGACTCCTTGGACAGCGCGGACAGAACACGGGGTACCGCGCGACACTCGGCCGAGAAAACTCTTGGTGTCGCCTCCCGTAACAGCCAGACCTTCGCCATCCTGAGCTGCCTTTCTCACACGCTCCTGAAGTGCTGCGACAGCGCTGTCGGCGTCTTCAGACATTTCAGAACCTCGGTAGCTCCGGATGCGGCAGCTCACCGTGATGGACATGCATTGCATTGAACTCGGCACACCGTGAAAGCGTCGGGACGGCCTTGCCCGGGTTCAGCAAACCTTCAGGGTCAAAGACGGCCTTCAAGGCATGAAACTGTTCGAGTTCGGCCTTGCCGAACTGCACACACATCTGATCGATTTTCTCGAGTCCAACGCCATGCTCGCCCGTGATCGTGCCGCCGACCCGAACGCACAACTGCAGAATCTCGGCGCCCAGCGCCTCGGTGCGCTCAAACTCGCCGGGTTTTCCCGAGTCATACAAGATGAGCGGGTGCAGATTGCCATCCCCCGCATGAAAAACGTTAGCCACCCGCAACCCGGCACGGGCAGCGAGTTCGGAGATGCCTAAGAGCACTTCGCCCAGTGCCCGGCGGGGGATCGTCCCATCAATACAGTAATAGTCCGGCGAGATACGTCCGACTGCAGGAAACGCATTTTTTCGCCCAGACCAAAAGCGCTGGCGCTCGCTCTCATCACGAGCGATGTCGACTGAACGGGCTCCGCACTCAAAGAGAAGCGACGACACAGACTCGATCTCTGTCTGCACTTCAGCGTCTGTTCCGTCCAGTTCACAAAGCAGAATTGCGGCCGCGTCGCGGGGATATCCTGCCTGCACAAAGTCTTCCGCCGCGATAATGGCCGGGGTATCCATCATCTCAAGCCCTGCGGGAATGATGCCCGCTGCAATGATGGCAGCCACCGCTGAGGCAGCTTGCTCAACATCCCCAAAAGCCGCCATCAGCGCTTTGGCGGTCGGTGGGACCGGCAACAGCCGCACGGTAATTTCCGTCACCACGCCCAGCAGCCCTTCAGAACCAATAAAGGCAGCCATGAGATCATATCCAGGCTGATCCGGCGCCTCGGAGCCGATCTCAATCACCTCTCCTCCCATCAGGACTACTTCAGCCGCCAGAACGTTATGCACGGTTAGACCGTATTTGAGGCAATGCACCCCACCTGCGTTCTCCGCAACATTTCCCCCGATAGTGCAGGCAATCTGCGATGAAGGATCCGGTGCGTAGTAAAGGCCCCGCTCTGCCACCGCCTCACTAATGGCGAGATTCCTCACACCCGGCTGAACACGAGCCGTGCAGGCAACCGGATCCACAGACAGAATCCGGTTAAACCTCGCCATGCTGAGCAACACGCCTTCGGGATGGGGCGTTGCGCCACCTGACAAACCTGTTCCTGCTCCCCGGGCCACCACCGGCACCGAGTACTGCTGGCAAAGGCGCATTACTGCACACACCTGTTCCAGGCAATCAGGCAAGACGACGACACCGGGCAGTGCTTTATATCCGGAAAGCCCATCACATTCATAAGGCCGTCTTTCGTCTGTCGAGCACAAGACTGCTCGCTCCGGCAAAACTTTTTGCAGTGCGCTGAGAAAATCGGGATGGAGTAGCTCGGTCAACGGTCGTTCCAAAGAGCGTTTGATAGCCTGCGGCAGTATGTCACACTGCGTGACCTTCCTTAAGCCAAAAGCCCCGCTGGTCTGACCTCACGCTGGCAGGAAAAGAGGCCTTTCGTTATGCTGTTAGTGCCCAGCAGTCTTACCCGCCGCCTCATGACCGATCCTGCATCTCTTATCGAATCTCTCAAGATGACACCGCATCCGGAGGGCGGCCATTTTGCAGAGACGTTTCGCGCGGACGATAACTCTGCCAGTTTGATCTTCTATCTTCTGAAAAACGACGAAAGATCACATTGGCACCGGCTCACCAAAAATGAAATCCTGCACTTCTATGATGGAGACCCAATGAGAGTCCTGTTGTCAACAGACGGAGTGTCTATTCAGGAAAAAACGTTGGGACGCGATGCAATCGACAACGAGCCCTACCACCTGATCATTCCAAAGGACACCTGGTTTTCGATGCAGTCCACCGGCGACTGGTCATTGATTGGATGCACCGTCTCTCCGGCTTTTTCGTTCGACGATTTTGAACTGGCGCCGAAGGGCTGGATGCCGGGTCAGGGAAATCCCTAACTTACAGCGCCAAAAAAATTGTCGAACAGCAGCCGTGCGTTGTTTTTAAATTGCGGCATGTGCTCGAGAGCATCGGTTTCCATCACCTTAAGCGCGCCTGGTCCTTTTACGGCATCAAGCGCTGCGGCATAAGCCGGCACCTCACTCCATTCACTGATGGTGCTGTCCTCAAGTTCTACATGAAACTGAATGCCCCAGGCGTGCTCGCCAACGCGCATTGCCTGCCAGGTGCATTCGGGTGAACTTGCCAGCAACGCGGCGCCAGAAGGCGGTTGAGTGACCGCAACAGAGTGCCATTGCAGGCACTTCATCTGCGGCGGGAGCCCCTGCATCAAAGGATCCGCTTGGGCAGCCTCCGTCAGGTGGACATCAAGGATGCCAATCTCCGGTATCGCCTGGACATCGCACTTGCCGCCCAGTGCATCGGCCAGCAATTGGTGTCCCAGGCAAAGCCCAAGATAGGGCTTTTTCAGATCCTGGACCCACGTGCGGATGGCAGCTTTTTCGGGCAAAAGCCAGGGACACGTATCAGTATCCCAGACATCCATCGGACCCCCCATCACCCAGAGCGCATCGTATTCTGAAAGATCGGGAATCGGTTCGCCGGCATCCAGCTCCACCGCATGCCATGCAATCCCGGATTCGCTGAAGAACTGGCGAAAAACGCCCGGGTGTTCACAGGCAATGTGCTTAAAAACCAGGACCTTCATCGGTTATCGCGGGTCAATACCCGCGTTAGCAGTCCAGCGTGTGGTCACGTTCCCATTGGCTGATCGCTGCGCTATAGCTGCGCCAATCCTGATGCTTCAACTTGGCATAACTGTCTACCAGATCGTCTCCGAGTCCTGCGCGCAGTATCTTGCTCTTCTCAAACACACGAATCGCGTCAAGCAGATTGGATGGCAGCCGTCGTGCGTTCTTCACCTTGTGACCTTCCGTGTACATATTGATATCAAGGGGCTTGCCCGGATCACGCTTGTTTGCAATGCCGTCAAGGCCTGCCGCAAGGACCCCGGCCTGAAGCAGATACGGGTTGGCGGCTCCATCCATCAGACGCAGTTCAAAGCGCCCGGCATCCGGCACCCGAACCATGTGGGTTCTATTATTGCCCCCGTAAGTGATGGCATTGGGTGACCAGGTTGCGCCTGAGGTCGTCACCTGTGCATCGATCCGCTTGTAGCTGTTTACAGTCGGATTAAACACCGCAGCAAGCGCATCGGCGTTATGCAGCACTCCGCCCAGGAATTGATACGCTGTCTTGGAAAGCCCCATCTCGTCGCGCCCGTTGTGGAAAAGGTTCTTCTTGCCGGCCTTGTCCCAAACCGATACGTGGGCGTGGCAGCCATTTCCGGTCAGATTCGAGAACGGCTTGGGCATGAACGTGGCCCGCAGTCCGTGTTTTTCCGCTATCGCCTTGACCATGTATTTAAAGAACACATGGCGGTCTGCCGTGACCAGGGCATCATCGAAATCCCAGTTCATCTCGAACTGTCCGTTAGCGTCCTCGTGGTCATTCTGATAAGGGCCCCATCCAAGCGAGATCATGCAGTCACAGATCTCACTGATCACGTCATAGCGCCGCATCAGTGCTGACTGGTCATAACAGGGTTTTTCCTGCGTATCATTCGGATCCGAAAGGGATAGGCCATCACCACTGACAAGAAAGTATTCGCACTCGACCCCGGTTTTCATCCGGTAGCCCTGCTTTGCCGCCTTGGCAATCTGGGCTTTCAGTGCCACGCGCGGTGAGGCCTCAACAGGCTTCCCATCCATCACAAGGTCTCCTGCCAGCCAGCCCACTTCCGGTTTCCAGGGCAATTGAATCAGGCTCGCGGGATCCGGGACCGAGAACATATCGGGGTGCGCTGGCGTCATATCCAGCCATGCGGCAAACCCGGCAAAGCCCGCCCCGTCTTTTTGCATATCGCCGATGGCTCTCGCCGGCACCAGTTTGGAACGCAATACACCGAAAAGATCGACGAAACTGATCAGGAAATACTTGATCTTTTTTTGCTTGGCGACGGTCGCCAGATTGATTGCCATGATAACTATCCTCCTCTCAGAATTTTTTCAGAATCTGTTCTCTGGAATCCAATACCGCTGATGATCTCACGAGCCCGGACTGGGCTCAACGATGAAAGACAGGAACCGAATCGGAAGTTGTTTCAGTTCCTCAGGGCCGTGGGGCGCATCCGCATCGAAATAGAGCGAATCTCCCGGCCCCATCGCGTAGACATGCGAGCCATGCCGATAGACCATTTCTCCCTCCAGGATGTAGATGAACTCGACACCATCGTGCTGGAACAGGGGAAAAACATCCGAAGGTTCCGAGATCACAATCAGGTAGGGTTCAGCCCGAGTAGCCCGGTCGCCAACGGAATGACCCAGCAAGTGATACTGATGACCCGCGCGAGTACCGCGGCGGTCGATGACAAGGCCTTTGCCCGCCTTAACGAAAGACGCCTCCCGATCCTGTTCATACTGGCGAAAAAGAGCGGTTACTGGAACATTAAGCGCAGCCGCAAGAGACTGCAGGGTTGTCAAAGACGGTGATGTCTGACCATTCTCGATCTTGGAGAGCATCCCCGGAGATAACTCCGCCTGACGCGCCAGGTTGGCAATGGTCATCCCAAGCTGAGTCCGGTAGACCCGCACCTGCCTACCGATGGCATCTTCAAGCCGATTGCTTCGCTCAGAGACCGGACCCGCCGGATCCTGATCCACCACCTCAAGGGGATGCCCTGAGAGTCTTGGGCTCATGGCCTGCTGTGTCGCCCAGTCACGTTGTGGCCCGGGACAGGCACCCGCATAGTGGAACTGGTCGTCAGGGTCACACTCCGCGGGTCTTCCGGCTCAAGATTATGAAGCCGAGTCTTGCCTGTGCAGCGGGCCATCATCGATGCCTCGCCCGCATTGGCATTCAAGATTGCTCTGAGTCCTTCCACACGCTCTTCGGGTGTCCGGTCGGATTGCCAATGGATTTCTCCACCATGAATCTCGCCCCCCATCGCAATCGCCGAGGTCACACCGTAAGTCACGACGCTGGCGCCCATGGCGATCAGACGTGCTGCATCGGTGCCGGACCGCACTCCGCCTGCGAAGATAAGCGTCAGAAATTCCTCTTTTTTCCGCTCCCGCAAGGCCGCAACGGCGCCAGAGAGCAGTTCAAACCGCGGCTGAGCGCCCAACTCGTTTCGCCATGAGCCCTGGCCACCGGTGCTGTCGAGCATAAGAAAGTCATAATCATGGGCCAGTGCGTAGTCCACGACATCGTCAATGTCTTCAATGTCCGAAAGGCTGATGCCTTTGAGTTGATGGCTCCCTCGAAGCGGGTCCTCCTTGGTCAACGACTTGTGCCATCGTTGCACAACGCCCGCCGCTCGGGAATGAGCCGCTTCACCAGCCTCAAGAATCTGCAGCCAGTGAACGCTGCCGTCGGGCATGGATCTGCTGACGACTCCCGCGCCGTTTTCTTCTGCTGCCCGGCACGCGACTTGCCTGATCTCTTCAGGCGCATCATCCAGACCGCTGACCAGAAATGGTTGCTTCAGGTTGAGATCGGGGCCAAGGTCAATATCGATTCGGCAGGCCTCACGATAAGGATCAATAACCAAACGTGAAAGATTCGCCGGCAGAAACACGAGGTCGTCCAAGGAGGCCGGGCGTTCAGCGGGGTATGGATTATCCCGAGGGCTAAGCCGCCTTTGCAGCATGGCCTGATGCTTATCGACATCTTTTGGATGCGTTCGAGCCATCGAAAAAAGATCTTCCCGATGATGCACGGAGTAGTCGGTTGACCCGGTTTCGGCGTCGCACCGATAGCATCGGGCGGCTTCCCGCATCGCGGCAGCCTCATCGTAGGTGTCCTCAATCTCAGGAAAACTTGCGGGCTCTTCGCCGACACCGTGAAACACCGGCTCTTCAAGAGCGAATTGCTCCCATTTGAGATCCTGAGCCACCGGCACACGCCGGGTGCGGTATGGCGTGCGGTATGGAATCGGTGAATCTATATTCTCCAGCGCGGCACGAACATAGTAGGCAGCCCGCTGACCATGCTGCATCGCCATCACGATCGTAGAGCCGCCAAAGGCACCATCGCCGGCGGCAAAGACTTTCGGATCCGCAGTGCGCATCGTCGCGAAATCAGTGCGCACACGGTCGACATCCATCAGGCCGGCAGTATCCAGTGCTTCGTTAGCCCCTTTTTGCCCCACGGCAGCAATCACCATGCCGCAGGGAATCTCAAAGGCGCTTCCTTCAACGACAACAGGTGAGCGACGCCCATCTTCATCAGGCGGTCCTGCTTCCGTGCGAACACACTGCAGTGCAAGACTGTTGCCCAGATCCGAAATGCCCGTCTGCAGGGCGTTGTAAACAAACTCAATGCCTTCTTTTTGCGCGTGATGTAACTCGATCTTGCGCGCCGGTATCTCCTCCGGGCCGCGCCGGTACACCACTTTGACGGTCTTGCAGCCTGGCAGCCGCAAAGCCGCCCTGCATGCGTCCATCGCGACATCACCCCCGCCGACGACGACAACGGTCTCTGGCATCTGAGGGCGCTCCCCCGCGTTGATCCGCCTGAGAAAACTGACCCCGTCTTCCACGTTCGGATGATCTTCGCCGGGAATCCCCATCGGCTTCCCCCACCATGAGCCGATTGTCAGCAGCACGGCATCGTGCCGTGTTTTGAGCTCATCCAAAGAAACGTCGTTGCCCAGAGCCGTATTGAGATGCACCGTGAGGCCCGGACACTGGTGCTGCAGACGCTGTATATCCTCTTCAATGATTCCCGAGGGCAGCCGAAACTGGGGGATACCCCAGACCATCGTGCCCCCCAATCGGTCAGTCATTTCATAAACCGACACTGAAAACCCGGCTTTGCACAACTCAAAAGCAGCAGTCAGTCCAGCCGGACCTGATCCCACAATGCCGACGGATTCCTTGCGGGACACCTCAAACTGGGTTCTGGGCAAGTCTGCGCCCAACTTGTCCATGACAAAACGTTTGAGATTGCGGATCTGTACCGCGCCATCACTGCTTTCACGGCGACAGGCAGGCTCACAGGGGGCATCACATACCCGTCCGCAGATCGAACTGAATGGGTTGGTCGCGGTAATTGCCTCGAACGCCTCAGCGTACTGTTTTTCCCATATGTAGCCGATATAAGACGGGGCGTCTGTTCCTATTGGACAGGCGACCTGGCACGGCGCGGGCACATAGTGCGGATCCGAGGTGTCATCCGAGAATCCAGGCGGCGACACCGGCACGCTGATCCGGTCAAGACCGTAAACACTCATGACGTCACCCCCACCTGACCCTGCGCTGTATCTGCCATGGGAGGCTCGTAAGGCAGGCCTGTAATGTCGGCTGCCTCGGGAGTTAAAGCCACGAGATCATCTCTGTTGAGACTCGTTACATCATCGTAGCCAAGTCCCCGGGTGATTGCTGCGATCTGCCAACGGACGCTTTCCAGGAACCGATGGATGTTGCTGGCTTCGACCTCAGGCTGGTAACGTTTTTCATGCTCGGGGTCCTGCGTTGCAATTCCCGTCACACACTGACCGATATGGCACTGCATGCATGAGATACACCCCCCTGCCACAATTACCGACGTCCCGAACGCTACGGCATCCGCGCCAAGGCACAAAGCCTTCACGGCGTCGACCCCATCGCGCAGCCCTCCCATCAGGACTAACTGGATCTTGTCCCGCGCGTCAATCTCTTCGAGCGCTTCGATCGCCTCAATAATCGCTGGCAACGTGGGAATACCCACGTTGTCGATCACCTCCGCGCTGCCGGCACCGGTCGACCCCTGCATGCCGTCCAGCTCGACGAAGTCAAACCCGTCCTTGGTGGCAATCTTGATGTCGTCACGGATTCTTCCAGCACCCAACTTCACACTCACGGGCACTTCATACCCTGTCGCTTCACGAAACTCTTCGACCTTAATGACGAGATCATCCGCTCCAAGAATATCGGGATGGCGAGAGGGCGAACGCAAATCAATGCCGGAGGGGATACCTCGGATTTCGGCGAGTTCCGGCGTCACTTTCTTTGCCATCAACTGTCCACCGAGACCCGGCTTCGCGCCTTGGGAAATATAAATCTCCAGTGCGTCCGCCCGGCGCATGTCATGGATGTTCCAACCCAATCGCCCGCCAAGGCACTGGAAAATCAATTGACCGGCGGCATCCCGCTGCGCATCACTCATACCGCCCTCGCCCGTATTTTCGGCAATACCGGACATGGCCGATCCCATCGCAATGGCGTACTTCGTCGAGCGGCTTAGCGCCCCGTAACTCATTGGAGCAATCATCACGGGCATGCTGAGCTTTAGGGGTCGTGCTCCGTTGATTCCACCGATCTCGGTTGCCATTTGGACTGTTGACACCACATCGCGGTCAGCTCCGGCTTGTGTCAGGTCCTTGCGAAATCCAATGTCACTGAGGTGCGGCAAAGGCCGAGCCCCGCCATAGCCGCGAATTCGATAGCGACCGCTCTGCGCTTTGACCGTTATGTCCTCCTGCACCTTCGGATTCCAATACGCAGAATCCCCCGAGAAGGTGTTAAAGGGAATGCTGCGCATAGGTGTTTCGGGAGTGCCGTAGCGCAGCTTCTTGCCCGCGTTGACGATCTTGGAAAAACCTTTGGGCGCCTTAATACCGTAACGATCAAGAAATTCGTAAACGCTCTGGAGCTCTTTGGAGTCAATGTCAGTCAGCATCGCATCTGAGCCGAGATCCTGAACGTTGCCCGCTACAAAGATCTCGCCGCTCGACATATCCTCCCCAACCCTTTCTCCCGAGTCACCCAGGATGATGATCCGGCCGCCATACATCATGTAGCCGGCCATGAAGTTCGCATTCCCGGCACAGCACAACGTGCCGGCTTTCATCACCTGCCCTGCCCTTGACCCCATATTGCCCTTGATCACAATCTCGGCACCACGAATCGCAACCCCGGGGATGGCGCCCGCATTTCCGCCCACTACTACCGAACCGCTATACATGTTGTCGCCGACCCCCCAGCCTACGTTGTGGGAAACATGAAAACGCGCCTGGTCGGTGAGCCCGGCACAGAAATAGCCGGCAGACCCCTGGACGTTGACATTGATCGGAGCGGTCAGGCCTACGCCGATATGATGGCGGGCATCGGGGTTCAGAATCTCTACTGCTTCCCCGGCTTCACCCAATGTTCGAAGCTGAGCATTCGCGTCGCGAACGCTCAGCTCGGCTAAATCGATCGAGACCATGTGGCGTAGGTTCCTGGTGCAGGTTCACGTGTGTTCAACGCTTTGCCCGGGAAAAGCCGGTTCAGCGATACCTCTTCAGAAGCAATGGCGACCAGATCATCATCCTCATACATGATCATCGGCTTGGCCGCGAGGCGGTCCTTGGCATAACCGATCTCATCACCAGTCGAGACGAGAAAGGAAAACGTGCCGTCGAGATCATCGATCGATGTCGACAATGCGTCCTGAAGCTTTACACCCTGGGCAAGCTTGTCAGCAAGATAAACGGCAATAAGCTCGCTATCGTTATCCGTGGTGAATTCAAAACCACGTTGCTCCAGCCGCCGGCGCATCTTCCAGTAGTTGGTAATCTGGCCGTTATGCACGATAGCCACATCAGCAAAGCCTGTTGCCCAAAAAGGATGGGAGGCCTCGGGTTTCACGTCGCTTTCAGTGGCGAGACGCACGTGACCAAGACCATGTGTTCCATGGAACTGGTTAACGTGATAGCGATCATCAACATCGTGCGCGCTGCCGACATCCTTCACAATCTCAAGACTTGTCCCGATTGAGATAACCTTGGCGGCGTGCTCCATCTCGTAGGAGAGTTTCTGGACGTCTCCGTCATAGAGAATGGTCACACGGTAATTGTCGCCGGCACGGGCTTCTTCTTCGATTGCTGCGCCGAGGTCCACAAGCCGCTGACGGATCGCGTCAATCGCCACGTCATCGTCAGCATCACTCTCAGGGTCAATAAAAAAGCGCAGCTTGAGCCGACCCGATGTTTCGGGCGCATAAAGCGCAAACCCCGTTGAGTCAGGACCCCGATGCTGGCAGCCATCCAGCATACGGATCAGCGCCTCGCCCGTGCTGAACGCTTTGTCTGATCCGCGATACATCACGCCCGCAATACCGCACATAGTTTCTCTTCCTTTAATGGATTTGTCTGGCAGCAGACGAGCGTACGCCTTTAGTAAATTAAATTCAACTGGTGGAAATAATGTTTCCTTACAGGAAACCTCAACTTCAAAAAATAGCCCGGGCGAACCCGGACTATTCTTGCCGTTAAGACTTCTCTTAACTGGACTTCAAGTACGACTCCATAGAGTCGTCCATGGCTTTTAACCAGGTCGTGTGATGCGCAGGCTGGGGGTTACCTGTCATCAGCGACGGATACGAATTGTCGCGGAAGGTCATAATGTTCTCGTGCTTGTGATGCTCCCATTCCATAAAGGTCTTATTGACCCCTTCTACATCAAAACTCGGGTAGTCCGTTTCATCGATGAGTTCCTGTACGTAGTCCCCCTGAAACCAGATCATCTGTTCATCATCTTCAAGCGTTTCTTCCCGATCACGCCAGGCCTGGCTATGTTGGCGCATGGTCTCAAGATCAGGCAACTCAATCCTGCCCATGATGTAGTCACGCGCATACCAGGCTTGGGCATCAAACATATTGAAGGTGTAGAACTGGTCCTGCATACCCAGGTACATCAAACGGGGGTTGTCTTCCCAGAATACGCCCTTGTAAAGATTCAGCGGCCACAGCCGATTATCTGTCTGAAGCCGCAACCCATCCGGCAAGAAAGGAAAATGATGCAGGTATCCCGTGCACATGATGATCGCATCGATCTCCTTGCTGGAGCCGTCTTTAAAGTGACAGGTGTTCTTGTCCACACGGGTTAATAAGGGCACCTCTTCCCAGTTATCCGGCCAATGGAAACTCATCGGTGCGGTACGGTGCGAAACCGTAATGGTCCGAGCTCCGTATTTATAGCACTGTGACCCTATATCCTCGGCGGAGTAACTGGTGCCGATGATGAGGATATCCTTGTCTTTGAACTCAAGGGCATCGCGAAAATCATGCGCATGCATGACCCGCCCGTTGAAAGTCTCAAGACCGTCAAACTTCGGCACGTTGGGCGTCGAAAAATGTCCCGTTGCCACCACCACGTTGTCGAAGTCTTCGGTATACATCCGATCTTCGGTGAGGTTATGAACCGTCACTGAGAAATTCTGTTGTTCCTGGTTGTATTCAACGCGCCGGACAGGCGTTGAGAA
>NZKZ01000171.1 GCA_002694065.1 Acidiferrobacter sp.
ACAACGTTGTATATTTTTGAACCAAGAGAGCGATTTGGAATAACTCTTCTCTCCTATTCATATATGTCGGCCGAGGTGTGGTTCTGTTATTTATCCTCTTTTTCTTCGGAGGCTTCAAAAGTTGAGAGTCAAGACGGAGCGATCTCTCGCAAGTCAGATTCAGATCGGTTCAGGTCTAATGAAGCCAATTCTCAACGATCTGTAGTCCTCTGGTCTCGGGACAATTAATCACCCTGATAAAGTTGTTATTCACGGGGCTTAGATTTAACACCATGTTCCTGAAAATGTCTAAATATCAATGGATAGGCGTAGGATTGGGAATACTTGCGATTGCTATACTTTTCTATCGCTATCTCGTCCACGACGGTGACTTTGATGTGTACTGGGCAGCCACGTTTCGTTATGTGCATGGCCTCAAGATTCACATCTATGAGCAGAATGTCTTTACCTATCCGACTTTTGCTTCTTTCATGCTGTTGCCGGTATATCCCCTGGGTTACACCGTCGGAAAAATCCTGTTCTTCGCCGTTAATGTCATTTTTCTTGTGGGTGCCGTCTATATCTGCCAGCGTGAGGTGCTTTACGGCAGCGCTGTGCGAGCGGCGACGCTGGTCATTGCTCTGCTGTTTTCTTTTCGGTCGATTCTGGCTGTCTTCAACAATCAGCAGACCGATATCCTGATTTTTGGGTTGGTCATATTCGGACTCGCGGCTTTTGCTCGTGTGCCTGTGCTGGCGTCGACCCTGATGGCGATAGCGGCCGGCCTCAAGGCAAATCCCCTTTTTATGGTCTTACTGCCGATCTACAAGAAACGCTGGGCAGCAGCAGGGGTCTTTCTGGGCCTTACCGTGGTACTAATTGCGGCACCCGATGTCGCCAAATATGCAGTCAGCGATAGCTGGCGGGATTCCAGCTTTACGGTCCCGGGCTCTGTGCTGCCCAAGCGGGACACGGTGCCGCAGGGGCAGTTCAAGGCGGAAGCCATCGCCGGTGGTATGTGGAGTTATCTGCGCGAGCATTACGAGATGACGCTGTCCGTATCGCCTGACGAGGTCCGCTGGTGGCAGGATCGGGGCAGCGCAGGTAACCAGTCTCTGTATCGGATCGCTGCGACCCGGCTTGGACACGCCGTGCCATCCAATATTGTGCTGTTGGGTTTGTGTTCGGGATTTGCGCTGCTGCTGCTGCTCGCAAGCCGGGTACGTAAAGATGCGGTGTTCGTGCTGGGCTTGCTGTTCTATACCGCTTTTGTGCTGATCGGGCCGCAGTCCTCAAAGCCGCACTTCATTGCCTTCTTCGGATTGCTCCTGTTTTGCTGGCAGGATGCGTTGGCAAAACAGTCCTGGTGGAAGATTGCTGTATTGGGAGGGCTCTCCAGTCTACTCGGCATCAAAGCCGCAGCGCTTCTGATCCCCCAAGGGGAACTGGCGCGCGACATCGTTGGCCTCGCGGGGCTTGCGATCTGGCTGTACAGTTATCTGTTGCTTCTTGTTTCAGGAGAGCGAAGATCATAGTCGGCCGAATCTGAGGCGCCAGACCAGTATCAATGCCTCTCTGAACGTCTGCCCCGACATTTTGGATACGCCGACGGTGCGGTCGGTAAAGTGGATGGGAACTTCAGTCACGCTCAGCCCGCTTTTCAGTGCGCGCCACGTGGTCTCGATCTGAAAGCCGTAACCCACTGACCGGATCTTCTCGAGGCCTAGGGTCTGTAGCGCTTCGCGGCGGAAACATTTAAACCCTCCTGTCAGATCACGGTAAGACACGCCGAGAATGAGACGGGCATACAGGTTGCCGAAACGCGATAAGGCGAGACGCGACCAGGGCCATCCGGAGACACCCCCGCCAGGCATCCAGCGGCATCCGAGAGCGATATCGGCATCGCCCGTTGCAGCGAGCAGTCGCGGCAGATCCTTCGGGTTATGGCTGAAGTCGGCATCAATCTCAAAGACATGGCTGTAGTCGTGTTCAAGTGCCCACGTGAATCCGGCCAGGTAGGCACGGCCGAGCCCCTCTTTGTGAATACGGTGAAGCACGTGAACCTGAACATCCTTTGCGGCGATCTCCTGGGCCAACGCGCCTGTGCCGTCCGGCGAGTTGTCGTCGATAACGAGTATGTCGGCCTGCGGCAGGCTGCTTCGTACAGCCTCAATAAAAGGCGGCAGATTGCCTTTTTCGTTGTAGGTGGGGATGAGGACAAGCGGTGAAGACATACGAACCGGGTGAAGTGGCAGAAGAGGCTCTAGATGATGCTAATCTTAACCTGACCCTGTAACCACTCGAATTCTGATCAGCGTGAGTCAGTCAGCCTTCATGAGCCAGTGCCGATAAATGCCGAGCCACGCTTTTCTTGAGCATGATGGGGTATTGGCTTTTGCGCATCGTGGTGATGGAGAAGCCGCGCCGGAAAACACAGCAGCTGCCTTCGAGAGTGCGGTAGGGCTGGGCTTTCGTTATCTTGAGACAGACGTACACTGCACCCGTGACGGGGCGCTTATTGCTTTCCACGATGACCGGCTTGATCGCGTCACTGATCAGAGGGGCAGCATTGCCCGGCTAGACTACAAGGACGTGGCAGGTGCCCGCGTTTCTGGACGTGAGCCGATCCCGTTGATGGAGGAGCTTCTTGGGAATTTCCCTGAGATCCGCTTCAATATTGATCCCAAAGCGGATGCCGCCGTCGGTCCGCTTATTGAGGTGATCAGGCGCACTAGAGCCCAAGAGCGGGTTTGTATTGGCTCTTTCTCGGACAAGAGGCTGAAGCAAATACGCAGTGCGTTACCGGGGATCTGCACTTCCATGGCGACGCTTGAGACGACCCGGGCACGTCTTTCGAGTATTGGTTTGCCCATCGGGCGGTTGCAGGCAGCCTGTGCCCAGGTCCCCGTCGTATGGAACGGGATCAGGGTAATAGATAGGCGTTTTGTGACCGCGATGAAGTCACGGAGTCTGCAGGTTCATGTCTGGACGGTTAACGAGCCCAAAGAAATGGAGCGACTGCTGGATCTTGGCATAGACGGCCTGATGACCGATCGCCCCAGAGTTCTAAAGGAACTGCTACTGAAGCGCGGTCAGTGGGCTTAAGGTGACTTCTGATCTGTTGGGTCGTTTACCAACCGGAAGAAGAACATTCCGGCAAAAAAGAGCAGCGCGACTGAAAGAATACCCAGACGCGGATTGCCGGTGAGGTGAACGATGGTACCCATCATGACCGGTCCAAACACGGCCGCCGCTTTGCCAACCACGTTGTAGAAGCCAAAGAACTCCGCGTTTTTCTCCTGCGGAATAAGATGACTGAACATCGATCGGCTGAGCGCCTGGATCCCACCCTGCACGAGACCGATGACCGCAGCGAGGATATACATCTGTAGTGCCGTCTCCATGAAAAAGGCAAACACCGTGACGCCAACATAGGCCCAGATGCAGATCCAGATTCCGCGTTTTGCGCCATAGCGCTCTCCCATCCGGCCGAATACCAAGGCCGCCGGAAAGCCGATGAACTGCACCAGGAGCAGGGCCGTGATCAGGTGGTCCGAGGACAGGCCGATCGACAGGCCAAAGTCGACCGACATCCGCACGATCGTATCGACACCGTCGATGTACAGCCAGTAGGCAAGCAGGAACATCCAAGCTCCACGGTACTGCGAAAGGCTGGTGGCAGTATCACGCAAAGCTGCGAACGTGCCTTTGATGTCGACTCCACGCCGCCCGCTTTCGGGCAGCGGCTCTTCCACATTAAGAAAGAGCGGTATGGAAAACACCGTCCACCAAACTGCCACCGTAATGAACGACCAGCGCACACCCTCCGCGGCATCAGCGAGCCCAAACAGTCCGGGCTTTAAGGTCATCAGTACGTTTACAAGAAAGAGCAGACCGCCTCCGAGGTATCCAAGCGCAAAACCCAGTGCTGATACCCGATGACGCCGCTCCGAGGGCGAGACGATAACCAGCAGGGAATCATAAAAGGTGTTCGCGCCCGAGAAACCGACCACCGCGATGGCATAGAGCAGAATCGCAAACGGCCACATGCCAGCCTGCACCAGATAGAGGGCGCCGGTCGCGAGCACACCAAGACTGGCAAAGGTCGCGAGCATGCGTTTTCGCAATCCACCGGTGTCGGCCATGGCGCCGAGAATGGGCGCCAAAATGACAATGATCAGGCTTGCGACAGAATTGCCCACCCCAAGATAGAAGGTGCTGTGGGTGAGGGCGACATCCTGACTCCAGTACTGCTTAAAGAAGATCGGGAAAAATCCGGCCATCACGGTGGTCGCAAAGGCCGAGTTGGCCCAGTCATACAGGGCCCAGGAGACAATGGGTTTGCGATCAGGGGTGTTCATGGTCCTCTCCGTGAGATCGGCACCGAGCGCCGGATTAGGTCTGCCTCGACTCTGACATTGTAATAAGATTTCATCAGCCTCACCGTTGGGCGACAG
>NZKZ01000058.1 GCA_002694065.1 Acidiferrobacter sp.
AACTCCATCTGGTCGGCCAGGATTCGTCGGCCCGAAAGATAAATGTATTCGGCGTGTGTCGGCACAAAAGGCACAGCCAAAAGTTGCATTCCGGCTTCCTCGGGCGTGCGACTCCCCTTGTGGTGATTGCATCGCTTGCACGCGGTGACAACATTCTGCCAAATGTCCCTGCCGCCTTTGCTGAGGGGTTCTACGTGGTCGCGAGACAGATCTGTATTTCTGAATTGATCCCCGCAATAAAGGCATAGATTGGCATCGCGCCGAAACAGGGTACTGTTGTTCAGTGGAGGGGCATAACTCGGCAAACGCTTGAGATGGGCGCGGGACTGGCCGGCGGTACAGATAATGGAGTGGATCGCGAGGGTGCTTTGCTCTCCCGACCGCGCATTGATCCCGCCGTGCACGTGATAAAGCACCGAACCCATTGGGTAAAGAATCTGATCAAGACAATGAAGCCGAACAGCTTCTTCAAAGCCGATCCACTCAATCGGCATGCCCGCTACGTCGGTTCGCAGCACCCTAAGGCTGGCGTCGATCATCGCTCCTCCGGATTAGATTGGCCCTACTGTGCGGCAATTTCCCACCTCGATCAACTGTTAATTCAACTCAAGCACTGCCTCTGCAGGAATATTCCCAAAAGTGGAAAACCTGAACTTTCTTGCCTCCTTATGGAAATAAATCTTCGTCCCGGACACGAAACCCATACTACGCCTCTTGCAAACGCGGCACAGGGGTCTCGTCTATCGGAAGATGGATCACTGCCGCCACCAGTCCCATCAAGATCCCTGCTTGCCACATCAGGTCATATGACCCCGTCGCGTCGTGAATAAAACCGCCTAACCATACTCCAATAAAACTGCCGATCTGATGGCTCAGAAATACAAACCCATAAAGCGTCGCCATGTAGCGAATTCCAAAAACCTGGGCAACGAGCCCCGCTGTCAAGGGCACCGTAGATAGCCACAGGATCCCCATGGTTGCTGCAAAAACGTAGATCACTTCGGTCGTTTTCGGCGAGATAAGAAATATCGCCAAGACCAGTGCGCGCAAAGCATAGATCCCGCTTAAACCCATTTTCTTACTGTACCTTTGGCCGAAGGCGCCGGAGAGCAACGAACCCAAAATATTGAATATGCCGATCAGCGAAATCGCAACCGCACCCACCATCGGCGCAAGATCAAGATCCGCGACATAGATCGGAAGATGCACGGTAATGAAAGCGACATGAAAGCCGCAAACAAAAAAACCTGTGGTTAACAATAAAAATCCCCGATTCGCAAATGCCTCGCGTATTGCTCCGCCGCTGCCGGAGTGCACAACGTTTTCGTTTCTCACCCGGGGATCGCTGGGCAAGGTGAACGCCAACGGCAGGATGAGGCATACCGAGATTGCAGTCACAATCAGTGCGGTCGGCCAACCGTAACCGCTGATCATTCCCTGGGTGATCGGCGAGTACAAAACCTGCCCCACTGAGCCTGCCGCCGTACACAAGCCGATAACAAATGATCGACGCTGCATTCCCACGACACGCAACATGGCGGCTGTTGCCAACGAAAACGCGGTAAACGCAACGCCCGTGCCGACAAGCACTCCGCCCGTCAAATGAAGTGTCAAGGTCGTGTCAATCAGCGTCACGCCGAAGGTCCCAACCGCATACACCAATGCGCCAATTCCGATTACCCACACTGGGCCGAAGCGGTCGGCCAACATTCCCGCGATCGGAAGACACAAACCCCAAAAGAGATTCTGCAAGGCCATGGCAAACGCAAAGTTCTCTCGGGACCAACCAAATTCTTCTGTGATGGGTCCGAGATAAACCCCGTAACTGGATCGCGCTCCAAAACCGATTAGAGAGATAAGGCAGCCGCCAAGCAGGACAACCAAGGGCGTCTGCCACGGCTTGATGGTTAAACGATAGTCGGTCGATTCCATGCGCTATTGGTGATTCCCGGATTCGGGAGGGTCAAGTATGTATTCGAGCAATCATAACTGTGTAGCACGGGTTCAGTCATTAGCCAACGGGGCGATATAATTAATAAAGACAAGCGTGTGATCATGCAAATACCCACACATTTTTATGGACACTTTCCCAATTGATTACCCACGCGTCGTGGAAGCCTTTGAGTTCCTCCAGGACTGGGACGCGCGCTACCAGTTCATTACCGAACTGGGGGAGAAGCTCCCGCCCTACCCAGATGAGGAGCGGATTGACCTCTATCATGTTCCAGAATGCATGAGCACGGTCTATATCCGCGCTATTCGAGATAATGAAGGCTTGTTCACATTTCATGGGGACTGCGACACCTCCACAGTAAAGGGCGTAGTCGCCATCCTGCTGGGCATGTTCAATGGCAAGACTGCATCAGAAATCGATGAATTCGATGCCGATGCCGAATTTGAAAAACTAGGGCTCTTTGAGCATCTGAGCCCCAGCCGTCATGTCGGCGTTTATGCCATGGTGCAACGGGTAAAACGCCAGGTCAGCGCCATTGAGGAAAGCCAGGGTTAGAAAATTTCCTTCAGGGCGACCGTTACGAAGGCCTAAGACACGACACCTTTCCCCTCCCTTCCCAACCACGACTCGGTCCTAGCATCTGAATCGCGACTGTGCGATTGTTGATAATCCGTATTTGCTTTTTTGGTTAGACTTTAAATTAGGCCGAGGTGGCCCCTAAACCATCACCAGATATGGAGCACGGGATTCATGGGCAAATTCCTTACTGAACATCAGGTTCAGGACTTCAGGGCCGAGGGGTTTGTGCCGCCCTTTTCGGTCGCGACAGCTGACCTGATGCAGGAGATGCGCTCAAAGCTTGAATCATTCGAGCAGGCGCAAGGGGGCGCGCTGCGCGGATCGCAACGTTTCAAGAACCATTTGCTATTCAAGTGGCTGTCTGACTTTATTCGGACTCCGAGAATTCTCGATGCGGTCGAGGACCTCATCGGACCAGACATTCTTGTCTGGTCGACTGACTGGTGGATCAAAGAACCCCGCTCGCCCCAGTTTGTCTCGTGGCATCAGGACAGTCAGTACTGGGGGCTCGATTCAGACAGACTCGTCACCGTCTGGGTAGCCCTTTCGCCCGCCACCGTGCAGAGCGGATGTATGCGGGTGCTGCCAGGCAGTCACGTTGGACCGGATCTCGCTCATCAAGACACGTACCACGATGACAATATGCTGACTCGAGGGCAGGAAATCGGCGGAGTCGATGAAAATCTAGCCGTAAACCTTGAAGTCGACACTGGAGAAGCGACGCTTTTTGCCTATCGTATTGCTCACGCTTCCCACCCCAACCAGACCGATGATCGACGAATCGGCCTGGCGATTAGGTATATCCCGCCGGACACCCGGCAAGCCTATTCAGATGAAGATAGCGCTGCGCTAGTCCGTGGAGTCGACCGCTTTGAGAATTTCAAACTTGAGCCCGAACCCCGGTACGATCTGGATCCGGTGGCCGTGGAGTTCCATCGGGAGTCTGAAGAGGTCCGCAGACAGATCATGTATCGCGGCACTGACTGGAAAACCCATCGCACCTGAACTCCAGTCAAGTCGGGACATCGCGGTGCCCTTCCGACTTTATTGGGGCGCAGGATTCAGCGAGCAATCAAATTCGAAGGAGCGGCCAGCCTCTGACTGCTTTGCCTGTCCAGTCCCTGACTCACGCTAAAAATCTAGTTGAGGGACTCTATGGTTGGCAATTCACCACGTTTACGGCGCTCAACCAGGGTATCCAGCCAATCTGGATTCATCTCTGGAACGGATGACAACAAAAGCTCAGTATAGGCTTCGTGCGGGGGAGAGAGAATCTCTGCCTTGGGTCCCTGCTCTACTACCCTGCCCTGATACATCACCACAATACTGTCAGCAATTGCTTTCACGGTAGCAAGATCATGGGTAATGAATAGATAGGAAACGCCCAACTGGTTCTGCAGGTTCTGCAAAAGTTCCAGAATTCCTTCCGCGACGAGCTGGTCAAGGGCCGAAGTTACTTCATCACAGATAATAAGGTCAGGCTCCGCTGCCAGCGCTCGGGCGATACAAATCCTCTGCTTTTCACCCCCAGAGAGTTGTGCCGGGTAGCGTTCTGCATAATCGGCCGGCAGTTCAATCTGCTCAAGCAACCGGTTGATCGTGGCCACTTTCTCGGCACCCTTCAAGCCCAGATAGAACTCCAACGGCCGGCCGATGATCTCGGCAATCTTTTGCCGGGGATTAAGCGCCACGTCCGGCATCTGATAAATCATCTGAATGGATCGCAACTCCTCACGTCCGCGGTTCGCTAACGCCGGGCTCAAGGCCTCTCCACGAAACCGGACTTCTCCCTTCAACGGGGGCAGCAATCCGGTGATCACTCGCGCGAGGGTGCTTTTGCCGCTTCCGGACTCCCCAACGACTGCAACCGTTTTTCCTTTCTGTACCCTGACCGAAATATCGCTGAGCACGTCTTCCTCAGCGCGCGGGTATCGTGCACTTACGCCAGAAACGTCGAGAACCGTCTCATCGCGTTTGGATGCATCTTTATCTTCGCGCAAAGATCGGACTGCCAGTAAGCGTCGGGTGTATTCCTGCTGGGGATTTTCCAGAAGATTCCGCGCATCTCCTTCCTCCACCAGGTCTCCGTAACGTAACACCATGATGCGATCTGCAAGTTGCGCGACCACCGCAAGATCGTGTGTGATGTAAATCGCGGCGACTCCCCGCGCCCTCACCGCTTCCTTGATCGTAGAGAGCACTTCTATCTGCGTGGTCACATCAAGCGCAGTCGTAGGCTCATCGAAGATGATGAGACGTGGGTCACAACCCATCGCCATCGCAGTCATGGCGCGCTGCAACTGACCTCCTGAGACTTGGTGTGGGAAGCGGTTGCCGATGTTGTCTGGATCAGGCAAATCCAGTTGACGATAAAGTTCCTGACCACGGCGCGCGGCCTCATCGCCCCGCATCTTGCCGTGCTGCACTGGCGCCTCCACAAACTGCTCAATCAGACGATGCGCGGGATTGAACGCCGCGGCCGCGCTCTGTGCCACGTAGGAAACACTGTTTCCGCGTATCTCGCGCAGTCGTGAGGCAGAGGCGCCCACCAGTTCTTCGTCTTCGAGACAGATCGACCCGGAGACAATTCTGCACCCGGGCTTGGTATACCCCATTCCCGCCAAGCCAAAAGTCGACTTGCCTGCTCCTGACTCTCCAATCAGGCCGATGATCTCGCCTTTATGCAGATTCATGCTGAGACCCTTCACGATCGGCTTCCATTCGCCGTCAATGTCTGCCTCGATCACGAGGTCGCGCATACTGAGAAGAAGTTCACTCACAAATGTTTTCCTGAAGTCATGAAAATCTATGGACTTGCATCAGTCTCGATTTAATTTACTAGATTCAGAGGTATGCCGTCAGCACAAAAAGGCCGCGTTCTGATATAACCCACGTCAAGAGATTACCCTATTCGAGCCCATCAACAAAGCAATTCACTCGCGATGGGCATCCCGGACTGAAGAGAACCACTCATGAGCCAGTACCTGCCGACGCTTTTGGATCAGGTCGCCCAAACTTGTCGAACAAGTAATGATCCAGAATTTAGGTTGCTGTCGAATCAGATCGACCGCGTGCCGCGTGAAAAACCTGAAAAAGAGTCTCTAACCTGTCCCACATCAGAACTTTGCCTCGAAACAGCAATACAGGGAATCCCGGCTGATCACCTGCTCCGTGACGCAGTCGCTCAGGCCGCTCCCTTCTCCCCCTGGGAGGAAGCCAGCCGAGGTGTGCCGGAGTTTTTCCCCGGGGGCTATGCCTACGCCATGCTGGCAGATGAGAGTCCGCCGGCCGATGACGACCCAGTGAGAATGGGTCTTCTCCTGCAGCGGGGCAATATCCCCTATCCGGGCCACGCGCACGATGCCGAGGAGTTCTATTTCATTCTGAGCGGTGAAGCTCACTGGCGCATCGACGCTCGGGAGTTCACGGCGCGGCCGGGTGACCTAATCCACCACGCCCCTCGCGCCGTTCACGCGATGCAGACGGGATCAGCACCACTGCTGGCGCTATGGGTTTGGCGGGGAAACCTTTCGGGTCGTTTCTGGTACGAAAGTGCGCCTGACGTGGACTGTCCGCGGAGTTGAAACTCTATACTGCTGCGTGCGCACCAGTCGGACCTCAGCCCTGCGTCGGGGGATCGATAGTGGCACTGAAAACCCCGAGTCCCATATAAGTCAGGCCTCCCACGATCTGCGGCCATCGGCTCTGCCCGCTTTGACGCCTAAGAAGGCGCGTCACCACACCCGCAGTAAATGTAAATAAGGTATCCGTCACCAGAACAACCCCGATCAGCACTGTCCCCAGGAGTAGAAACTGCATGGCCGGCTCGCCTCGCCCGGGGTCTACGAACTGCGGAAAAAACGCGAGAAAGAAAATCCCCACCTTCGGGTTGAGGACATTGACCATGACGGCGTGGCTGTAGACCCGCCATAGATCTCTCGTGGGCCGCTCTAATGGTGCTCCCTGCTCTTGCCTGGGTCGAGTCAGCAGATACAGGCCCAACGCTACAAGATAAACGGCGCCTGCATATTTCACGAACTGGAAAACCGCCGCTGATGATGCCAGCAACAGCGTCAGGCCAAACACGGCCATCACAACATGAACCAGGGTCCCTGTCGCTATCCCCAGCACGGATATCACCCCGGCGCGAGTGCCTTGGGCAATGCTGGTAGCAAGAATGTAAAAGAGTGCAGGACCGGGCGTTAACGCCAACACCAGCACTGCGCCAACGAAAACGCCTAGCTGAGGGCCAGGCGGCAGCAGTTCAACCACCTCGGACTCCCTTAGCCCCTTAACCGCCGGTCAGTGGCGCCATCACGACCATCTCGTTACCGTCGGCCAGCGTTGTGGTATCTCTTCTCGCTTTGGAAACCGCCTGCCCATCGACAGACACCAACCCGACTTGCTCGGGGGGAATGCCCAGCGCCGCCACCGCGTCGGCGACGCTGGCGCCCTCGGGCAACTCCACCTCATCGACCGAGCACAGATCGATGAGGTGTCCTGTTACCCGTACCTTGACCTGCATCGGATGTTAACTAAGCCCCAATCGGCCAAGGGTGTCCTCTGTAGGCTCACCTGCCTCGTTCCAGCCCCTCAGGTCGTAGTACTCGGGGAGCATCCGATCAAGCTCGTTCACACGGCCCTTGGCGGTCCCGCTGGGCGCTGGATCCTTAAGCAGCCGTTCAGGCAGAGTATCGTCGGCGCGGGTAAGCCCTGCCGCGAGATTAAACATTCTCTCGAGATTCCATATCCGCTCACCGCTTTCCATCAGACGCTCTGCGGTCCAGTCGCCTTCGCTATCGGCATCCAATTGCGCGGCAAATTCAGGAGCACCCCAGGCGCCCATGGTGAACATGCAAAGACCGCTCGAGTCCACCGCGGCAGTCCAGTCCTGGGACGTCTTGCAGGGTTCCGCCTTACCTTCTCCGGTCTGGTCATCCATATCGACCTCAAAGGTATCGTGTTTCAGGTGACAGGCACCGCGGTTGCCGGTGGCATACCCAAGACCCATCCCCTGCAGCGCTCTCGAGTCATAGCCGGCAAATTCCTGCCCCTTAACCGTCATGGACAGTTCAGGGTGGCCATACTTTTCGCACATGAGGCGGGATCCCATACCCAGGATTTCACCAAACCCCTCCTGCTTACCAGTTTTCTCCGCCATCACGGTCAGCGCTTCGGCATTCCCAAAGTTAAGTTCCACGCCATCGGTGTCATCAGTCGTAATGACGCCCATCTCGTACAACTCCATAGCGGCCGCAAGGGTGACGCCAAACGAAATCGGGTCCATTCCATGCTCATTCATCAGATATCCGGCAAAGGTACAGGCATCGATGTCATCGACCCCGACAACAGGGCCAAAAGCAAATGCCGTCTCATATTCAAGGCCACCCGAAGCGTGCCAGTACTCTTTCCGATTCTGAATCGTAAAGTGATCCTTCCGGATGTGGGCGATCCTGCCGCAGGCGATGGTGCAGCCAAAACAGGCTTTGTTGGTCAACAGGTTGGTGTGCCCCGTATCGTCAGTTTTCAACATCGCTTTGGCATCGATCTTGTCGTAGCCGTCAAACTGGACTTCCTGAAAGTTGTTGGTTGGCAGGCCACCGAATTCCTGCATCGTGTCCATCATGGCGTTGGTGCCGTACTTGGTCAGGCCGCCGGTCTCCTTGGCAAGCAGGTTTTTCATTTCGTCGGTCACCTGCATAAACCGCTGGGGATCCTTCACCCGCACGCCGCCTGTCCCGCGCACCGCAATCGCTTTCAGATTCTTTGCTCCCATCACCGTACCGACTCCCGACCGACCAGCCGCCCGGTGCAGATCATTAACCACCGCGGCATAGCGCACTCCGCGCTCTCCCGCTACGCCAATGGTCGCGATCTTCAGCATAGGATTGTGGTGCTGCTTTTTTATCCACTCATCGGTTTCCCAAACGGTCTTGCCCCAAATCTTGTCGGCACTGGCGAGACTGATTTCATCGCCCTCAATCAAAAGATAGACCGGTTTTTCTGAGCGGCCCTCAACAAGCAAAAGATCAAATCCGGCGTATTTCAGCTCTGCGCCGAATTTGCCCCCGCTATTGGAGCAGGCGATTGCGCCGGTGAGAGGGCCCTTGGTAATCACGGCATAGCGGCCGCTCGTGGACGCGCTGGTGCCCGTGAGCGGACCCGTCGCAAAAATCAACACGTTGTCAGGACCCATGGGGTCTGCCTTGGGATCCATGTTCTCCCACAAATACTTGGTGCCGAGACCACGCTCGCCGATATAGTCGTTGGCCCACTCCATATTGAGCGGCTCAGGCGTTACCTCTCCCGAAGTCAGGTTGACCCGAAGTATTTTTCCCTGCCAACTCATGATGCACCCCCTTGTGCAGCCTGTTCTGCGGAGGCCTGCATACGACCAACGCCGGATGCACCCGCATCCACATAGGTAATTGCATCGGTCGGACAAGCAGACACGCATTTCGGATCCCCGCCACAAAGATCACACTTGTCTACTTTGCCGCTGACAGGATTAAATTCGATCGTCCCAAACGGGCAGGCAGAGACGCAGGCCTTGCATCCCACACACGCTTCGGGGCTGACGAGCTTGGCCCCCAGCTCGGTATTGACGGAGATCGCCGCGGTCGGGCAGGCTTTCATACACCATGCCTCGACGCACTGGGTGCAGGTGTATGGCACAGACGTGCGCCCGTGCTCAAACTCGAAAACCCGAATGCGCGACCGCGCCGGGTTGAACTCTCCCTCGTGCTCAAAGCTGCACGCCATCTCGCACTGCAGACACCCGGTACAAAGACTGGGCTCCATGTGAAGCATCCGATGCATTACGCGATTCTCCTCCGCATTTTTGAATATTTGTTCGACAACCGCGACACTGTACCAAAAAAGAATGTCGCTGTGACACCCTTCTCCCCTCGGAACCCTATAATCCCTCCGCTGACAAAAATACCCTGCGGCGAATAGGTCATTCACTGTCTGCCTGTCTTGATTTAACCGATGAACACTCTGCTCTCAAA
>NZKZ01000059.1 GCA_002694065.1 Acidiferrobacter sp.
ACTCGTCCGCGTCGAGGGCGTAGTCGACGTCCACCTTCTCCTCCCTAACCTCGTAACCCTTGGACTCGGCGAGCTCCATGACAGAAGCCCTAGTCACTCCGGGCAGGATCGTCCCCGTCAGCTCCGGCGTGGAGATGACACCGTCCTTAACGCAGAAGAAGTTCGCAGCCCCGACCTCCTCGATGTACCTGTGGTTAACCGCGTCTAGGTAGATAATCTCCGAGTAGCCCTCCTCCTTCGCCATCTTCGACGGCACCATCCCAGGTGCGTAGTTACCGATCGCCTTGACGCCTCCGGAGCCGCCCGGCGCGGCCCTGTGGAACTCGTCGGAAACCCTGAGGGAAGTCGGCGTGATGCCTCCCTTGAAGTAGGGCCCGACAGGCGAGACGTAGACAAGGAATGTGAACTCGGGAGCAGGAGCGACACCCAGGATCGCCCCGCTGCCGAAGAGAAGGGGCCTGACGTACAGCGCGCCCTTTCCCAGCGGGGGTACCCACCTGATGTTCTCCCTCACGGTCTGCTTAACCGCGTCTAGGAAAATCTCCTCGGGGACCGGTGGCATGCCCAGCCTCCGCGCCCCCTCCCGCGACCTCCTTGCGTTGTCACTGGGTCGGAATAGTACGACTTCGCCGTCTTCCGCATATTGCGCCTTCATCCCCTCGAACAAACCCTGCCCGTAGTTGATGACTCCCGCAGCGGGAGACAGGCTCAGGTTCTGGAAGTCCTGCATGGCTCCCGGACCCCACTCCTCGCCCTCGTTGCAAGTTGAGATGTACATCCGATCGGTTTGCGTGAAACTGAAGGTGAGCGAGTCCCAGTCTATCCCCGGTCCGTCCTTTACAATCAATCGCCGCACCCCGATTGTTGGTCAGGGGACCGCCTCGGCTTTCAACGGTTCCGCTGTAGCCCCCCCCGGCATGGTTATGGCCCCTCACGATGACGTGGGGTAAGGCAATCGGCCTCGGTATGGCAAATGGGTGACTTCATGCAATGGGATGAGGATGTATGCATAGTTTCGGGCGACAATCGCGATTGGCAGGACGGCGACGAGCCCAGGACGGTGATAGAACTCTGGTGCCGCTCCAGGGCCGGCCACTCGACGCTGCTTCTCGTGAACGGCCTCAGCCCCTACGTCGAGATATCGGACCCATCTACGGATGAGAGCAGCAGCGGTTCCAACCTGTCCCTAGGCAGGGTCGCCGAGACCAATGGCGTTCGCGGAGAGCCCGAGCCCAGCGGGATGAAGCTCTCCACCATGGACGGGAGGGTCAGGCCGCACTACAGGGTCCACGTGAGGGGCACCACGAAGGTTCGAGGGGTCAGGAAGGCCCTGTCGGAATTCGGTTGGACCGTTACCAGCGCAGACATACTGTTCGTGCAGAGGCTGCTCCTCGACCTCGACCTAGGCCCGCACATCAGGGCCAGCGGAGAGGTCCTCTGGGCAGGAGAAAGAGCCCCCGATGAGGCGAAGACCCCGGAGAACACCGATGTGGGGATCGCAGAGGAGCGGATCCTATCGGCCGGCGGCTCCGGGGTTTACCCCCTCGACATGGTGGTGTCCTGCGACATTAGCGGCTTGAGCAGGACCGAGCCATTCCCGGCCCCCTTCGTCACGATGTCGTTCGACCTGGAGACGAGCATCGAAAACAACACGATACTTTGCGCCGCAGCCGTAGTTGACAGAGCCGGGGAAAGGAGGGAATACCCGATCGTGGGGGCGGAGACCGAGATACTGGAGAAGCTCACGGAGGTGGTCCGATCCGAGGACCCCGACTTCATCACCGGGTACAACATAGACAACTTCGACCTGCCTAGGATGGAGGAGAGGTCCGAGTACATCGACACAGAGTCGGAGATGGACAGGGCGACCCTACTGGGATGGGGGAGGGTTCCGATAAACCAGGCCGAGACCAAGCGCGGTTGGAGGAGGCCGGGAAGGATCTTCCCAAACAGGGAGCAGAACCGGGTCTGGACGATCAAAGGAAGGATACCGCTCGATGCATGGTGGCAGGCCAGACAGACCCTCAGGCCCCAGCGCGAGTCCCTGAGGTACGTGTCCCAACTCCTGTGGCCCGATGACGAGGAGATGCAGAAGATGGACATCGACGCCAGCAAGATGGACGAGGAGTGGGCAGCCAGGCCTGACGAGGTCCTGGAGTACTGCGTGCGAGACACCGTCCTACCACTGGACATACTGGAGAAGATGAAGTCAATCCCCAGGAAGGAGGCACTTGCCTCCGTCTCCCTGACCACGGTGGACGTAGCAGCGACCAGTACCACCAGCCGCTGGATCGACTCTCTCGTCATTCGACTGGCTGACAGGAGCGGCGTCGCAGTCCCCAACACCAACCAGGGACCAAGGAAGCAGGACAAGATAGCCGGGGGGTACGTGCACGAGGTGAATCCGGGGGTAGAGCCCTGGGTGGTGGTCCTCGACTTCAAGTCGATGTACCCCTCGATAATGATATCCAACAACATCTGCTCCACGACCCTGGTCCGCGATGGCAGCGAGGACGACTCCCACAGCACATCCCCCGTGACCAACACCAGGTACGCCTCCAGGGAAGAGAGGCTGGGATTGGTCCCGCAGCTCCTGCAGGGGCTCATGGACAGCAGAGACCGGCACAAGGCGGCCCTCGCGAAGGCCAACGAAGAGGGCGACGAGGCGGAGGCCTTCCTCCAGGACCAGCTGCAGTACGCCGTGAAGATACTCATGAACTCGTTCTACGGGGTCTTCGCATCGAACTTCTACCGATTCACCCACCCAAGCCTAGGTGCGAGCATCACGGAGTGGGCACGCCACAACATCAAGGAGATCATCTCCAAGGTCGAGGATGACGGCGACGACGTCGTCTACTCCGACACCGACTCGATTTTCGTGATCGCCCCGGTGGGCGCCGCCCCGATGAACAAACCCTCGGGCGGGGAAGAGCTCGAGCGGTGGGAGGATGCCAGGAGGGCTACCCTCGAGTTCGGGGAGTCTCTGGCTGAGCGGTTCACAAGGGAGGGTGCGGAGCTGGAATTCGAGACAGCGCTCTCGTCCTTCTTCAGCCACGGCGCGAAGAAGCGCTACGTCGGGAGGGTCGTCTGGCCCAGGGAGGAGATGCTGATCAGGGGTTACGAGGTCAGGCGAACGGACACATTCCAACTCCTTTCGGACACGATGACCCAGATGTTCGAGATGATACTGGACGGCAACGAGACCGGCGCCGTCGACATGACCAAGTCAGTCATCGACAGGGTCAGGGCCCGTGACGTCGAGACCTCCCAGCTCGTAATTAGCAGGTCTTGCAAGGGGAAGTGGAACAGCAAGAAGGAGGAGTGGGACTTCAGCGTCTACAAGAACGAGGACGGCCTTCCCTACGTCAGGGCGGCCAAGCAGAGGATAGAAGCGGGCCTCCAGTTCACGCCGGGCATGAAGGTCGGGTACATCATATCCGAGCCCGAGGAGGGCCAGAAGAAGCAGAAGAAGCTGGCAGTCAAGGCATGGCTTGTGGACGAGATAGGAGGCGACCCGCCCGAGTACGATACGGAGTACTACGCTGGGAGGCTCGCCAAGTCCCTCGGACGCGTCACAGAAGCATTCGGATGGGACGAGAAGAACCTGCTTAAGGGCAACAGACAGAGCAATTTGTTCGATTTCTGACGAACCCGGAGAGCCGCAGGATTGATTTCACCTCACTATTTCCCGAATGCCTGATGGCGAGGTCACGTGAGCTGGCGTTGTTGATGGCGATGGTGTTCCTGGCGCCTATGCTGGCCGGCTGCACGGACTTTCTGGGAAGCAACAATCCGCCCACTGCGACCATGTCGACAGACCCAAGCGGGACCATAAAGGCAGGCGAGCCAGTCACTTTCAGCGCAGCGGGCTCTTCCGATCCCGACGGTGACGCGCTAACATTCGAGTGGGACTTCGGGGACGGCAACACCGGCACCGGGCTGACAACCAGCCACACGTACGCCCAGCCTGGCGACTACACGGCAGAGCTGGCAGTTGGAGACGGGACCCACGAGGCCACCACAAGCATGGACATCACCGTCGTGGACTCGTCGGCCAGGGAGCCCAAGGCCAAGATAACACCGAACAAGGACGATGACTGCGAGGGCGAGGAGTCGTCGGCGAGCGGGGACATGGTGATAGTTTGGGTCTGCGAGGATGACAAGGACATCAACGACAGGGAGATAGAGGTCTCCACCAAGGTCACCCTGGACGGGTCGGGATCCTGGGCAGGGTGCGACCCGGACGACGCGACCTGCTACGCCGAGGAGTACATCGTAGAGTGGAACTGGGACCTGGACACTTACACGGACTCGGACAACGACGGAATCGCAGACAACGACGTGGACGCCTCCGGAGAGACCTACGATTGGACCGAGAGGCCGGCCGGAGCTTGGGAGGTCAAGCTCACGGTGGTGGACAACAACGGGTTCGAGGACAGCACGAAGTCGATGGTCTACGTAAACTACAGGGGCGTCTGGGAGGACTTCGTAATCGACAGGGCACAGCCAAACCCGGTGATCATGACGTGGGAGTACCCAGTCACCTACGACGCCGAGTCCAAGGACAGGATACGCTACATGAGGGCGAAGCTTTCCTACCCGAAGGAGGACGAGGACCAGCCAGGCGGGGGCCTCCCCGGGCAGACAACCAGCAATAGGCTGGACCTGTACATCTACAACAGCACCGACGACGAGGTAGCGAACACCACCGGGATCGAGAACGACAACAGGGACGCCGGCGACTGCGGGGGGGACGAGTACTGCGTGTGGATGGTCATCGGGGGGTCGACCGTAAGGGGGCTGCTCCCGGGTGAATGGACTGTGGACCTGGAGAACGCCGAGACCCACAATACCAACGTCAACCTAATGGTAATCGAACTCCAGTACAGATGACAGGAACCAGACGCGGACAGTCGAATTGGCTGCAATCTGGCACTAGCATACCGAAAACAGCGGGGAACTGTTCATATACACCTCTTCGGTCGGCGGGCCACCTTAGAGGTGTAAACAATGAGTTCACAATGGGAAGACAAGAGCAAGCCGCATCTGAATATCGTTTTCGTCGGTCACGTCGACCACGGGAAGTCTACGACGGTCGGAAGACTGTTGCTGGATAGCGGTCACATAGAGGAGCACGTAATCGAGAAGTTCGAGAAGGAAGCCGCAGAGAGGGGCAAGGCCGGTTTCGGCTTCGCCTACGTGATGGAC
>NZKZ01000172.1 GCA_002694065.1 Acidiferrobacter sp.
GATCTTGCGGCCCACCTGGACGCACTTCATAGTTATCAGGCTCAATATGGACTGACTACTCCACCGGGGTGAACTGGAAGGTCTGCCCCCCCACTGATGCCTCGTACATCAGGCCGCCGATTGCGAGCGTAAATATTGCCACCCCGCCCGAATACGCTGCATCCGCAGAAGCTCCGGCAGTTGCCGCTACCGCAGACATTTGCGCGCTGAATTCCATCTTTTCACTCTTGAACCGATCAAGCGCATCTTTCTCGCCGAAAAAGATCACCTCTGAATAGGCCTGACCTCCCAGCTGCAGGCCATAGGTCACCTGCGCAAGCGACGCATCGCCGATGTGCTTGCCTTTCTCATAAACCTGGCCAGAGCCATAAGCGCCGCCCACCCCGATTGCGCCCTTATAAATCTTGGGAAACACCGCATAACCATGGGCGCTGTCAAAAAACTTCTGAAGGCCAGGATCCTGTTCAAGGAAACTCTCAATCGTCGCCTGTACCTCTTCTGCAGAAGTGGGCTTCTTTTTGTCCGGATTCCATCCCGCCGCAGCCGGCATTAGCGCCTGGCAGAGCATCAGTGCGACCCCTGTCGCGAATGCAATCGCTTTGTTCATGTTCATCCATACCCCAAGTTTTGTGATTTTGATTGCTATTGCCACGAGGCGGGAACTCACCCTCGCCTCTCCTATCCAGCGGCGAAGGATTCTTACAGATTCATCCCAAAATCTCTATTGATTCAATCTTGGGCCGCATTTCGGCTTGCAGCGAGGGCCCGGACAGAGAAATAGAACACCTCAAAGTCGTGATCCGCTTTTTCGAACAGGCTGGCAAAAAGATCAATGTCGTCGTGATACGAACCCACCGAGGCAAGTTTTGCGTTGTTGAGCCCCTCTTCAAACCATCCATCCCAGTTGCTGACCAAACTTGTCTTACGAAACTTCCGATAGTCCTCGACCAGCTCATCCAACATCATTCTTTTCTGCAGCCGCATGTCCACCTGGGTAATCGACCTTGCGTAAAGTTCCCCCAAAGCGAGGCGCGTATCCCGAATGAGGTTAACTGTCTTATCGTGACGTACAGCATCCGCCTTGAACTCTTCCAGGGTCGCTGTCCTGCCTGAGTCAGTCAGCCACTGCTCTACCCCAGCCCGCGCTACAAAGGTGGCAAACGATTCATTAAACGTTGTGTCGCCAGGCACAAACAGCAACTCATGTGCGAGTTCATGAAAAATGAGTTCCGCAAGTTGTGTATCCGGATAATGCAGCACCGAACTCAGCACCGGATCGGCAAACCATCCGAGCGTAGAGTAAGCCGCGACCGGGCCTACTGCTGTCTCATACCCTGTGGATTCCAATCCTTCGGCAAAAGCGAGAGCGTCCACTCGATCAAAGTAGCCCTGATAGGCCACACACCCGGTGATGGGATGACAAAAAAGCTTTGGCTCAGTTGAAAATTCCTCCGCCGCGACCACGCTCCATAAAACAAAGTCTCGGCCGATGTCGGTAAACCGTCTGTAACTGCCTGTTGCGGGCAAAAAGAGCTCGCTTTCAGCGTAGTCACGAACACTCTCCACAAAACGCAGTCGATCGCGCAGAGGGTCCGATGTTTTAGGGTCACGGATCACCTCGTCGATCGGCCTGCTCTGCCAAAGCAGGGCTGATTGTCCCACTGCCGCCTGGGTGTAATAGGCGACGCTTTGGCAACCACTCAGGCAAACGACTGCGAGGCACCAAAGCACGGCGCGCGAGCATAGACTCAATGAAAAATCTCCCCTTCTGACGGAGTCAAGACCGGTTTCTAGTTTAGGCAATTCTCGTTATATTTATGTCGGAAACTGAAGAACTATCTTGAGAGTTGCACTTTGAATACAGACCCATCCTCCAAAACCGACCTGGCCGAACTCTTCCACCGTGACGGGGTTGCACTTATCCGAAACGCTGTCGATGACTCGTGGGTGAGACTCTTAAAAGAAGGTCTGGATAAGCATGTCGAGACGCCGACCGTCCGGGGCCGAATCTGGGATCGGGACGATCAGGGAAGAACGTGCTTTTATGACAGTCAGGCATGGCAGCAGATACCTGAATACCAGAAATTTATTGAGCAATCGCCTATCGCGTCTATTGCGGGGCAACTGCTGAATACACAACGGGTGAACTTCTTTTTCGATGCGGTCTTTGTTCGCACCCCAGGGGCTCAGTTTCGCACCCCTTTTCATCAGGACGAGCCTTACTGGTCCGTGAAAGGATTTGATACCTGCTCCATCTGGATGCCTCTGGTCGCCGTCGAGAAGAAAAGCGCTCTGGAGTTTGTGCGAGGCTCACATCGCTGGCCGCAGAAATTTCAACAAACCAACTTCGGCGCCTTGACGCAGGATGCCCGCGACCAGCGTCCAGATAAGGACAAGGATTACGAACCTTTCCCCGATATCGAAGGCCATCGAGAGGATTACGAGATCCTGAGTTGGGATATGGCGCCCGGGGACTGTGTTGCCTTTAATGGCCGGGTTATTCACGGCGGCTCCGGCAACCTTGCCCCGAACCGGGATCTCAAGGTCTTCAACACCCAGTGGCTGGGCGACGATGTCCGCGTCTGCTTTAGAGAGGAAGGCATGGACCCTGATCATTCTGCCGTGATGCGTGAACAAGGGCTTCGACATGGGGATCGAATCGGTACGGATCTCTATCCCGAATTCCGGGTTTAACTCAACGATCCTTATCCCTCGCATAGGCACGACCCGGTAGGTCGTGCTCCGGATAGCGTTTTTGTCTCCGAACCTGATAGGGTTTCAGGTTCGTCATCTCACTTCCTAAATTTACGGAGCCTCCTGTGGCAACAAAACAGCCCAATCTGCTTTTCATTCAGGCGGACCAACTCAAGCCCCAGGTACTTCCGATGTACGGCGGACCTGCCCTCACCCCGCATCTGTCCCGACTGGCGAATAGCGGCGTTACCTTCGAAAACGCTTATTGCAACTTCCCCCTGTGCGCACCATCCCGGTTCTCAATGCTCTCGGGCATGCTGGCCAGCAAGATCGGCGCTTACGATAATGGCGCCGAATTTCCGGCCCATCTTCCCACCATGGCCCATTACTTGAGGCTTGCCGGCTATCGCACCAGTCTCTCGGGTAAACAGCATTTTGTTGGGCCCGATATGCTGCACGGATTTGAAGAGCGCCTGGTCCCCGAGCTTTATCCTACGGATTTTTCCTGGACGCCAAGCTGGGAAGAACTGCGCATGGACTCCAACAACAACGCCAGTGGCGTGATTCGCTCCGGGGTATGCAAGCGCAGCGTTCAGATCGATCACGATGAAGCCGTCTTTTATCGTGCCAAAGCCAAACTGCATGACTTTGCCCGCATGGACGAGGCGCCCTTTTTCCTGGTGGCCTCGTTCACCCATCCGCATGAGCCGTACTACGCGCTGCAGCAATACTGGGATCTTTATCGGCACGACGACATCAGCCTGCCTGATACACCTCTCCAGCCTGAGGAAGCTCGCGAGGTGCACACCACCCGCATGCTCCACCACGCTATGCTGATTGACAGCGGCATCACCGATGAACACGTCAGGACGGCAAGACACGGCTATCTCGCCAACGTTTCCTATTTCGACGATATGGTGGGCGGCCTGATCAAGACTCTAGAGGACACCGGACTGCTGGAGAACACGGCGATTGTGGTGACGGCCGATCACGGCGACATGCTCGGCGAACACGGGCTCTTCTATAAGAAGCATTTCTTCGAGGACTGTATCCGGGTGCCGCTCATCCTCCACTGGCCCGAACGATTTGGCGCAAGCCATCAATCCCGTCCGAGCTCCCTGGTGGATCTTCTTCCCACGCTGTGCGATCTCGCGGGTCTGGTGCTTGAAGATCACGCCCCTCATCCGCTCGATGGACAAAGCCTTGTCAGCGCCTGTGAGGGCGCCGACACGAGTACTGCTGCGCCTGTTTATGCCGAGATCACGTCAGAGGGTGTCCCGACACCCATGTTTATGGTTCGAAAGGAGCGCTACAAACTCCTGAGCGGTGGAGACGCTCCGCCTGTCTTGTTTGATCTCGTCAATGATCCCCATGAACGCAGCAATCTTGCTTCGGATCCAGCACACGCTGACACGCGGCGTGACCTGGAAGCGCTAACCCAGGCCCAATGGGATTCCGATACGCTGCAGACCCTGATCACCATTAGCCAGCGTCAGCGCCGGCTGGTACATGCCGCACAGCAAAAGGGGAAATCCCCAAACTGGGAGCACCAAACAGAAGATGCGACGACACCCTGGATTCACCGCGGTCCGGAAGGCTATAACGACTGGGCCTGGAAGGGTATAGACGACACGTAATTCCGCCTTGGTGAGACCTCTGGCTCGGCATAAAATCCAATGCTAATGCTGCCATCCAACTCGGACCTGACGTCGACATGGCCGATCCTTGTGACTTTCTTGAATGCTATCTGGTCGGTGGAGCCGTAAGAGACGCTTTACTGAATGAAGCCGCCGGTGATCGCGACTGGGTGGTCATCGGGGCAAGCCCAGAAGACATGGTGGAGCGGGGATTTCGGGCGGTCGGCAAAGACTTCCCGGTTTTTCTGCATCCCGTCTCGGGGGAGGAATACGCGCTTGCTCGTCGAGAGCGTAAGACGGGGCCCGGTTACACAGGCTTCGCCACTGAAACGGGCTCGGATGTCACGCTCGAAGAGGACCTGTCGCGTCGCGACCTCACGGTGAACGCCATGGCGCAGGATCCCGACGGAGGCTTGATTGACCCCTTCGGCGGCGCGCAGGATCTCAATAACGGCATCCTGCGCCATGTCTCAGACGCCTTTGTTGAAGATCCGCTCAGGGTGCTGCGGGTCGCGCGCTTTGCAGCCCGGTACGCTGGACGCGGCTTTGCGGTTGCCCCTGAAACAGTTGATCTCATGCGCAGGATCAGCGCGTCCGGCGAGTTGGCTTCCCTGGTTCCCGAGCGCGTCTGGCAGGAAACCTGCCGCGCCCTGGGTGAGGCAGACCCCAGTGAATTTATCCGCGTGCTGCAAAGGTGTGATGCCCTTGACATCATCTTTCCTGAAATTGCGGCACTGCAGGGTGTGCTGCAAAATGTCGAGCATCATCCAGAGGGCGATGCATTTGTACACACGCTAATGGTGCTGGATATCGCAA
>NZKZ01000060.1 GCA_002694065.1 Acidiferrobacter sp.
ACTCGCGTACCCAAGATCTGGCCGGGGTCTGTCGTGAGGCCGATATCCTGGTGGCGGCGGTTGGCCGTCCGGAAATGATCCCGGGAGACTGGGTCATGCCCGGCGCAACGGTGATTGACGTCGGAATCAACCGGATCGAAGGAGAGGAAGGCAAGACCCGACTGGTAGGAGACGTGGACTATGCCTCCTCGGAAGCAGTTGCGGGCGCGATTACCCCGGTGCCGGGCGGCGTTGGTCCGATGACGATTGCGTGTCTGTTGCGCAATACCGTGCAGGCAGCCTGCGCGGCCAACGGAATCTCGTTTGATCTTGACTAGGTCACGATCCGGCTGAAAGAGGTTGGGCACCGGTCCGGTGCTCAATGAAAATCCCGGCTCCGGATCGTAAGACGGCCCAGCATGGCTGTGTAATCTTTCAGGTGATGGGCAATCACATGGATCACCTGACCCTCTCGCTGAACCCGACCCTGTACGCCGAGTAACTGTGCACCCACGAGCGCCTGGTGCTGTTGTTCTGCCAGACGCTGCCAGACCACCAGGTTGATATTGCCGGTTTCATCCTCGAGGGTCACAAAGGTCACATTGTTGGCGCTCGAAGGTCTTTGCCGTGTTGTAACAATGCCGGCGGTGTGTATGTAATACCCGTGCTGCAACCGGCCTACCTCCGCGCTGGTGATGACACCGAGCGTCTTTAACTGCTGGCGCAAAAGGGCCAAGGGATGCGGACCCAGTGTCAGACCGGTACTGGCGTAATCGGCACAGACCGATTCGCCCGCGTGTGGCGCACGCAGCATGGGTACCGCCTCTTGGATTCGGGGTGAGGGGAAAACGGGGGATGGCTTCTCAATGCCTCCAGCTGCCCATACCGCCTGACGGCGATGGCTATGGAGCAGAGTGGATAAAGCATCTGCGTCAGCTAGTGCCTGAAGATCCCCTTTGTCCAACCTGGCGCGATGGGCGAGATCTTCAAGGTCGGCAAAAGGTTGATGCGCTCGGGCATCTGTCAGGCGTAAGGCGCCAGCCTGGCTGAGATGCTTGACTCGGTTGAAACCAAGACGCAAGGCCAGGCTTTTGTCGGTCGATTCGATAGTGCAGTCCCATTCGCTTTTTGTGACATCCACCGGTCGGATACTGACACCGTGGCGGCGTGCATCCTGCACCAGTTGTGAGGGCGAATAAAAGCCCATGGGCTGACTGTTCAAAAGTGCGCAGGTGAATATTGCCGGCTCATGGCATTTGAACCAGGCAGATACATACACCATCAGCGCAAAACTGGCCGCATGGGATTCAGGAAAGCCGTATTCGCCAAATCCCAGAATTTGCTGATAGATGCGTTTGGCAAAGTCCTCAGCGTAACCCCGTTCACGCATGCCCTGTATCAGCCGTTCCTCATAATGACCGAGTCCGCCGTGACGCTTCCAGGCTGCCATGTCCCGTCGCAGGCCGTCCGCCTCGCCGGGCGTGAATCCGGCTGCCACCATAGCGAGTTTGATGACCTGCTCCTGAAAGATCGGGACGCCTAGGGTTCTTTCCAGCACCTCCCGGACCGCCTGACTGGGGTAGGACACCGCCTCTTCGTCGTTACGTCTCCTGAGATAAGGATGCACCATATCGCCCTGGATCGGCCCCGGGCGGACAATAGCCACCTCAATGACCAGGTCATAAAAGCAGCGCGGCCGCAGGCGGGGCAGCATGGCCATCTGCGCACGGGATTCGATCTGAAAGACGCCTACCGTATCGGCATTGCTGATCATCCGGTAAACCTGAGGATCTTCTGCCGGCACGGTCGCCATGGTCATTGAAATGCCCCGATGCTTTTGCAGGAGATCAAACGCGCGGTGAATCGCGCTCAGCATACCCAGCGCAAGACAGTCGACTTTAAGCAGCCCAAGAATGTCGATATCGGTTTTATCCCACTGAATAACGGTGCGCTCCGCCATGGCAGCATTTTCGATAGGCACCAGGTCACATAGAGGTTCTTTAGAAATCACAAATCCTCCGGAATGCTGTGACAGGTGGCGGGGAAAGCCAATCAGTTGCTGTACAAGTTCCAGCACCCGAAAAAGGAGCGGGGCTTTGGGGTCGAGACCGATCTCCCGTACCCGCTCGGGAATGACCTGATTGTTCTGCCACCAGATACGGTTTCCAGCGAGACGTTCAATCTGGTCCTGTGACAATCCCAGCGCCCGCCCCACGTCGCGCACCGCACTGCGTGAGCGATAGGTAATGACCGCGCTGGTCAGTGCTGCGCGGTGCCGTCCGTAACGGCGATAGACATACTGCATGACTTCCTCACGCCGTTCGTGCTCGAAGTCCACATCAATATCCGGCGGCTCGTTACGTTCGCGCGAGACAAAGCGCTCGAACAGAATCTCCATATGCGCCGGATCGACTTCAGTAATCCCAAGCGCAAAGCACACCGCTGAGTTGGCCGCTGACCCCCGACCCTGACAGAGAATGCCGCGGGACTTTGCAAAGCAGACGATGTCGTAGACCGTCAGGAAATAGCCCTCATAACCCAGTTCGGCAATCAGACTGAGTTCATGGGAGATCTGGCGGGTGACTTTTTCAATCGGTCCGTCTGGCCAGCGCCTGCGGATACCTGAATCGACCAGTTGGCGAAGATACTGGGTGGGACTGAGATCGTCCGGAACCTGTTCGCAGGGATAGTGATAACGCAGTTCATCCAGCGAGAAGCGGCATTGATCCGCAATCCTGATGCTTTCATCCAGAAGAGGGCGCGGATAAATATGCTCCAGAATCGATTGGGTTCTGAGATGGCGCTCCGCATTGGGTGCAAGCGTATGCCGGATATCCGCAACAGACTGCTGGCACCGGATTGCACATAGCGTGTCCTGCAGGGACTGGCGCGCCCGAATGTGCATGTGGACATTTCCGGCAGCAACCAGGGGCACACCGGTTTGTTGCGAGACGGCCAGCAGAGATTGTGAATGGATATGGTCAGCACCGTATCCAGGCTGCTCCAGTGTGATCCAGATGCGACCGGGCATCAGTCTCTGTATGCGCTGGGTGTGCTGCAACAGTGCCTGATACCTTGAGAACAACACGTCGTTGGGTGCCGGGGCAGGGTCACTCGCAATCAGCGCAAGGCAGTTCTGCAGGCGGTCTGCACAAAGATCGTCGGTATCAAGCTGGTAACAGCCCTTTTCAGAATGCCGGCGGGCAGCGGTAATCAGGCGAGTCAGTTCACGGTAGCCCTGCCGGTTCATGACCAGCAGAATCAACTTGTCGCCATTGTGCAGGGTGAACTCACTGCCGATGATGAGATGCAGGCCAAGTTCACGGGCGGCCGTATGGGCCCGGACAACCCCGGCAACACTGCATTCGTCGGTCAGGGCAAGCGCGCGATACCCAAGCTCAAAAGCTCTTTGCACCAGTTCACCAGGGTGGGAAGCCCCCCTTAGAAAGGTGAAATTCGATAGGCAGTGCAGCTCGGCATAGCCGGACATTTCAAGATTCCAGTATACTGTATAAATATACAGTATACTGGAATCACTTTGAGAGGACTATCGAATCCCTTTCTTCACGCATTGGGTTTTGTCAGCGCGATAAAACCCACCGCCAGGATCGAGAGCATTGCGTCGAATCCAAAACTGGCTACCAGGCTGAAGTCTCCGATGAGGCCTGCAAAGACTGCGCCCAGAGCGCCCACCCCGTCCAGGACCACAAAAACAAAGCCCATGGAAGTCGCTTCATGCTTGCTTGAATAATCCACGGCCATCGCAAGTACGCTCGAGCGGATGGCAACGAGTATTGCCATAGCGCCTGTGAGAAGCCCGATCGCACCGAGTGGTGTGTCAAGAAAAAGGACAGAAGCGGAAAGCGCTGCAGCCAGCACTGACGAAACCGCAAAAATCCCGAATCGGCCACGCCGATCAGATATCCGGCCTACCAGGGGCTGACCAATCGACCCCACCAGCATGGCAAGGGCAAACGCTATACCTGTCTCGGCGGAGCTCAAACCAAAGGCGCGCTGGGAATAAAACGGCATCATCGTCATCAGGGCAATCAGTGCCATGTTGTAGGTCGCGATCCCGCCTACCAGAAGCAGGCCTGTACGACTTCGCCACTGATGCAAAAACGCCACCAGATCCCCTTTTGTGAGTGCGGTGCTGACGTGTC
>NZKZ01000061.1 GCA_002694065.1 Acidiferrobacter sp.
CAGGCGATATTGGAGTGGGCGCGCGGGAAATCGGCTACATGTTCGGGCAATACAAGCGCATCACCAATCGTTTCACTGGCGTGCTGACCGGCAAAGGGCTCGAATATGGCGGCAGCCTGATCCGTACCGAGGCGACCGGCTATGGCGCGATGCTCTTCATGCAGAACATGCTGGAGCACATCGGGGATTCGGTCGAGGGCAAAACCTGTGTTATCTCAGGATCCGGCAACGTGGCGACCCACGCCGCAGAAAAGATGGTCCAGCTGGGCGGCAAGCCGGTGACGCTCTCGGACTCCGATGGATTTATTCATGATCCAGAAGGTCTCACGCTGGAGAAAATCAATTGGGTGAAGGATCTGAAAACCAATCGACGCGGCCGCATCTCAGAGTATGTCGATGAATTCAAAGGGACCAGTTACCACGCGGGAGAACGCCCCTGGAGCATCCCTTGTGATCTGGCCGCACCTTGCGCCACGCAGAACGAAATCAATGGGGATGATGCCAAGACACTCGTCAAAAATGGCTGCCTTGCTGTGAGTGAAGGCGCGAATATGCCAACAGACCTGCACGGCGTAGAAGCATTTAAAGAAGCCGGTATTCTTTTTGCACCGGGCAAAGCTGCCAACGCAGGGGGTGTCGCAGTGTCGGGTCTCGAAATGAGCCAGAACTCAGCCAGGCTATCCTGGAGTGAAGACGAACTGGAGTCTCTCCTGGCGGGCATCATGAAAGGCATACACTCCAGTTGTGTGGAGTATGGCGCTTCATCAGGCGATAGCGCAGTTGACTACGTTAAAGGAGCAAACATCGCGGGCTTCAAAAAAGTGGCCGACGCTATGCTTGCCTATGGGGTCGTCTAGCGGCTGAGGGTTTGGGTAGACCCAAGCACCCTCTACAGACTGGGGGCAAGTTAGTGAACCGCTTTACTGTGGCCTGAAGACCTGAGAAAAGCCCGGCAGAGACCGTTTAGAGTCCGATAGCCTGGATGAAATCAAAACAGCGTCGAAGTCATGGCCCCGGCAAACAATCATAGACCAACCGAGCTTTTTGCAGCCGGACCAAAGTCACGGTGGAGGTAACGACCCGCGTCAAGCCCGTGCGCTTGGGCCGTAGGCAAGATACATCAAGTCATTTTCAGCAAAGCGCTGGTATCGAAGTGCACTGATATCAAGCGGCGGTTCACGGTCGAGCACCATTGCGGCAACGGCTTCGCCGATCCCAGGCGACAGTTTCAATCCGTGCCCTGAAAAACCCATCGCCAGATACAGCCCCTCGACACCGGGTGCCCAGCCCACAATGGGATGAAAGTCCGGTGTGACGTCATACGCTCCGCTGATATTGGAATGCACCTGAAACTCCCGGAGTTGGGGAATCCGATCCTGGAAGGCCCGCCTCATACGCTCGTGATGCCTGTCGTAGGCTTCCTCCTCCACAGGACCCACCGGGTCATCTATTGGAATCGCATCCGGCGGGTAGGCCGCAACCAGCATCATGCTGCCCCAGTGGGGCCGCATGACAACGTTTGAAACGCCATCGGTGACACAACTTCTGATTACAGATCCCTGTCCGGTGTCGATGTAGGTCATGTCGAGCCGCGTGTTCTGCATCGGCACCTCCAAATCGAGCGGACCCAGCAGATCCCGCCCCCAGGCGCCGGTGGCATTGATCACCACGGGGGCAGTCACGGTGCCTTGATCGGTGATGACCCCCGTGACCCTGCCTGACTCGGTCGTGATTGCTGTGGCTGCGAGAGGCGTAAGTAGTTCGACTCCTGAGGTCTGGGCTGCTGTCAGCCAACTGAGCACCATCCGGGTGACATCAATATAGCCCGCATTGGGCTCATAGCAGGCGCCGGTCAGGCCATTGACGGTGATGCCGGGTTCTATCTGTTGTATCTCGTCCGGCTCTACGAATCGGGTATCGACGTCCAGGCTCTGTCCAAGCTCGATATTACGCTTTAAGGCATCGATCTGATTAGCGGCTACAAACAGCATGTAGCCCATCTTGACGTAGCCGGGGTCACCTACCCCTACCCGCTCTTTCCAGTTGTCCAGGGTATCGAATCCCCGGATAGAGAGCTCGACCATCAGCGCATTGGAGTAGTGCTGTCGAATCTGTCCGAAGGTGCGGCCGGACATCCCCCCGACAGGCTTACGGGCATCGATGATCACCACCTTTTTATCGGACTGGCGGCTCAACTGAAAAGCGATGCTGGCGCCCATGATACCGGCACCGAGGATAATTACATCGGCCTGGGCAAGGCGATTGGTTGCCGTGTTCATCACGACAGCCTACCACCGACGGCCTGCTCGGGCAAAAGGCCGCCTCGCTCTAATGAGGAAATTTTGGCGTCCCCAAGGGGATTCGAACCCCTGTTGCCGCCGTGAAAGGGCGGTGTCCTAGGCCAACTAGACGATGGGGACATGTATGGTGGAGCCGGACGGGATCGAACCGACGACCTCTACAATGCCATTGTAGCGCTCTCCCAACTGAGCTACGGCCCCGAGAGAACGCCGTATTTTCGTTTTTTGACCCGGCTGGGTCAAGCGCCCTGCTCTGCCCGCGCCGCAATGAAACAAAGCGCTGCATCGATCCGCTTAAGAGTTCTCTCCTTGCCGACAAGTTCCAGAGTGATATCAATCGGAGGAGTGGCCGCCGTACCTGAAACCGCGACCCGAAGCGGCTGGGCAATTTTTCCTAGCTTGGAGTCGTTCGCTTCGACACATGCCTGCAAGGCATCATGAATTGTCTGCGCCTGCCAAACCGACAACGCCTCGAAACGCTCGCGAATATCTGACATCAATCCTGCAGCCACGGGCCGCAGGTGCTTCTTAGCGGCGCCCTCATCATATCCATCAAAATCACTATAAAAATAGAGACTCTTATCCACTAATTCATCGATGGTTTGGGCACGTTCACGAAGCGCGTCAGCGACCAACCGCGGCGCAGGACCCGACGCAATCTCGACATCACGCGCCTTAAGCCCTGCGGCCAAAAGCGCACCCAGCCGATCGGCATCCGCTTCTTTGATGTAGTGTTGGTTCAGCCATTTGAGCTTATCGAGATCAAACGCTGAGGCCGCACGATTGACCTCGCCAAGGTCAAAAAGCCCGATCATCTCCTCAGTCGAGAAGACTTCCTGATCGCCATGCGACCAGCCCAGGCGCAGCAGATAATTGCGCATGGCCTCGGGCAAGAAGCCCTGATCCCGATACTCCAGCACACTGACCGCGCCGTGACGCTTGGAAAGACGCTGGCCGTCTGCGCCAACGATCATCGGCACATGCGCAAAAACCGGCAAAGAAGCGTTCAAGGCGTTGAAGATATTGACCTGTCGTGGCGTATTGTTCACATGGTCATCTCCACGGATGACATGAGTGATCCCCATGTCCATGTCGTCCACCACTACAGCAAAGTTGTAGGTGGGCATGCCGTCCGCTCGGGCGATCACGAGGTCATCAAGCTCATCGTTGCTGATATTGATTCGCCCGCGCACCAGGTCTTCGAAAATGACTGATCCTTCCAGAGGATTCTTAAATCGAATAACAGGATCAATGCCAGGCCGGGCGGGATCCTTCGCATCTCGGCATTTGCGGTTATAGCGGGGTTTGATGTTCTGCGCGCGCTGCTCTTCCCGCACCGCATCCAACTCTTCTGGGGTGCAATAGCAATAATAAGCAAGGCCCTGATCCAGAAGCTGATCCAACACTTCACGATACCGAGCGAGGCGGTCACTCTGATAAATCGGACCTTCATCCGCATCTAGGCCCATCCAGTGCATGCCTTCCAAAATGGCATCGACCGAGGCCTGGGTAGAGCGCTCACGGTCAGTATCCTCGATCCGCAGCACAAATTCGCCGCCATGATGGCGGGCATAGAGCCAGGAGAATAAAGCCGTTCGTACCCCGCCGATATGCAGGTATCCAGTGGGGCTCGGCGCAAATCGGGTTCGAACAGCAGACATTGCAGGGTCCTGCGTGGAATCGGAGAGCGGATTCTAATTATAATAAGCGCCCCGCGCACCCTTGATCACAAGCGTGCGCAATCCACACGGGGCGCGTAGCTCAGCGGGAGAGCACTGCCTTCACACGGCAGGGGTCACTGGTTCAATCCCAGTCGCGCCCACCATTTTCTAACTGGTTTTTGCCAGTTTCTCATACCACCGCCTTCAGCAGATTCGAAGTGTGCTGAAAATCATCAGCGCTTAACGACTTCTTCTGCCTTTGTCCAAAGTACGCACCCCTATGCTTCCCTGCCAGGAGATAAAATGTCCCGCACCAACAAATTATCCAA
>NZKZ01000173.1 GCA_002694065.1 Acidiferrobacter sp.
CTACCGCATGGCGAGTGCACAAAACGCGACAAAACAGGGATATGCACGTACCGAGCGAAAACGACCGGTACGTGCATTTCCAAGACAGCGAACCGCCCCCGCTGAGAGCGAGGGGAGAGTTCCGGCGATCACTTGACCTCAACAGATCCGCCGGCTTCTTCCAGTTGCTTCTTGATTTCCTCAGCTTCGTCTTTACTGACTCCCTCTTTAACGGCCGACGGAGCGGACTCAACAAGATCCTTGGCTTCCTTAAGGCCCAGACCCGTGATGCCACGGACCGCCTTAATGACGCCGACTTTCTTGTCTCCAAAAGAGCTCAGCACAACATCAAATTCGGACTTCTCTTCTCCGCCCGCAGCGTCTCCACCAGCACCGCCCGCAGCGGGTGCTGCGACAGCGACTGCCGCTGATGCGGACACACCGAATTTCTCTTCCATATCCTTGATCAACTCGGACAGTTCGAGAACGGACATTTCTGCTACCGCATTCAAGACTTCTTCGCGATTCATTGGTTTCTCTCCTTAAATTGAGATTTTCTTACCTTGAGCGCTCAACCGCGCTTCACGCTGCCTGTTCATCAGGTCGACTGTCTCTGACAGCCGCCAGCGTGCGCACAAATTTCGAGGGGACTTCGTTCAAGGTCTGGACAAGTTTGGTCATTGGCGCCGCCATCGTACCCACCAACGTCGCGAGCAGTTCCTCGCGTCCGGGTAACTTGGCCAACGCCTGAATTGCCGAGAGATCCAACAGTTCGCCGTTCATGGCGCCTATCGTTATCTTCAGCTCTTCATTGTCTTTGGCAAACTTCGAGACCAGTTTCGCCACCGCGACGGGATCCTCTGAGGAGGAAATCATCAACGGACCGATGAAATGATCTGTCAGACACTCAAAATTTGAATCCGCTACGCAGCGGCGGGCGAGCGTGTTCTTGACGACACGCACGTCCACCCCCAGATTGCGGGCTTCAGTCCTAAGCTCGGTAATCTGTGCGACGGTGAGCCCTCGATACTCGGCCAGCACTGCAGCCTGGGCCGCAGACAACGCCTGCGTGACCTCCGTGACCACAGCCTTTTTCTGATCGATACTAAGGCTCATATAGCACTACTCCTTGCTCGTTACACCCTGGTGTCCTGACCGGTGAAAATCCCGGGTCGGGGGCACCGCCTACGCAGGCCGGCTTTGCCATTAAGCGATTGCGGTTAACAACTCCGCTCACGCGCCTGCGGTCTTCGACGGACCTGCAACCTCTGATGACAAAACTCAGACGTTGCGGCCCCTCAAACTGAATAACTGTTTCTGCCTTCTTTTTATTTACGTTTTACAACTATTAACAATCGGATGACGATCGGCTTTCCCGAACCTGCGGGTTTACCCGGCGACCGACGCGCGATCTACCTTCACCCCCGGACCCATCGTGGTCGACAAGGTCAGGCGTTTCAGGTACTGGCCTTTAGATGCGGAAGGTTTTGCCTTGTTCAAAGCATCCAACAGAGCCAGCAGGTTTTCTTTCAGAGAGGCCTCATCGAAGGAGGCTTTTCCGATCGGGCAATGGATCACGCCGGCCTTGTCAATACGAAACTGGACCTGACCTGCCTTGGCATTGGTCACTGCCTTGGTCACATCCTGCGTCACCGTCCCTACCTTGGGGTTTGGCATCAATCCGCGCGGACCCAGCACCTGACCGAGTTTCCCGACCACCCGCATGGTACTTGGGGTGGCGATACAAACATCAAAGTCAATCGTTCCGCCCTGAATCGTTTCGGCGAGATCGTCCAGTCCGACGATGTCTGCGCCAGCGGCCTGTGCAGCTTCCACGTCGTCACCGTCGGCAAAAACGGCTACGCGCACCGTCTTACCAGTTCCTTTAGGCAGTACCGTAGCGCCGCGGACATTCTGATCTGATTTCTTGGCGTCGACGCCCAAGTTGATACTGACGTCAACGGTTTCATCAAATTTCGCCGAAGCAGACTGCTTCACCAGTTTCAGTGCGTCATCAATCGGATAGAAATTATCCTGGGACAGGCCCTCGGACGCCTGTCGATATCGTTTTCCGCGTGCGCTCATCAGACACCCTCCGTTTCGATACCCATGCTGCGGGCACTGCCGGCGATAATCTTGACCGCCTGATCCATGTCGTAGGCGCTGAGATCAGGCATCTTGACCTTAGCGATCTCCTCAAGTTCTGCGCGACCTACCTTGCCGACCTTGTTCTTGTTCGGCTCGCCGCTGCCTTTTTCCAGACCAGCCGCCTTTTTTAGCAAAACAGACGCAGGCGGCGTTTTCTTGATATAGGTGAAACTTTTGTCGGAGTAGACCGTTATGACGACCGGGATCGGAAGTCCCGGCTCGACATCCTGGGTATCGGCATTAAATGCCTTGCAGAATTCCATGATGTTCAGCCCATGCTGCCCGAGGGCAGGGCCGACCGGTGGGCTGGGTTTGGCGCCGCCTGCGGGCACCTGCAGCTTAATATAAGCCTCTATCTTCTTTGCCATCGTTTACTCCGTCGGGTCCAAACGCCGTCAGGCTCCCCTTTTTATTTATGAGTATCAGTTGCGGACACCTTGATTGGCTGGCCGCGTCCAACTGGTATTTCTAAGTCTTTTAACCGCTATCTCGTCTCTACGTCTAAACGTTTAATCACCTCTAATCTTTGAATCTGATCTGAGACCGCTATTGCGCTTTTTACGCCTTTATGCTTTTTCGACCTGGCTAAAGCTCAACTCCACAGGCGTTGAACGCCCAAAAATCGAGACAGAAACCTTTAACTTACTCTTTTCGAAATTGACATCTTCTACGGTTCCGCTGAATTCCTTGAACGGACCATCGATCACCCGAACCACCTCGCCTGGGGCAAAGGTATATTTCGGGCGTGGGTGCTCTGCGCCTTCCTGTACCTGCTGCAGGATTGCCTGAGCTTCCTGATCAGTAATCGGTACCGGCTGAGACCCGCTGCCGCCCACGAAACCAGAGACCTTAGGCACCGACTTCACCAGGTGCCACGCTTCATCGCTCATGATCATATTGACCAGGACGTAGCCGGGGAAAAACTTCCGCTCGCTGGTTCGTTTTTGCCCATTTCTGAGTTCAACCACTTGCTCCGTAGGAACCTCAATATCGCCAAATTGATCTTCCATTCCTGCGCGTCGAATGTACTCCCGCAACGATTCCTGAACGTGCTTCTCAAAGCCTGAGTAGGCCTGCACGACAAACCACTGCATCGGAGACTCGACCGGTTGACTGTCTGCCGGTGACACTTGGGGCGTGTCTTCTTCGATTGTTACGTCACTTGTCATGTTCAATGTCTAGTGTGTAAGTCCGTTGCTTAAACGTTCTTTCCGACTTAAGTTCAACAACTCTATGCGCCAGGACTAACCCAGCCCAAGCGCCAGGTCGTAGATTGCCCAAAACGAAACCGCATCCAGTAGCCAAAGGTAAATCCCAACGACCAGCACCATAAGAATCACGATCATGGTCGACTGTGCGGTTTCCCGGCGAGTCGGCCAAACGACTTTTCTAACTTCCGTCCGCGTGGCGAGGGCAAACTGCCAAACTGCTCTGCCGGGCTCAGAAGTGAGGGCGATACCCGCTGCGACAACGACACCCGCCACCACAATGAGCGCACGCACCAGCACAGAGCTGTCGCCGAGCGTGTAGAACAGCGCAATCGCACCGACGACCGCCAGCACTGACGCGAGCAATTTCAAATTATCCGACAACACTGTCTCGCCCTATCTTCGCCCTGATCCATTCACGTTCATGGCAGGCCAGGAGGGAATCGAACCCCCAACCTGCGGTTTTGGAGACCGCCGCTCTGCCAATTGAGCTACTGGCCTGAATCTTCCTCTTTTTTACCGTTTCTCAGCCTAATCAGGCGATGATCTTGGAGACCACCCCGGCACCCACGGTACGACCGCCTTCACGAATAGCGAAGCGCAGGCCTTCTTCCATGGCGATGGGGTTGATCAGTTCGGCTTTCAGTTTGACGTTATCACCGGGCATGACCATCTCCACACCATCGGGCAGCTGGCACTGGCCAGTCACGTCGGTGGTCCGGAAGTAGAACTGCGGGCGGTAACCCTGGAAGAACGGGGTATGACGACCGCCCTCTTCTTTTGACAGGATGTAGACCTCGGCTTCGAACTGGGTGTGCGGGTTGATGCTGCCCGGATGCGCCAGCACCTGACCACGCTCAACTTCCTCACGCTTGGTGCCGCGCAGCAGCACGCCGACGTTGTCGCCAGCCTGACCTTCGTCGAGGAGTTTGCGGAACATCTCAACACCGGTACAGGTGGTCTTGTCGGTATCCTTGATGCCGACGATTTCGATTTCCTCGCCTACCTTGATCACACCACGCTCGATACGGCCGGTGACCAC
>NZKZ01000174.1 GCA_002694065.1 Acidiferrobacter sp.
CGGCTGCACTCAGTGACGGATTGTCACGGCTTTGTGCCCTTATCGACAATTGGCACACGGCGCATTGCTAGCCGGTTTCTGATCCGCAGCCGGACCTTACTGCTCGAGCGCTGCGTGGTTCCAGACCTCAAAATCCATCGCTGCCTTGATCAGTGAGCGGGTGTAGTCGTCTTGCGGTGCACAGAATATCTGTTCCGCGCCGCCTTGCTCGACTACCCGACCCGAACGCATTACGATGATCTCGTCCGCGAGTGCACGCACCACTCGAAGATCATGGCTGATAAAAAGATAGCTCAGCCCGTAGGTCTCCTGCAGTCGAAGCAGCAGGTCAATCATCTGTGACTGTACGGCCCGGTCGAGCGCAGATGTGGGTTCGTCGAGGACGATCAGTTCAGGTTTCAGGATCAGCGCCCGGGCAAGCGCGATCCGTTGGCGCTGCCCTCCTGAGAATTCGTGGGGATAGCGCAGTCGGGTATCAGGATCCAATCCGACTTCCCGCAAAGCCTCGATAACCTTCGAATCCTGATCGGGTCTTTCGACGACACCGTGGGCTTCAAGGCCTTCCGCCACAATATCCCCGACGTTCATGCGCGGACTAAGGCTGCCGAACGGATCCTGGAAGACGATCTGCATTTGACGGCGCAGGGGCTGTAGCGCTTTGCGGGACACGCCATCAATCCGGTGGTCTTTAAAGCAGATGGCCCCGCGGCTTTGGGTAAGCCGCAGCAGCGCCAGCGCCAGTGTCGTCTTGCCGGACCCACTCTCGCCGACCACCCCCACGGTACGCCCGGCCCGCAGCGTCAGACTGACACCATCCACTGCTCGAACATAATCCACGGTACGCCGCAACAGACCCTTGCGCACATCAAACCACACGCCAAGCTCATCGGCTTCAAGAAGCAGTTTGCCCGATGCTGCGCCCGCCGCTCGCCGGGTTTTGGGTTCTGCCTCAATCAGCGTCCGGGTGTATGTTTGTGAGGGTGCCTGAAAGATCTGATCCGTATTGCCCGATTCCACTACCTTGCCTCCCTGCATCACATACACCCGGTCGGCAGTTTTGCGTACCACCCCAAGATCATGTGTAATGAGCAGCAGTGCCATATTGAGTTGTTGGCAGAGCTCATCGAGGAGCACAAGAATCTGCGCCTGTGTGGTGACATCAACTGCGGTGGTGGGTTCGTCAGCAATCAGAAGCCGGGGCTCGTTGGCAAGCGCCATGGCAATCATCACTCTTTGACGCTGGCCGCCTGAGAGCTGGTGCGGCCAGGATTTCAGTTGACGTTCGGGATCACGGATCCGGACCTGCTCCAACAGTTGCAATGCGCGCTGTCGCGCGACGGGCTCTTTCAGTCTTTTGTGCACGATCAGGGTTTCACAGATCTGTTTTTCGACTGTGTGCAGCGGGTTCAACGACAGCATGGGTTCCTGAAAGATCATGCCGATGCGTCCGCCCCGCACGCTTCGCAGGGTCTTCTCATCGGCTCCAAGCAGCTCTTCCCCCTCAAAAAGAATGCTCCCACCGGGATGACTGGCCTGGGGATAGGGCAGCAGTCCCAGAATGGAAGCCGCCGTCACCGATTTTCCCGACCCGGATTCGCCTACCAGCGCCACCCGTTCACCCGCGTTGATATCCAGCGAGATGTCTTTGACGGCGTCAAACTGCTTGTTCGGAGTCGCAAATCGCACCGAGAGGTCACGAATCTCGAGCAGCCGACGGACAGGCGGGGAGGTATTCATCGCGAGTCGATTGCCTTTCGCGGATCAAAGGCATCGCGGACTGCTTCGCCGACGAATATCAACAGACTCAGCATGAGTCCGATAACGAAGAACCCGGTCAACCCGAGCCAGGGAGCCTGAAGGTTCGCTTTACCTTGAGCGAGCAGTTCGCCCAGCGATGCGGACCCGGGCGGCAGGCCGATCCCCAAAAAATCCAGTGAGGTCAGCACGGTGACAGAACCCGCGAGGGTAAAGGGCATGAAGGTGATTGTGGCCACCATGGCGTTTGGCAGCAGGTGACGGAACATGATCACGGTGTTGCTGACACCGAGCGCCTGGGCGGCGCGGACATATTCAAAGTTGCGCGCTCTCAGGAACTCGGCGCGGACCACACCGACAAACCCCATCCATGAAAACAGCAACAACAGGCCCAGCAGCCACCAGAAGGTGGGCTCTACGACACTGGCCAGGATGATCAGCAGGTAGAGCGTCGGCAATCCCGACCAGACTTCAATAAAGCGTTGGCCCAAAAGGTCGGTCCATCCGCCAAAGTATCCCTGCACCGCACCGGCGGCCACACCGATCACGGCACTGATCAGGGTCAGGGTGAAACCAAACAGCACTGAAATCCGAAAACCGTATATGGCCCGGGCGAGAACATCCCGGGCCTGATCGTCGGTGCCGAGCCAGTGCTGATGATCAGGTGGGGCAGGGGCAGGTACGGGAAGATCCCAGGCTACGGTTTGATGGTGATATCGGATGGGCGGCCAGAGCATCCAGCCTTGCGCATCAATGAGGTCTGCGAGAAACGGATTCCGGTAATCCGCCTCGGTCAGGAAGTCGCCGCCGAATGTCGTCTCAGGATAAGCCTTAAAGATGGGCATATAGACCTCGCCCCGGTAGACCACGACAAAGGGCTTGTCGTTGGCGACAAATTCAGCAAAAAGTGACACGATGAACAGGATCAGGAAAATCCACATCGACCACCAGCCGCGGCGGTTTGCACGGAAATTATGCAGCCGTCGTCGTGTCAGGGGGCTGAGTCTTGGGCTGTCCATCTAGGTGTCACGGTTTTCAAAATCGATCCGCGGATCTACGAGGGTATAGGTCAGGTCCCCGATGAGACTCATCACAAGCCCGAGCAGCGAGAAAAAAAAGAGTGTGCCGAACATCACCGGATAGTCCCGGGCAAAAGCGGCCTCGAAGCCGAGCAGGCCAAGTCCGTCCAGAGAGAAAATGATCTCAATGAGCAGTGACCCGGTGAAGAGAACGCCGATGAACGCACTGGGAAAGCCGGCGATCACGATGAGCATGGCATTGCGGAATACGTGACCGTACAGTACCCGGCGCTCACTCAAACCCTTTGCCCGTGCAGTAAGCACGTACTGCTGATTGATCTGGTCAAGAAAGGAGTTTTTGGTCAGCATCGTGAGTGTGGCGAACCCGCCTATGGTCATGGCCAGCACGGGCAGGGCGATATGCCAGAAGTAATCCAGAATGCGCGATGGCCAGGACAGCATTTCCCAGTTCTCTGAGGTGAGCCCCGCAAGAGGAAACCAGTCGAGATAACTGCCTCCGGCAAACACCACCAGCAGGAAGACCGCAAAGAGAAAACTGGGAATGGCGGTGCCGACAACCACCAGTACGCTGGTCCAGACATCGAAGCGGGTCCCGTCGCGAACCGCCTTGGCGATGCCCAGCGGGATTGAGATGAGATACACCAGCAGGGTGGTCCAGATGCCGAGTGAGATCGAAACCGGCATCTTGTCGAGCACCAGGTCCACGACCGAGCGGTCACGGTAAAAACTTTCACCAAAGTCCAACATCAGGTATTGCTTCATCATGGTGAGGAAGCGCTCAGGCAAAGGCTTGTCGAAGCCAAAACGAACCTCAAGTTCGGCAATGAAATCCGGGTCAAGACCCTGCGCGCCGCGGTATTTGCCGCCGAAGGCGTCACTGGTGCCCGTGCTTGAAAGGGTTTCGCTCGTGCCGGTGCGCGTGACCCGCTCGGTGATGTCGGCACCAACGCCCGTGAGTTGTGAAATGATCTGTTCCACCGGCCCGCCTGGGGCCACCTGGATGATCACGAAATTGATCACCATGATCGCGAACAGCGTGGGAATCATCAGCAGCAGTCTGCGGACGATGTAAGCGCTCATGATCGTGCGAGCCTGGGGTGGGCTACTGGCGTTGGGTGTCGAGGGCGCTGGCGCGCTCTGCATCGAACCACCAACGGTCCGTCATCACGCCCGTGCGTACCGGGGTCTCCGGCCTCCCGAATTTGTCCCAGTACAGGATCCGGTCGGCCCGGATGTGCCAGTGCGGGACAACATAATGACCCCATGACAGTACCCGATCCAGAGCGCGGGTCCGCTGGTTGAGTTGTTCTCGAGAGTCTGAGCGCAGCATCAGGCCAATGAGTTCATCCACGACCGGATCACGCACCCCGGCAAGATTTCGGCTGCCCGCCGAGTCTGCTGCTGCCTGACTCCAGTATTCATACTGCTCGTTGCCGGGTGTTTCGCTTTGACCCCAGACCCACACCATCATGTCAAAGTCGAACTGGCGAAAGCGGTTGATGTACTGGTTCTCGTCCACCAGCCGCACCTTGGCTTCGATCCCCAGCCGCTTCAGGTTGCGAACATAGGGCAGCACAATACGCTCAAAGGCGGGGCTTACCAGGAGGATCTCGAAGCGAAAAGGCGCCCCGGTCTTTGCATTCACCAGTTGGAGATCCTGAACCACCCATCCGGCGTCCCGGAGCAGGGCATTGGCCCGGCGCAGGTTGTCACGCAGCCAGCCGCTGCCGTCCGTCACGGGCGGGGCATAAGCTTCGCCGAAAACTGCCTCCGGCACTTTGCCGCGAAACGGTTCCAGTACGGCGAGTTCTTCCCCCTCGGGCTTGCCCCGAGCCGCGAGATCGGAATTCGAGAAATAGCTGCGGGTTCGGGTGTACTGACCGTTGAAGAGGTTGCGGTTAGTCCACTCAAAGTCAAAAGCGAGCGCGAGTGCTTCGCGCACCCGCGGGTCAGAGAACTGCTCGCGGCGGGTATTCATGACGAAGGCCTGCATGCCGGTCGGCCTGCGGTTTGTTACCAGTTCTTTTTTCAGCCAGCCTTTCTCGACAACCGCGACGTTGTAGTCTTCTGCCCAGGCCTTCGCCTGATTCTCCAGTCGAAAATCAATATCGCCGGCTTTGAGCGCCAGGCGGATCGGCGTTGCATCACGGAAGAAGTCGGTTCGGATGGTCTGAAAATTCTGCAGCCCCCGGCGCACCGCCAGATCCCGGCCCCAGTAGTCTTCAACGCGTTCCTGGATCGTAAAACGCCCCGCCTCAAATTCGCGGATCTGGTAGGGTCCGCTGCCCAGCGGGGGTTCCAGTGTCGTGGCGCCGAAGTCCCGGGTCGCCCAGTAGTGTTTGGGCAGGATCGGCAGTTGACCCACGATGAGGGGCAACTCACGGTTATTCGATTCGCTGAAAGTAAACCGTACCCGTGCGGCATCCAGCGCTTCCGCCGACGCGACGGCGCCGTAATAGAACCGGTACTGAGGATTACCCTGACTGACCAGGGTTTCAAAAGACCAGGCGACATCCTCGGCAGTGATGGGCGTCCCATCATGCCAGCGCGCTTGCGGACGAAGATGGAAAATCACCCAGGAACGATCGCGGGGCCATTCAATGGATTCGGCAATCAAGCCGTAACCGGTGAAAGGTTCGTCGGCACTCGTGACCAGCAGGGTTTCCACTGCGCCGGTACCGACCGCGTTACCCTTGGGGATGAAGGGGTGAAAACTGTCAAAACTCCCCTGGGACGCAAGCCGTAGACTTCCCCCTTTGGGAGCGTCGGGATTAACGTAATCGAAATGACGAAAGTCGGCGGGGTAACGGGGGGTCTCGGAGTCGAACATGGAAATGGCATGGGCGCGCAAGACCTCTGCGGCCAGGGCCGGCAGGGGACTCAGGGCGAGCCAGATCAACAGGAGCCATCTCATGGTCGACTCATTATATCTTTGGGTCTCGCCGTGCCTTTACGGGATCTGATTCGGTGGGGATGAGGCGATCACCAGTCGGCAGTGAGGCACGACCGCCCGATACGATTCGTCACTTTAGCCGGGTCGTATTGCGCTGGTACCGCCAGCACGGCCGTCACGACCTGCCCTGGCAGGTCAAGGGCGATCCTTACCGGGTGTGGGTGTCAGAAATCATGCTGCAGCAAACCCAGGTGACAACCGTCATTCCATTCTATGAACGTTTTATTCGTCGCTTTCCGGATGTGGTGACGCTGGCCAGAGCCAGGGTCGACACCGTGTTGAGTTACTGGACCGGGCTGGGGTATTACGCCCGGGCCCGTAACCTGCATCGCGCAGCCAAGATCATTCTGCAGGAATATGACGGTGTGTTCCCGAATGAGTTTGAGAGTGTCCTGGCTTTGCCGGGGATCGGCAAATCTACTGCCGGAGCCATACTGAGTCTTGCCAGTGATCAACGCCATCCGATCCTGGATGGGAACGTCCGGCGGGTATTGGCAAGGTACTTCGCAGTGGCGGGAGAGATCTCACGCGGGGAGACCGAAGCTGCGCTGTGGCAGCACGCCGCCGCGGTCCTGCCCAAAAGTGCCGCGCTGGCTGCGCCGTTTAATCAGGCGATGATGGATCTGGGCGCACTGGTGTGCACTCGCGCTAAACCGCAATGTGGGGTGTGCCCCCTCGTTGGGAACTGTCAGGGCAATGCATTGGGCACGCCGACCGCCTTCCCCGTCCGCAGCAGGAAGCGGGTTCGACCCATCCGGGAGGTGACCTTCATTATTTTGCGGGATTCGCGCGGGCGGGTGTTGCTTGAACGCCGGCCTGCCTCAGGCATCTGGGGAGGCCTCTGGGGGTTTCCTGAGTGCTCATCAGGCGAAACGCCTGTGCACTGGTGTCAGCGCAGGTTCCATATCCGGACAACCAGGGCTAAGGCATTGCCGGTGATGAATCATGGTTTCACCCATTATGTCTTGAAGATCCATCCGCAAACTTTGCGGGTGAGTGACGCCGCGGGGGCTAAAATTGAGGGTAAGGATCGGGTGTGGATCACTCCCGGCGCGCCCGGAAGGCGGGGTCTGGCTGCCCCTGTGAAGCAATTGCTGGAACAACTGGATAAGACTGGATAAAAAAGATGAGTGACAAAATTCAATGCGTGGTGCTGAATCGCCCGGCCGAGCCGATGGCCAGTGCGCCCTGGCCCGGAGAGCTTGGTCAGCGCATTCTCCAAGAGGTCTCGAAAGAAGGCTGGCAGCAGTGGCTGTCCCGACAGACCATGCTGATTAATGAGCAGCGCTTGAGTCCGATCAACCCGGAGCACCGTGCCTACCTCGAAGCCCAGATGACCGCGTTTCTGTTTGGTGATGGGGGTGATGAGCCAGAGGGTTGGGTAGCGCCCAAAGACGGCTAGAGCCGCAAAAGTTGCTATACTGAGACCTTTAACGAAGCACTATCCCCGGCTGACTGCCCCGCCTGAATAAACGACAATGCCACTCGACCGCGTCAGTGCGGTTCAGGGTCCGGCATGCACCGAACCCGCAATCGCGCTGTCCCGTCGAAAATACGGCGCCCATCCGGTCGTATGCCCGCCAGGCGCCTATAACCATAATATCTTGGCATCGTGATCAGGTTTGTAGCTGACGGGATCACGACAAAGGAGTCATCATGACCGAAGCCAAAGCCCACAGTGCTTATGGCCTTGAAAACCACGGCCTGCGTAATCCGAAGGCCGTCCACTGGAATCTTACCCAGGCTACCCTCATCGAGCATGCCATCCGCAAAGGCGAGGGGGCGCTCACCCGTTTCGGGCCGCTGGTCGTCAACACCGGACAACATACGGGCCGTTCCGCCAATGACAAGTTCGTCGTGCGGGACGAAACCACCGAGAACGAGATCTGGTGGGGCAAAGTGAATGTGCCTTACAGCCCTGAACACTTCGATGCACTTTTTGCGCGAATGTCCGATTATCTTGAGGACAGAGAATGGTACGTGCAGGATTGTTTCGCCGGCGCGGATCCTGACCGCCGTCTGCCGGTTCGTATCATCAACGAACTCGCTTGGCACAGCGCCTTCGCGCGCAACATGTTTATTGTTGGGTCAGACGAAGAGCAGGCCCGCCATGAGCCGCGTTTTACCGTGATCAATGCGCCCGGCTTCTCTGCGGATCCTGCGGTAGACGGGACCAACTCGCCAACCTTCATTATCGTTAATTTTTCCAAGAAGCTGGTCATCATTGGCGGTACGAGTTACGCAGGCGAGACCAAAAAGTCGATCTTTAGCATCATGAATTACCTGCTGCCCCGTCAGGGCGTGCTGTCGATGCACGCCTCGGCCAACATCGGGGACGATGGCAGCACGGCGGTGTTCTTCGGCCTGTCGGGTACGGGTAAGACGACGCTGTCGGCCGACGCATCTCGAACTCTCATCGGCGATGACGAGCATGGCTGGAGCGAAAACGGCATCTTCAATTTTGAGGGAGGCTGCTACGCCAAAGTGATCAAACTGTCTGCTGAACAAGAGCCGGAGATCTTCCAGACCACACGCACCTTCGGTACGATTCTGGAGAATGTGGTGCTGGATGAATCGGCCCGCGTGATCGATCTGGATGATGGTTCGCTGACAGAAAATACCCGCGCGTCGTATCCCATTTCCCAGATACCGAATGCCTCCGAGACCGGCCGAGGCGGTCAGCCAAAGAACATTGTGTTTTTGACCTGTGATGCTTTTGGTGTTTTGCCGCCAGTAGCGAAACTGTCTCCGGCCCAGGCCATGTACCACTTTATTAATGGCTATACCGCAAAAGTGGCTGGCACGGAAAAAGGCGTTACCGAGCCCTCGCCGACCTTTAGCCCCTGCTTTGGCGGACCTTTTTTGCCCCTGCATCCGCGGCAATACGCAGAACTGCTTGGGAAAAATATCGAAACCCATGGCGTGAAAGTCTGGTTCATCAATACCGGATGGACCGGCGGCGCCTACGGCACGGGTCAACGCATGGCCATCCACCACACCCGTGCGATCGTCAACGCCGCGCTTGACGGAAAGCTGGATGGCGTGGCGACCGAAACGGATCCGATTTTCGGACTCGAGGTGCCGACCGAATGCCCCGGCGTTCCGGCTGATGTGCTGAATCCGCGAAACACCTGGACTGATGCCGAGGCCTATGATGCCCAGGCCAGGAAACTGGCCGGACTCTTTCAGGAGAACTTTGCCAAGTACGCCGATGATCTGCCGGATGCCGTGAAGGCTGCCGGACCGCTCGCAGCCTGACTGGACCGAGCGATGTTCTCGCGACCGTCAGGTAACGTGATCGAGCCGTCGGAGCCGCGTTGAGCCAAGAATCTTCGGTATCCCTGGCCGGGCGGCTGTGGGAGCGCGATGTCATGCTCTGGCCGGGTGATGGCAGTGTCCAGGCCGCGATTCGTGATCGTCTCGGTTGGCTGGATAGCCCTCGCTGGCTCGCTGACCACCAGACAGAGTTAAGCGATTGGGCCCGCGACATTCGTGCCCGCGGCTTTTCTCAGGTGGTCCTCATCGGGATGGGGGGCTCAAGCCTCGCGGCTGAAGTGCTCGCTGAAGTTTTCGGTCCCGCCGGCGATGGACTGTCTTTGACTATTCTTGACAACACTCATCCGGATGCGATTACCGAGGCGTTGGGCAACCGGGCGTGGTCACGGATCCTCTTTGTTTTTTCATCAAAGTCCGGCTCCACGATCGAGGTACAGACCTTGTGCAGCTGGGTTCTGGATAACCTGGAAGAGCAGGGCGTGGCTGAACCCGGTGGGCAATGCGTTGCCATTACGGACCCGGGCAGCCCTCTTATGCATCTTGCGGTGCAACGCCATTTTCTTGACTGCCTTCAGAGCCCGCCCGATGTCGGCGGGCGCTTTTCGGCGCTGACCCCTTTTGCGATGGCGCCAGGGGCGCTGTTGGGAATGGACCTTGCAGCCATCGCGCAGAGCGCCCTGGACATGTCCGCGCAGTGCAAAGCCGATAAGACGTCAGACAATCCTGGGCTTGCACTTGGAAGTTGGCTTGCGGAGCAATCGCTGGCCGGGCGCGACTGTCTGCAGCTGTGTATTGATGAACAATACTGTTCGTTTGGCTCGTGGGTTGAGCAACTCATTGCTGAGAGTACAGGTAAGGAAGGCAAAGGCATGTTGCCGTTGGACGGCACAGACGCTTCGGCACCGGGATCCCGTGTTGCGAGAGTGATTCTCGGTGCCAGTACCAATGAGACTTTCTGGCAGTGCTACCCGGAAGCGGATGATGACGGGATCCCGACCTGGCGGATCACGCTTCAGAAAGAGACAGATCTCGGCGGGGAGTTTTTCCGCTGGTGTTTTGCGGTTGCCATCGCTGGTGCGGTTATGCAGCTCAATCCTTTCGACGAACCCGACGTCGCCGCGACCAAAGCGGCCACCCGCCAGCTGATGGACGGGGAGGGTACGGCGGGCTCGGGGACGCCATTGACCCCGCAGGATTTGGGCGCATCCCTGGCTTCTGCGGGGCAGGGAGCTTATCTGGCCATCCTGACCTATTTGCCGGATGAGCCCGCGCTTTTCGATGTGCTGGAAGAGTTTGCCAAGGCGGTCCGCGAACACTTCGACCTGCCGGTGACGCTGAATCCCGGTCCCCGATATCTTCACTCGACGGGTCAGCTACACAAAGGCGGTAGCCCCCACGGCCTGTTTCTTTTTGTCCGGTCGGTGCCGGAGCGCGATCTTGATATCTTTGATGAGGACTTCGGGTTTGCGCATCTGAATCATGCCCAAGCGGAGGGTGATCGTGCGGTCTTGACCGATCGGGGTCGAGCCGTCTGCAGTGTCGAACTGGTTGGACCCACCATGTCGTGTGTCGCGCAATTACGCGGCGCCCTTGCGCCGATCCTGTCTGCATGAAAGCGCTGCGCGCGATTTCCTTTGACCTCGACGACACGTTGTGGGCGATCTGGCCGGTCATAGACCGGGCAGAGAAGACCTTGCATGACCACATCTGCAAAACATTTCCCCGAATCGCCGAAGCGCATGATGCGGCTGATCTGCGGCTTCAGCGGACTGAGATTTACCAGCAGCGCCCGGACCTGACTCACGACCTGACTGAGTTGCGCCGACTCTCCTTTGAGTTGTTGCTTGAGCGTCACGGCTATGACCCTGAGGCGTCTCATGATCTGATTGCACGGTTTCTGGATCTTCGGCACGACGTGACGCTGTATCCGGATGTGGTTCCGGCGCTTGCCCGGTTGAGTGACCGGTTTCCGCTGATTGCGCTCTCAAATGGGAACGCGGATGTTTCCCGGCTGGGGATTGGCCAATTTTTTCAAGGACAGATCAGCGCCCGCACGGCGGGAGTCAAGAAACCGGATCCTGCGATTTTTGCGATGGCCTGCGAGCTGCTTTCCGCCGAGCCATCCGAGATACTGCATGTCGGAGATCATCCTGTGGAGGATGTTGTTGGTGCCCAGCAGGCAGGACTGAAAGGTGCCTGGGTCAATCGGGCGGAATCGACCTGGTCTGAGGAGCGCACTCCTGATTTGGTCGTAGCGGATCTAACACAACTTGCAGATCGGCTAGCCACTATTTAGGGTCAGATTCATGGAGCGAAGTGTTGATGTCGCCGTCATCGGCGCCGGGACAGCGGGTCTCGCTGCCGTCAGCCAGGTTCGACAGGCGAACAAGTCTTTTGTACTGATTAATGGCGGTGAGCTTGGGACGACCTGCGCGCGGGTAGGGTGCATGCCCTCTAAAGCGCTGATCCAGGTAGGGCATGACCTGCATCGCCGGCAATTGTTCGATCGCGAAGGCATCGAGGGCGGGGAAGGATTGTCCGCCAATCTGCCGGACGTTCTTGAACATGTTCGGGACCTTCGCGACATTCTGGTAGATCGGGTGCTGGGGAACAGCACCGACCAGATGGAAGAGGAGTTTCTCGATGGCTATGCGCGCTTCGTCGAGCCCGGCCGGCTGCAGGTCGGCGATGAAGTCATCCAGGCTGAGAACATCATCATTGCGTGCGGGACCCGTCCGGTGGTGCCGTCAGCGTGGGTGGATTTTGGCGATCGGATTCTTACCAGCGACACCCTGTTTGAACAGGAAGACCTGCCGGAAGCGGTCGCTGTGGTGGGTCTTGGCATCATTGGCCTGGAACTCGGGCAGGCACTGGCGCAGCTTGGCATAGCAGTCACCGGAATTGACCAGGCAGAAACGATTGCCGGGCTGTCTGATCCGAGCGCCCGACAAAGCGCGATCGAAGTGATGTCCAGGGCGTTTCCCCTGTGGCTCGGACACACCGCCGAACTGCAGGATGAAGGAGGACGCATCCGTGTGAGCGCAGGCGAGCAGTCCGTGGTCGTTGACAAGGTGCTCGCCGCGATGGGCCGGCAGCCCAATCTCGATTGGCTGGCGCTCGAGCATGCAGGTGTTGCGCTTGATGATCAAGGCGCACCGTCTTTCGATCCGGCCACCATGCGCTGCGGCGACAGCCGGGTCTTTATCGCCGGAGATATCAGCGGCTCCGATCAGGTGCTGCACGAAGCCGCCGCGGAGGGCCGTATCGCAGGCTACAACGCGGCGCGCGATGAGAGCGTCGCGTTTGCCCGCAAAACCCCGTTGGCGATTACGTTTAGTTCACCAAATATCTGCACGGTCGGCACGGCATATGACGCGCTCGATCCTGAAGAGACTGAGACCGGAGAGATGCGCCTTGGCCCGGTAGGCCGCGCACTGCTCATGGGCGCCAACCGGGGCATCATTCGTCTTTATGCCGACAAACGCAGTGGCGTACTGCTGGGCGCAACAGTCATCGCAGAAAGAGGCGAGCATCTGGCACATCTGCTCGCGTGGTGCATCGGCGAAAAGATGACTGTGCTGCAGTTACTGCGAAAACCTTTCTATCACCCAACGATGGAGGAGGCGATACAGGGAGCCCTTAAGGATCTGCTGCAGAAATTGGAACTTCCGACCAGCCCTCCGGATATCCCGCCGGAGCTTGAGGTATTGAACTGAGACGCTTTGCCCGCGCCTAGCGCCGTATCGGCGTGACCGTATCGACAAAAGGCGGGAAATGATTATTGGGTCGATCGGAGAAGTACCGACGCAGGGATTGGATCACCACCGGAAAAGCCATTTCGGACCAGGGAATCTGATCCTCATCAAAAAGTTCAGTCTCAAGGCTTTCCTCGCCAGGCGCGAATTTCCCATCGCTTAACTGGGCGCGGAAAATCATATAGACCTGGTTAACGTGGGGAATGTTGAATACGGCATAGAGGCCGTGAATCTCTACGCGGGCGCAGGCTTCCTCAAGAGTCTCACGCATCGCCGCCTGCTCGATGGTCTCTCCGTTTTCCATGAAGCCCGCGGGTATGGTCCAAAGGCCGTGGCGAGGTTCAATTCCGCGTCGGCAAAGCAGTATTTGCCCCTGCCACTCGGGAATGCAACCGGCAACGATTTTGGGGTTTTGGTAATGAATCTGCCCGCAAGCATCACAGACGTGCCGCTCGCGGTTATCCCCCTGGGGTATCCGGATGCTGACTGGGGATCCACACTGACTGCAGAATTTCATAACCAAATCGCTTTTTGAAACCGATATCACTATAGCACTGCCGATGTATTGCTGGTGAAGTCATGAATCTGCGCCTAAGGCGAAAAGAGGCATTGAAAGTTTCTTCGCTGAACATGGAAAATACGGACTTCCCTGAATTCACGTGATGCGAGTGTGTTGCATGTCCGAAACTGATAGCCCTGTTCAGCAAAATGTCTTTGGCGAGCCTCTGGAGCTGTGCTCTGAAAAACCTCTCACTGGCTGGTTCAGAGACGGCTGCTGCAATACGGATGAGGGTGACCGCGGGGCGCATACGGTGTGCGCCAAAGTGACTGATGAGTTTTTGCAATGGCTGAAGTCGGATGGCAATGACCTCATCACACCCCATCCCGAGTTTGGTTTCCCAGGTCTTAAGGATGGCGACTGCTGGTGTGTGTGCGCGGGCTCTTACGCCCGAGCACTGGAGGCGGGTGTGGCCTGCAAGCTCTACCTGTCGCGCACCAACATCCGGACGCTTGAACTCATCCCGATCGAGAAACTCAAGCCCTTTGCGTTGGATCTTTCCTGATACCCGGATTCTTCAGCGCAATATGCTTGACGAAAGCGTGCGGGTGATTTGTAATTCCCTTCCCCGCTAAGGGTCCTCTTCAAAGGCCAGGTAGCTCAGTTGGTAGAGCAGTGGACTGAAAATCCTCGTGTCGGCAGTTCGATTCTGTCCCTGGCCACCATCTTTTCAATAATATTTGCTCGATTTATCGACTTAAAAGAAGTTACAGATAAATCTAAATCAGTTATTTCTGAGTGAATCTTTGCGAAACACGAGAGGGTTAGCAAATGGGCCCTAATAGCGCTGACAGTTCAACTGAAGAGCTGGTCCTGGGCACGCCGGCTGGTGAAAGCAAAAGTTGGAACTGGCATCCCGATATCCCAATAAAAACCAACCCACTCTTTGAATTCCCTCTCGATCTTGCTGCAATCCTCCGGTGGTACGTCCGAGCCTGGTTGCCCATAACTGAATTTGGGGTCTATCTAGTTTTAGCGTTTGGTGTCTGGTTTTGGCTTACCCCTCCGCTCGTTGAAATGGAAACCTTAGCGGTTGGTTGGGTTGGTGCGCTCTGGGCACGAAATCTATTCCTGATGACAGCATTTGCCACTTTGCTGCACCTTTGGCTTTACACCTGGAAGGGGCAAGGGGACGGCACACGTTTTATGCGCAGTGCACCCACACTGAAGCACCGCCGGTTTCTTGCCGGCGATCAACTGAAGGACAACGTCTTTTA
>NZKZ01000062.1 GCA_002694065.1 Acidiferrobacter sp.
ATGTGTTTTCATTTTCAGTCCGGCGTCTGGCTCGACACCATTGGTGCGGCCGTGTCAGAGCCTTTTGTGGTGACGGATAACGGGGGAGAGCGTTTGTGTAATGCACCCCGCGAACTCATCGTCATCGACTGATCCCGTTTTCAGTTCTCTAAAGTTAAACCGATGTCCTCGATCAATCAGTCGTAATAGCCTGCGCGTACGCAGGCGCCGATGAAGTTGCAGATCAGCCGCTCTGCGTGGGTAATGGTGATGTGACCATGATCGTAAGAGGGAGCAATCTCAACAAGATCCATGCCCAGCACCCGTCCTTTTTTGACAAGTCCGTGGATCAGCTGACGGGTTTGTATCCAGTCGAGCCCGCCCGGCGCCTGACCCATGACCGCCGGCATGATGGTCGGATCAAGACCATCGGCATCAATGGTCAGGTAGTAGGGCCCGCCATCGGGAATTCTATCCAGCACAGCCGACATGCCGATGTCATGCATCTCATAGGCGGTAATGATGTCGGCCCCGTAATCACGGGCATCTTTTACTTCTTGTTCTCTGGCACTGCCGTTCGCGCGAATGCCGATCTGGACAATGTGTCCGAACCAGTCCATTTCCGAAGCCCGTCGGATTGGGCTCGAATAGCCTTCGTGGACGCCGTTGATTTCATCTCGCCAGTCGAGATGGGCATCGATGTGGACCAGGGTAATGGACTCGTCACGCTCAAGCGCGCGCATAATGGGGATGGGGATCCCGTGATCGCCGCCCAGGGTAATCAGGGTGGCGTCGCTCGCGAAAATTTTTCGGGCAGCGGCTTCCGCCCGGCGGTAATGCTCCTGATGATCATTGAGATCGGCGGTGACATTGCCGCAGTCCACGACCTTGATGTCTCGGCCGTCAAATAGCGTGCCGTCAAGATCCCAGTCGTAACTCGTCAGGGTATAGGGCACATACGCTGCCGCGGCATTCTGGCGGATCGCATCCGGAGCAAGGCTCTGGTCGTTGGCCATGCCGTGGGGGTAGTAAGGCAGTCCATACGGGACACCGAGTATTGCGATATCCGCATCCAACTGATCAAGATCCAACGCCAAGGGAAAATTGAGCAGTGTTTTTGAGGGCGTTCTAGGCGCTTGGGTCAGGGCTGTTGTCATGTCTTTAGAGGCGGTTTTGAGCGGGAAGGATTTCAGGGTGCCGGCACCAGATACTGACGATGCAATACCTCAAGGCGCGACTGCAACTCAGCATCGATTTCAAAGTCCAGGGCCTGTAGGGCACGATCCAGGTGCCAGATCTGTGTCGCACCCACGATGGATGCGGTCAGAAAAGAGCGGGTCAGTACAAAAGCATGAGCCAGCACCTCTGGACTGATACCGCATTCGCCGGCAAGAGTCACGTACGCCTGGGTTGCGGCCTTGGCTTCGTCGCCAAAATACCTCGTATTGGAAGGCCAGAGCGTATTGCGCGCGCCGGCTGGCCTCGCATCATCAAGGTATTTTCCGGTCAGTACGCCGGCTGCCACCGGCGCATAGGCCAGCAGACCCACACGCTCACGCAATGCGATTTCAGCCAGCGCGAGTTCAAATTTTCGGTTGAGCAGGCTATAGGCGTTCTGAATACTGGCCGGCCGGGCGAAGCCGCTGGCATCAGCCCGCGCCACAAAATCCATTGTGCCCCAGGCACTTTCGTTTGATATACCCCAGGAACGGATTTTTCCGGCCTGCATGAGTTCATCGAGCGCAGCGAGTGTCTCTGCCCGATCTGCACCCGCATCGTCAATTACTTCGGTTTGTCCCAGGTCCTTGAAGTCGGTCCAGCCGCGATCCGGCCAGTGCAGTTGGTAGAGATCGAGGTAATCGGTGCGCAGCCGTTTGAGGCTGTCCTCGCAGGCCGTGTGAATCGTCTCGCGAGTAAAGCGGCAGTCACCGTCCCGGATGTGATGTCGGCCCGGGCCGCAGACCTTGCTGGCAAGGATCACGTCGCTGCGGCACTGGCGCTCACTTAGCCATTCTCCAATGATGATCTCGGTGTGCCCGTAGGTTTCCGGACGGACATCGACGGGATACATCTCAGCGGTATCAAAGAAATTGATCCCGTGGGCGAGCGCATGGTCCATCTGCGCAAATCCCTCTTCACGGGTGTTCTGTTCGCCCCAGGTCATGGTGCCGAGGCAGATGACCGAGACGTCTATTCCTGTATCACCCAGCGGTCGGTAGCGCATTACAAAAAAGTCCTGTATTCACGGTTGGATGGAATCTCTCACAAGTATGTAACATAAGCAGATCAAAACCAACGTTGAGGCTTTGCCTGCACTTTGTAACACCGCAGTTTTTTGATGTCTTCAATGCATAAAGAGATCAGTGAGTATCAGCGACTGGGCGCAACCGTGATCCGCCAGTGCGTCGACACGGACGCTTTGGCCAAACTCTCCAGCGCGGTAGAGGCCGATATCCACTCACCGGGACCTTTTTATCATGGATATAAAAGCGAAGCGGGTCGGGGAAGTTTCCATGGCAATCTGCGCCTATGGGAGCACGACGACACCTTCCGGGAGTTCTGCCTCGTGTCACAACTGCCCCAGCTTGCAGCGGGGTTTCTAAACTCCCAGCGCGTCAACCTGCTGTACGACCAGTTATTCGTCAAGGAGCCTGGTACGCCCAATCGGACGCGATGGCATAACGACCAACCCTATTGGCCCATCCGGGGAGGGCAGGTCCTGAGTTTCTGGATCGCCCTTGATCCTGTTACGCGCGAGAGCGGTGCGCTTGAATTTATTGCCGGCTCACATAAATGGGGCCGCTGGTTTCAGCCCCAGGCTTTTGGCGATACGGCCGGTCAGAGTGAATATGCGGCCAATCCGGACTATGAGGCGACGCCGGATATCCAGAATCACCGTGGTGATTATGAGATTGTGAGTTGGGATCTTGAGCCGGGAGACGCGTATGTGTTTCATGGGCTGACGGTGCACGGCTCGGGCGGCAATCACCACCAGAGCCACCGTCGTCGTGGATACGCCGTGCGCTACACGGGCGATGATGTGGTGTACGACTCTCGAGTCGGCACCAATGCGAGTCTCTGCTCAGAAGGGCATCGGGACGGTATGGTACTTACTAGTAGCCGGTATCCTGTGGTGTGGTACCAGGTACGAGATCGCTTCACCGAAAAATAGAGTTTAGGGAACTAAAACGTAATGGTTATTCTTTTTATGAGCTGATTTATCCCAGCTCCACTGCTTACTGTCGGAGTTAGAGATGGAGTGGGCAGGGACCCCGATGCTTACAACTCCAGTGCTCGCTAAAGAAGAAAGAAGAGTCCCTGCCCGCTACCAAGTACCTCATTTGCATCAGATCAGAGGAGATGCAAAACAACTTTAATAGACAGCTGCAGCGATCACTATATCTCTTAAGTGATAATAGGAATCATTCTCATTTATGAGACTATTTGAGATAATTATTCTCAATCTAGTTGCTACTCCTAGAAATGTTCTAGCCAGCGGATCGAATAATGAAAAACAACAAAATTAAAGAATATCGCCAGTTCTATATGAATGGAGGTTGGGTTGATCCAATTTCCGAAGATTCAATCGATGTTGTAAATCCCGCGACAGAAGAAGTAGTTGCAAGGATAGGCGCGGGAACAGTTGAGGATGTTACTCGTGCAGTAGTGTCAGCGCGAAAAGCGTTTAATTCCTTCTCCGAAACTTCTAAAAAGGAGAGGGTGGAACTCCTTACCGAAGTGAGAAATCTCTACAAGAAACGGTTTAATGATATTGCCGAGGCAATCCGTTCAGAAATGGGGGCGCCGGGGCATCTCGCTTTTGGTGCTCAGACGACGGTAGGGCTGGGCCATCTTAAGACAGCAATTCGGGTGCTTGAGCAATTCGAGTTTGAGCAGCAGCGCGAGAAGTTCTTAATCCGCTACGAACCTATCGGTGTCTGTGGGTTAATTACGCCATGGAACTGGCCCATCAACCAAATTGTCTCAAAGATCGCACCTGCAATAGCGTCGGGCTGCACTATTCTCTTGAAGCCCAGCGAACTATCTCCAATTTCTGCGCACGTGATCGCCGAGGTCATTGATGAGGCAGGAGTTCCGGCGGGTGTATTTAACTTGGTCGATGGTTTCGGTCCCATTGTAGGGGAGGCGATGTCTGCACATCCTGATATCGATATGATGTCATTTACAGGGTCCACTCGCGGAGGCGTTGCTGTTGCGAAAGGCTCTGCCGAGACCGTCAAAAGAGTGAGTCAGGAGTTAGGTGGTAAATCTGCCAACATTGTTTTGAACGACGCGGCGCTCGAAAAGTCCGTACGAGATGGTGTTCTGGCCTGTATGGAGAATACGGGCCAGTCCTGTAATGCACCTACGCGTATGTTGGTGCCGAAAGAAAGGCATCAAGAAGCTATCGAGATAGCCAAAGAGGCATCCGAGTCGATCACAGTGGGTAATCCTGAAGACGATCAGACGCAACTGGGCCCGGTTATTAGTGACGTGCAATTTAATAAGGTCCAGCATCTTATCCAGTCAGGGATTGATGAGGGCGCGATGCTTGTCACTGGGGGCATGGGACGACCGGATGGCCTGTCAAAAGGGTATTTTGTTAAACCGACCGTGTTCGCTGAGGTCACTTCCGATATGTCGATTTTTAGGGAAGAAATCTTTGGTCCTGTCCTTTCAATCTCAACATATGACGACGCTGATGAAGCGGTGACGATCGCAAACGATACGCCATATGGGCTTGCCGCATATGTTTCCGGAGAGGATCCTACACAACTAATGCACTTTGCTCGTCGACTTCGTGCTGGGCAAGTCCACCTGAATTACACCGGCGGGGGGACCGATGCTCCCTTTGGAGGGTTCAAGCAGTCTGGTAACGGCCGGGAGAAAGCAGAATGGGGGCTTGAAGAATTCCTTGAGTGCAAAGCGATTCTTGGAAATTAGGAAGCCTAAGATAGGTTTGTCCGACTAATCGTCAAGGATGTCTGCCAAAGCATCGCTTGCCTCAATGATATCTTCCCGGCCAACATCAAGATGAGTAACAGCCCTCATTTTCTGGTCACCAAATGCGCCGATCCATATTCCTTTTTCACGCAACCGGGCAGAGATCTCAGGGGCGCTGAGGGGAGTCTGCGAAACGTTAAAGAACACCATATTGGTCTCGACGGTGTCGTTGATCAGTTCGATTCCGTCCAGCGCTGAAATTCGATCGGCGAGCATCCGCGCATTCTCGTGATCTTTCGCCAGCCGATCGACATGATTTTGCAGAGCCCAACTGCCAGCTGCGGCTACGATGCCCGCCTGGCGCATCGCTCCGCCAATTCGGTGTTTCCATCGCCAGGCCTCATGAATGAAATCGCGACTGCCGGCCAGGACGGCGCCGACAGGGCATCCAAGACCTTTACTGAGATCGAGCCAAACGGAGTCGACGGTAGCAGAAAATTCAGCCGCAGAGACGCCCGCCGCTACCACGGCGTTCATGAGTCTCGCGCCATCCATGTGAACACTGAGACCGCGGTCGCGGGCAAGCTTGGAAACCGCCTGCAGTTGAGCGATAGGCCAGACCGTGCCCCCACCGAGATTCGATGTTTGCTCAACAACGAGCAGGCGGGACCTGGGGGCATGCATAGACGTCTGCCTGATTGCACCTCGCACATCATCCGGGCCGAAAATGCCATTCTTGCCTTCCAGCGGATACACCATAGA
>NZKZ01000063.1 GCA_002694065.1 Acidiferrobacter sp.
CCTGACCCCGCTTATCGGGCATCTGGCGAACCAACATGCCGGTGGCGATCGGGTGCCACGCGGCATCGCCCATACCGCCAATGGCAATCAGGATAGCGAGCGACCAGAACCCCGGTGCCCCCGATGCCAGCAGGTAACCCAGGGTCACCCACCAGAAAGTCCCAAGCAGCAAGGCTCCCTGAGAGCGGACCCGGTCGGCCAGAATGCCGGCAGGAAAGTAGGCGAGCGAAGCCCCAATCGAATGGATGGTGAGCAACAGCCCAATCTCGGAGGGTTTCAGCTCGAGCGCCAGGCCGATTGCCGGCGCCAGCAGCCACATGGCTCCCGCCGCCCAGTCATTCGCAAGGTGCCCAAGAACACACACGCCCTGCAGCGTCTTTAGGCCCAGCAGTTTTTGCGATGACTGTTGTGTTTCGCTTTGGGGATTTATGGCAGTCATTGTGTCAGAATCACGCTCACCGAATGCAACCGAATATCAACTCCGCCATGGATGCTGCAGTGCGCTCTTATACCCGTCTTCCCGTTTATGAAACCCCGGAGCAGGTGGTGGCCGATCTGCAGCCAAGCTATCCGGTTTTCTGCGTTCGTCGCCACCATATCAGTGCAGTGGCGGAAGAGTTTTTGGAAGGGTTTCCGGGGGATGTTCTTTATGCGGTGAAGTGTAACCCCGAACCGCATATGCTCGAGACTCTTTTTAAGGCAGGAATCCGGCATTTTGATACAGCCTCGCTTGCCGAGGTCGCTTTGGTGGCAGAACAGTTGCCAGAAGCCACAAGTTATTTCATGCATCCCGTAAAGAGCCGGGCTGCGATCCGCTCCGCGCATGAGGTTTATGGCGTGCGCCACTATGTTGTGGATCACGAGACCGAGCTCAACAAGATCGCCGAGATTATCCCGCCGGGTCCTGAGACGGTCATCGTCGTGCGGGTTGCGATCCATTACGAGGGCGCGGTGTATGAGCTTTCCAGTAAGTTCGGCGCGCCGGTGTCTGACGCCATCGCGCTCGGCCGGGCGGCACTGAAAAAAGGTTATCGCTATGGCGTGGCCTTTCATGTTGGCTCGCAATGCCTGGATGGTGAAGGCTTTGAGCAGGGCCTGCAGTTGGCAGACGAAGTGATTCGCGGGGTGGGCGCAGAGCCCGTGTGCGTGGACGTGGGGGGCGGATTCCCGGGCGAATACCTCAATTCCATGGGTCAGCAGATGGGGAGTTATTTTTCCAGCATCAAAAAAGGACTCTCCGGACTGTCGCTGCCTGATGACTGCCGCGTGATGTGTGAACCTGGCAGGGCATTGTGCGTCGACGGAGAATCGTTGATCACGCAGGTGCATCTGCGAAAGGATGAAGCGCTCTACCTCAATGACGGCATGTACGGCAGTTTTATCGAGGAGAAATACAACCTGCATCTGCCGATCCGGCCGGTCGCGACGCGGGAGTTTGCCACGGAGTGTCAGGACTACACCTTGTATGGACCGACCTGTGATTCGCTGGATATTTTTCCGAGAACTGTCAGTCTTCCGGTCGACCTGAAGGAGGGTGACTGGATTGAGTTCGACCGAATCGGCGCCTATGGCGCAGCGTGCCGCACCCACTTTAACGGCTTCTTCGCCGACACCTTTGTCGAGGTGACCCGTAACTTCGGGGATTGAAGATCAGCTTGATCTGCCGCTCAGCGGTATAGAACCCCGGCTCTTAATCGGCGCCTTACATTAAAGCGCTGACACCATCAGGAAAATTATGAATCACGTTATCAGAATCAGTGAAACCGGCGGACCTGAAGTCATGCAATGGGAGACCCAGGAGGTCGCGAGCCCTGGTCCGTCAGAGATCCTGTTGAGACAAACCGCAGTCGGGCTTAACTATATCGATGTGTACTTTCGGAGCGGGGTCTATCCCGCACCCCAGTTGCCGTTTACGCCGGGACTGGAGGGAGCGGGAGTGGTCGAAGCCGTGGGGGAGGAGGTCACCGATCTCGCTCCCGGTGATCACGTCGGCTATGCGGCCCAGCCGCTGGGTGCGTATGCCGAGTCTCGGCTGATTCCGGCAGACCGGGTAGTGCGCCTGCCCGACGGCATTGAAGACCAGGTAGCGGCCGCCATGATGCTGAAGGGCATGACCGTACAGTACCTCCTGCGAAGCACCGTTGCCCTTAATGCCGGGGACACAATTCTGTTCCATGCGGCGGCCGGTGGAGTGGGATTGATCGCCTGCCAGTGGGCCAAGCACCTGGGTGTGACCATGATCGGGACGGTTGGCTCGGAAGAAAAAGCAGCATTGGCGCAAGCGCATGGGTGCACTCACACGATCCTTTACAACGAAGAGAACTTTGTTGAGCGCGTTCAGGAACTTACCGGCGGCAGGGGAGTCGATGCGGTTTATGACTCAGTCGGCCGGGATACCTTCCATCAGAGTCTTGACTGTCTCAGGATGCGCGGAACGCTGGTGCTGTTCGGGCAAAGTTCCGGCAAGGTGGAGCCTTTTGATCCGGCAGTTCTGTCAGGCAAGGGTTCGCTTTTTCTGACACGACCCACGCTCTTTAACTACACCGCGAGCCGAGAGGACCTGCTTCACTGTGCGACAGAACTTTTTGACGTGCTGCAAAGCGGCGCCGTGAAGGCAGATATCAATCAGGAATATCCGCTGAGCGAGGCGCAGCAGGCGCATAAGGACCTCGAGGCCAGAAAGACAACAGGTGCGACGCTGCTGTTGCCGTAGGAAATCTTTTTAGTGGTGTAAAGTTCAGGTATGAATCTGCCAGACGCAATCCGGAAGGTCTCTCGCGGCGAAGATCTTGGCCGAGAGGAGATGGGCCAGGTGATGCGTATCATCATGAGTGGTGATGCCACCCCCGCCCAGATCGGCGCTGTATTGACAGCCCTGCACATCAAGGGAGAAACAGTTGAAGAACTGACCGGTGCGGCGACGGTGATGCGTGAATTTGCCGCCAGCGTCAGTGTCCAGGCAGATCAGGTTGCCGATTCTGTCGGTACGGGAGGCGATGGCGCGAGTCTTTTTAACGTATCCACGGCTTCGGCCCTGGTGGCTTGTGCCGCCGGAGCCGTTATGGCCAAACACGGCAACCGCGCCGCGACCGGAAAGTCCGGCAGTGCCGATGTGCTGGAAGCGGCCGGCGTCAATATCACGCTTTCTCCAGAGCAGGTTGCCAAAACCATTGACGCAGTGGGCATCGGATTCATGTTTGCGCCGACACACCACGGCGCCACCCGGCATGCGGTTGGCCCGCGGCGAGAGATTGGGGTTCGAACCTTGTTCAATCTTCTGGGACCTCTGACCAATCCGGCGGGCGCTCGCTGGCAATTGGTCGGGGTCTTCGACCGAGCGTGGGTGCATCCTCTGGCTGAAGCATTCTTAAGTCTGGGAAGCGTTCACACGCTGGTGGTGTGTTCGGACGACGGGCTGGATGAAATCAGTATCGCATCAGATACGCACGCCTCAGAGCTTCGCGATGGCGTGATCACCGATTACACCATCACACCAGAGCAGTTTGGCATCGAACGCCAATCACTTGAGCCCCTGGTGGTGGGTGACGCCGATGAGAGTTTCTCGATGATTCAGGGGGTCTTGAATGGCGAGTCCGGACCGGCGAGTGATATGGTGGTTTTGAACGCAGGCGCGACAATCTATGCGGCGGACCTTGTCGGGTCACTTGCCGATGGCGTGGAGCGGGCGAGAGAAATCCTCTCCAACAAATCCGGCGCGGCCAAACTTGAGGAACTCGCCTCTTATACCCAACAGTTTTCTGACTCAGACTGATCAGGAGCCCTAAGCGATGCAGACAATCTTTGTGCAGGTAAAGTGTGAGTTGGGGCAGGCGTATCAGGTGGCGCAGTCACTCGTCGATGTTGATGGGGTATCCGAAGTATTCTCGATCTCCGGCCCCTATGATCTGTTGGCAAAGTGCTATGTTGGCGACGGCGACGATGTGGGTCACTTCGTCAATCAGCGGGTTCAGGTGTTGGATGGCATCCGGGATACGCAGACGATTATTGCATTTAACGCCTTTAGTTGACTTTTGCGATTCGGCGATCTTTAGATCCACGGAGCATAAAAAAAGGCCGGCTTAGCCGGCCTTTTTGTTTGAACTCAGAAGAGCACTTACTGAGACTGTGCCACCATACGGTCGACGGCGGCCTTGACTTCATCATCAGAGAGCGACATGTTGCCGCCCTTGGCAGGCATGACACCCGCTTGGCCCTGCAGGCCCTGAATCGCGTTCGTGTAAAGCGTCTCGTTACCCTGCGCGATGCGCTCGGCCCAGGCCCCGGCGTCGCCGACACGCGGGGCGCCGGCAATACCTGCCGCATGGCACGCCATGCAGGCGCTTTGGTAAACACTTGCGCCGTCGATCGCGGCAGCGGCCACCTGGACCGTCTCGGCTTGCGCCGCTTCGTCACCAGCGACGCTGATCTGCCCTACGGGCTGAAGCGCGTTCTTGTTGCCCGCTTCGGCCATCGCGTTGCGTCCATCACGGACTTGATCAGTAATCGTGCCTGCATTGAGGTTTCCAAGAAGAATCAGGAACAGGGTAAGAACGACACCCAGCACAAGGAAGATAGAAAAACTCTTGATAAACTTTTGATCACTCATACTGCTTGCCATGCAGGGATCCTCCGTAAAGCAATTCAGAAAAGGGTAAGGCGAATCGAAAAATTTGCTGGCCGGATTATACTGAAATTTGACCCAAAAGCGCGTCGATTGCCCGCATCGGACGGATCTTTGCGTGACAGAGCTCATGGCGAACCCAATCAGAACCAGGACACTAGGAAAGGCCCGATCGGTACTTCATTTGCCGAGTGCCCTCGCTCGCCTCCATCGTGAGACGAGCGTGGGGGAGGAGAGGGCAGTCTGCCTCGCTCCCAGTCCTTCGCAGGCATGGACAAAGGAGCGGGCGCAGGATCTGATCGTTGGCGCGGGATTTGAACTGATAGGATCCTGTAGCCTGAATCAGGGGGTGGTAATGCCGCGGATCAGGCGCATCCAGAGCCTGCCGGACTCGGTGGAGCCCCGGATGCAGGTGCTCA
>NZKZ01000064.1 GCA_002694065.1 Acidiferrobacter sp.
GAGTGCTTCTGCGTCGGGACGGCTGCCGTAATCTCCGCAATTGGGACGATAGAGCACGGAGACAGGGTGGTCGAGTACTGCGGGGGAGACGTGGGTCCTGTTGCCATGGAGATGTACGATGCCCTGACCGCGATCCAGCAGAGGCGTGCACCGGACGAGTTCGGCTGGACCGTCTCAGTGTAGATCCGTGTCTCGAGGTCCCAAGGCGCTAACCGATTCTCAATACCATGCCCCTTGAGCGAGGTAGGGACGGCTCGAACCCCCATCTCTCGTAGAATCCGTCTACGTCTGCCATGAGGTTGATGTAGGAATTGGGCGGGGCCTCATGGAGCAGGTAATCCATTATTGCGTCCATGATAATGGTCCCCCCTCCCTTCCTCTGGTACTCCTCGATCACCAACATATCGCAGATCACGAAGATGGTCCCGCCATCGCCAACCACTCGCCCCATTCCCACGATTTCTTCCGATTCCTCCAACCTAAGGAGGACAGAGAATAGCTCCTGCCCGAGTCCCTTGGTGGCCCCTTGAACCGATCGGGGGCTCATTCCTGCTCCGGCTCTTAGGCTTAGGAAGGTCTCAGCATCCGGAGTGCCCTCTTCGATGGTGAACAAGGGCTCACTTCCGTCCGAACTTCTTCTTCCTCTGTCCGCCCCTGCGGTGCTTGAACGACTTGCGCTGGGCGCGCTGTCTGCGGTCCCCCTTCGCAGGCCCCCTCTGTGGCTCCTTGCCCTGCTCCTTGGCCTCTCTGGACCTCTTCCTCAGGATCTCCCCTATGGCCTTCATCACGCCCTCCTTGCTATTTGCGCCAGTCACCTCGAGGGCGTGCGAGGGGGGCATTACCAGCCTACCCTCCTTTTCGTGGGGCCGAGAGGGGTGGCTTGCCTCCGGCTCCTGCCTCATCTTCCTGATCCCGGACGTCCGGGCAGCCCAGACTACCGCCTCCAGTGTTGGCTTCGGGATGCTGGCTCCCTTGGGGACCCTTCTGCCACCAGTCCGGCTCAGCCTCGAGTCGAAGTATCCAGTCCAGAGAGTCATCTCGTCCCGCTTTGGCGCCATTCTAACCTAAGCCCGAGTGTTGGGTGCCTTGAGGGCTTCGTGCGCTCACTCCTCTACGAGGACTCCGCTAACCACGCCGTGCATTCCTGGTCTGCTGGTCACCCTGACCATCCCCGCGTCGGTTTCGAGAATTGCGCCCTTTGTGACGATGTTCCTTCTGACGTAGTTGGGGTCGGCATCGTTCCCGACGACGCTCTTCACAGTGGCTCTGACTGTCTTTCCGTCCTTGGTATTGACGTTGACCTGGTTGACTGAAAGGGTCCTGACCGTCTGGGATCCGGCCCTCTTCCGGTAGTTCTTCCTGGTATCGGAATCGCCTATGAATGCCAGTTGCTCCTCGCTGGCGACCTCTGTCCTGCGCTTGCCCCTGTACCTGTTTGGGCGCTTAAGGCGGCCGCCCGAGGGCTTCCTGCGGGAAATGCCGTGCCACTTCGCCATGCTTCCGGCCGACCTGCCTGCCTTATTTCAAACGATTGGAGGCTTTCGGCTACTTCCAGAGCTCGCCGAGGTCGGATGCAGCGTCCTCTATTGCCGCAGTGAGCTCTTCGTAGTCCCTCGCAATTGGGAATTGGGGAAATTCTTCGATTACGTTTTCAGGGGGCCTGAACAGTATTCCTGCGTCAGCGGAGGAGAGCATGCTCGTGTCATTGTAAGAGTCCCCCGCAGCTATCACTTTGTAGTTCATCTTGACGAGGGCCTCGACGGTCTTGCGCTTGTGATCCTCGCACCTAATCTCCCAGTCTGCAATCCTCCCGCTATCGTCGATAGCCAAGGTGTGGCAGAGTAGCGTGGGGTGACCCAACTTCGCCATCATCGGCTTGGCGAACTGGGAGAAGGTGTCCGAGAGGATCAGCGTTGGCCATCTGGACTCAAGCGACTGGAGGAATTCGTTGGCCCCTTCCATGGGGTCCATGGAGCCTATAGTCGAGGTGATGTCTTCGATCTTGATGTCATGCTCGTCCAGTATCCCAATCCTGTAGCTCATCAGAAGATCGTAATCGGGCTCGTCCCTAGTCGTCCTCCTAAGCGACTTGATTCCCGTCCTCTCTGCGACGCTGATCCAAATCTCCGGGATCAGGACCCCCTCGAGGTCTAGGCAGATTGCAAGCATGTGGCATCGCTATGGGCGTCGCGCTTCAAGTGTGCGCCCTCGGCATGTTCTTGCGCCTCTGTGCATCCCGCCAATCGTGGTGGACAAGAGACTGAGGAGGAGGACCCCCGTCAGGCTCAAGCAGATTCGGGGAGTGGCCGAGGAGATTGGGAGCTGGCTTGGCAGGGAGATTGACCTGTCGGGTTTCCTGGAGCAGGCGCATTACCAGGAGACTGACCTCATACTAGTGGACAGGGTCCCTCTCGCGATGCAGATAGAGGTTAGGGGGAGCAAGTCCTGGTACCCCACCCTCAGAGGAATCAGTGCCTGGGGTGTGGAGAGATCGTGGGTCGCGGTAGACGAGGGCGCGATTCCATTCCTGAGGAACGGGGCCGACTGCATGGGAGCCGGGATTCACATCGCAGACCCTTCGCTAGAGGCTGGGGACTTCGTCTGGATCAGGGACCAGGAGACCGGGGAACCCATTGCCACAGGAATCGCCATTGTTGACGGGGAAGAGATGATGTCCATGACCAAAGGAAAGGCCATATCCACCATCCACTCGGTGGGTGACGACCTCTGGGAACTCGAAGTATGAGTGGTCAGCATTCATTTGGGATGAGCCTGACGCTGACTCATGCGGAGGGTGATGGCGCTGGTTCTCGTATCGATTCTAGTATTCCCCATCACCTCTGTCGCGGAGGGGGGAGTCAACGAGGAGCCGTCGCTAGAGGGTACGGACATCGAGTCGATTCTGTTCCAAGATGAGGCATCCGCGGGGAAGTCGTTCGGGGTCACCGTGTTTCTGACCGATGAGGCCAGCAGCGATGTGACGGCAGTGGATTGGGTCACTCAGGTGTGCATAAACTCTGGAATATGCTACCCGCCGGAGGCTCATTCCATGGCTGACCAAGGCAGCGGAGAGTGGAGTGGCTCGATCATCCCTGATTCGACGGTCACTTATGTCAATTGGAGGATAGACTTGCATTACGAGGGAGGGGACTCGAACAGCGTCCCGGAATCCGGTTTCGGATGGAAGGTTTGGTCTGACTGCTGGTACGACAACGGCACTTGGGGAGGATCGACGGATGCATGCCAGGAAGAAAGGGGGAACGTGCTCCCAGGATTCTCGTTTCCTCTAGCGTCTGTCTGCGTGGCGATGGCAGCCTTGATGGCGAGGCGCGACTGAGCGAGCCCATGGGCGATGGCGACGAGGAGCCGGGGTTCGTCCCCCTCGAGTTCTCCGAGATACGCGAGGAGGAGATGCTCTCAAGGGCCAGATCTTTCTACGAGCAGATGGACGGAAGGCGCACTACCCGTCATTTCTCGGACAGGGAAGTCCCAAGGGAATTGATAGAGCTGGCAATCAGGACTGCCAGTACGGCTCCCTCTGGTGCGCATCTTCAGCCGTGGACATTCGTAGCTATCTCTAACAGCGACTTGAAGGCGAGGATACGGAAAGAGGCGGAGGCGGAAGAGAGGAGGTTCTACGAGGAGAGGATCCCGGAGGAGTGGGAGGAGGTCCTGGCACCCCTGGGGACAGACCATGTCAAGGAGCACATCACCGATGCCCCTTGGGTGGTGGTACTATTCAGGCAGACCAAAAGAGAGAGGGAGGGGAAGCTCGCACCGACATACTACTCCCAGGAGTCTTGTGGGATAGCAGCCGGCCTGTTCATATCCGCTGTTCACAACATGGGCCTAGCAACGCTCCCTCACACCCCTTCCCCGATGGGTTTCCTCAGGGACATTCTCGAGAGGCCGGCTCATGAGCACGCGATGCTGCTGCTACCAGTAGGATACCCGGCAGATGGGGCCAGGGTCCCGGATTTGCGGCGAAAGGGCATCGGAGAGGTGTCTGATTTCCGAGATTGATTAAGTATCGAAGAGATTCCCGGGGACCATGAAGAGTACCGGAAAGAACGCCCTGGCGATTCTACTAGCCCTACTGATGACTGCTTCGGCCCTTGCGGGTTGCACGGGTGCAGATGACCCTCCTGAGGAGGAACCGGATGAGCTCGAAGACTGGAATGTTTTCCTAGTGCAGAGTTTGTCCGATTTACCAGCCTGCGACTCATTGACGGACGGTAGGCTGTACTACGTGGCTAGCGGATCCGGTTTCAGGGCTTGCTCCGGTGGGTCTTGGACCGCAATCGACCTGACTGGACCGGCTGGAGCGGACGGCGCGCAAGGCCCGCAGGGCCCCCAGGGTCCTGCAGGAGAGGAGGGGGTTGCAGGCAAGGAAGGGCCGCCTGGTGCCGACGGAGCCGACGGTGCTGATGGCACGTCCTTCACCGTAGTTGGCACGGTGGAAGAGCCTTCCGAACTAGGGGAGGTATACTCCGGTAACGTCGGCGACGCTTTCATGGTTAACTCGACCGTTCACATTCTCGTTTGGAGTGGTTCAGAGTGGATCGACCTAGGCAACATCTCGGGACCTGAGGGCCCGGTCGGGCCCCAGGGGCCAGCCGGCCCTGCCGGAGCCGATGGGAGTCCGGGCCCAGCTGGGCAATTAGGGGCCCCAGGTGCTGATGGCGCCGATGGCGCCGATGGCGCTGATGGTGCCGATGGCGCTGATGGTGCTGACGGAACGCTCCCTACTGTCATGGAGATGTCGATTACAGTGACAAGCATGAAGTTCTACGTAGACTCTATTCAACAGGCGGATGTGACCCTATACAGGGGCTTCACATACACGTTCGACCAGTCGGCGTCGAGCAACTCGCCGCACCCACTGAGGCTCTCGACGACCAGCGATGGCACTCACGGTAGCGGTTCCCAGTATTCCGATGGAGTATCCTACACGGGGACCCCTGGATCGGATGGCCTCCTGACCTTCACAGTCCCACTGGACGCCCCGGACACCCTGTACTACTACTGTCAGAACCACGCTAACATGGGCGGCGAGATCACCATAGCCTCCCTAGGAAGCGTCTCCTGATGCATCGCTATGCTCGGGTGGGACGACGAAAACTAGCGCGATTCCCGAGCCCACGATCATTAGCCCGCCCAACCAGTCGGAGAGGCTTAGCGTCTCCCCGAAGAATGCGAAGCCATAGAACGTGGCGACTATAACGGTGAGGTAGGAAAAGGCGCTCACCCATGCCGCGTTGGCCTTGTGGTATGCCATGGTGATCCCCACCTGCCCCCCTCCTGCGCCGACTCCGATTCCCACAAGAGCGGCAATGGTCCTGGAGTCGAGGCTCAGGACATCTGGGGCTGACTGGATTATGCTACCCCCGACCGAGAAGGCTGCGAACCAGAAAACCACCGTGGCGGGGGAGTCGGTCTTCCGGAGCTCCCTCACGTACATGTAGGCGAGCGCTGCGAAGAACCCGGACCCAAGGGCCAAGAGGGCGTCCGGCTCAACTTCGCCGACCTCTGGCGAGACGATCATCACTATCCCCAGGAATGCAGTGATCACGAGGATGGCTACTCCCGGTGACACCTTTTCCGCCAGGATCCTCCCCGACAGGAGTGCCACGAAGAGTGGTCCGGTGTACTGCAATGTCACGGCCTGGCCTATTGGGATCCTCCCCAGTGCGGTGAAGTAGAGAATCATCGCAAGAAGACCAACGGAGCACCTGAGGAGCATTGTCTTGGGATCGTTGACCCTGAGGCTGACCCCACGGGAGGCGGCGAATGCTGCCACTGCGAACGCTATCACGGCGGATCGTACCATTATGATCATCCAAACGTCTGTGTATTCGCTGGTCCACTTCACCAGTGCGTTCATCGTTCCGAAAGAGAAGCTGCCGAAAATCATCCACAGCACCGCTGATCGCGGGGAGTCTGGCATCTCGGACTCGGAGACGAAGGACGAGATGTCCGGGGCCTCGGTTGACGAGTTTATCTCATCTAGGCCCCTGCCTAGGCCACGCCTGTTCATCTATGCAAGTCCCCAGCGTTGCTCTAATACATTTGTCACGGCCTGGTAGTCCTTGCCACCGGCGCTGGAAGGATCGTGGAGGTGTATGGGCACACCGTGGCTCGGGGCCTCGGCAAGCCTGACGTTCCTCCTGATTGCTGGACTGATCACCAATTCGGGGAAGTTCTCGAGCAGCTCCCCCGCCACCTGCTTGTTCAGAAGATTCTGCGAGTGCATGGTGAGGAGGACGCCGTCAACGCCTATTCTATCGTTCAGAAGGCTCCTGACCTCCCTTATCGTCCCAGACAGGAGTGCGAGGCCCTCTAGGGCGAAGTACTCGGTTTGCACTGGAATCAGCACCCCATCAGATGCGACCAGTGAGTTGATCGTCACCAGGCCCAGTGACGGGGGTGTGTCGATTAGCACGACGTCGTAGTGGGACAGGAGGGGTTCCAGGGCCTCCTTCATCCTCCTCTCCCTGCCCAGTTGCCTGAGCATCTCTTGCTCGAGTCCGATCAGGCTCCTGTCACCGACAATAATGTGGAGATTGTCTACTGCCGTGGCGTGCCTGGAGTCGACGGCAGTTTCGGGGAATAGAATCAGGTCCCTCGTTGTGGTCCTGACCTTGCTCTTGTCCACCCCCAGACCAGTGGCGCAATTTCCCTGTGAGTCGGAGTCAACGACCAGAACCCTATGGCCCCTGAGTGCTAGCTGGGCTGCTATGTTGATCACGGTGGTTGTCTTCCCCACTCCGCCCTTCTGGTTCGTCACTGTGATGACCCTGGCTCGCCCCCTTGGGGTTGGCAGCGAGAAGGGGAGATCCATTGGCCTAGCCGGGCTTGGGGAGGATACCTCTTCGATTTCTTCGAATCGCTGTTCTGAAACCTCGCCCTCTTCCTCCGAGAACTCGACGTCAATGATCAGCGGTGCCTCGCTGACATTTGGGAGATCCGAGTCCCCTCCGGTCATCGGCATAGTGGCCAACGGCTGTCGGAGCCATGTTGAACGTGACGCCTGAATTTGGTTCTCCGGAGATGGTTTTGCTCAGTCAGTCGGCCTGTCAATCACGTACCACATCACCATCTCTCCGGTCTCGGCATCCATCGCCATTTCGAGCGAGTTGTCCCTCCCGCCTGTCTCCCAGTCACGACTGGTCGTCATAGCGACCTTGCCATCTCCAAGATCGCCGGGGAGGAGGTTGAGGAACTCGTTTTCCTCGGTCACAGAGAGCCTGTACCCTACCTCGGCTTCCAAGTTCCACGAGTCCCCTGACTGGATGTGCTGTGACAGATCTGGGTACCTTCCTTCTGTGAGAATCCTCTCTTCCAGCAGAGAGAGGGACTGTGTCTTGGGAATCGAGTCCCGGTTCCAAGAAACCTCGTCCCTGTCGTTCGATCCGGATGACAGGATCTCGCACCCCTCTGAAGACCTCCGAAGGACCAGCCATCCCGAGTCGTCATCGTCGTCAACCCAGGACAGGTTCCACTCCGCCTCGCCAGTTGGCCTGGACCACTCCGCCGCCCAGATGTAACCGCCGGTGTCCAGGGCCAGGGTGGCTGGGTTGGTGGGGAACTTCTCCTTCAGGCAGGAGATGGCGTCCTCGATGTCAAACTGCCTGATCTCAGACTCGTCCCTGATTGAGTCTACCCAGTTCTCCTTGGCGGATCCGGGCCTGTCCTCGCCGTCACTTGGGCTTCCGATGTAGTCCCTGCCCCAGTCAATCACAGTGCTGCCGGATGAATACGAGGTCCTAGAGAGGGTCATTCCGATGGCCAACGTGCCGTCCGGCAGAATCTCGTCCGACAGCGTACTCACGAGGAAGTCGCAGTCCGAGGTTTGCTGGTCCTTGTCGAGAAGGATGTCTGCCCTCTGGTAGACCGGCCAGGGGCTTCCCTTCTTCACCAGAAGAGAGACCGTGGCGTGCCCATAGCATCGGCCAATGTCCTCATGGGCCATCTCAACGGGGTAAACGAGGCCATGGGTGCTGTCCGAGACCTCCTTCTTCACCTCCCAGTTCCAATCCGAGTTCCAGTTTAGGTCCGGGTCGGACGACCTTGCGCCCTCTTTGATCACTGCTTCACCGAAGAAGTCGTGCAGCTCAATTGGGGTGAGGGGGAACGAGAGGGTGGGGACCAGGGCACCTAGCCCGCCTATCCCACTAGCGTCGTATGTCACTGCTCTCAGATTTGTTGTCACCGAGTCTATGTCGCTGAAAGACAGCTGAGAGTCGGCTCTCTTCAAATCCTCCTTCTCCAGCTCTATCCAGCTGGTGGATCCGAAGTAGAGTTCGTTGTCAGACATCACCCACCTGATGTTGCCACAATCGGTTTTCGCATCGTCCCTCCAGGTTCTGCCCTCAAAGTCCGCGTCGAGATCCATGCTGATCTTCTTCTCGACGGCGATGAAGCCTTCCCTTCCGAGGCTATCAGTGGTGCCCACTCCGCCGGACTCAGGGCCATCCGTCACGGATACGTCCCCGACCCCTGACATCTGGACTGTGAGCTCCTCGCATGCTTCGTCCATTATCCCCCCAGTGGAGTCCCTAACCAGCCCGAGCATCTCCTCCCCGGTCACGCTAATGCTGGAGTCGATGACCTGGAACTCCATGCTATCTCCGTAGCGAAGCTGTTCCGATGTGAATCCTGAGCTTCTCTGCAGGAATACAATGGACGCTGCCCCGACAAGAATCACGACCATCGTGATTGCTGCCAGGGCCTTCCAACGGTCGCCCAGTGAAGATAACGTGGGCATCGAGATGACAAGAGAGGGCTGGTCGTCCTCCCCAAGGACAATTGGCTCTTCTGGGGCGGAGCTCTCGGATGGGGTCGCTGGCTCGACCTCGGCCTCTACGATCTCTGCCTCGACAACCTCTGCAAGCCTGGAGAGGACTTTGTCGACCTTGTCCCTGGTGTCCCCCTGGTCGTCTTCTTCCTCCTCCATCACGAGTGCGTCTTCGTCCGACCATGCCTCTTCCATGACGGGTTCGGGATCCGCTCCCTCCGCGTCGTCGACTATTCCGGCATCTTCCAGGATCCTGTCCACCAGTTCTGATTTCCTTCCCGAGACCAGAAGGCCCCTCTCCTTGCAAATCTCCCTTAGGCTAGCAACTGTGTTTGAGCTTAGAGACTCTCGGTCAATTGAATCGTCTGGGGCCATGCTGTATTGGGCAGTCCTGACCCGATGCTTTCAACCCCTCCGGTTTAATGAGCGGTCAGGAGCCCACTCCTCGTGCTGAGAATAATCTTCGAGGCAAAGAGTTGAAGGGGGGATCTTGGGCGGCCCAGACCATGGAGCCTAGGCTAGTCCTGCTTTCGAGGGGGCCCGAGCTTTACAGCACAAGGAGGCTCGCGACCGAGGCTCAGAGGGCGGGTTGGATGGTGGACATCATCGACCCATTGGCGCTCACGATTATCGTCGACGAAGACGGTGGTCGCATTTTCCACCGAGGGTGGCCTGTGGAGTGCGAGGCGGTCCTACCTAGGATCGGGTACTCGATTACCCGCAGGGGGGTCGCGATCGTCCGCCAGTTCGAGCAACTGGGCGTCATAGTACTGAACTCGAGCCATGGGATTGTGAGGAGTCGTGACAAGCTCGTCGCGTGCCAGATGATGGCCCAAGCCAGGGTGCCTGTCCCAATCACTGCTCACGTTGGTTCCTGGGAGGACACCGACAGGGCCGTCAGGAGGGTCGGCGGGACTCCTTGCGTGGTCAAGTCAACAGAGGGCACGCACGGATCCGGCGTTTTCCTTGTCAACTCGTCCAAGCAGGCACGGCAGCTGGTCTACCAGATGCTAGAGAGGGGGATGAGGCCCCTGGTCCAGGAATACATCGAGGAGTCCCACGGCAGCGACGTCCGTGCTCTAGTGGTCGGTGGGGAGGTGGTCGCTTCGATGCGCAGGAAGGCGCACGGGAACGAGTTCAGGTCCAACTTCCACCTAGGGGGATCAGTCAGCGATGTTGAGCTAACCGAGGAGCAGGCCGAGATTGCAATTGACGCGACAAGGACCTTGGGTCTCGAGCTCGCAGGAGTGGACATGCTGGAGTCCGAAAGAGGGCCCCTTGTGCTGGAGGTGAACTCCAGCCCGGGACTGGAAGGCATAGAGGGCGCAACGAGGGTCAATGTCGCTGGGAAGGTTGCTGAAAGGCTCAACTCGCTACTCGAGGAAGGATCGGATGCTAATGTCGACTCTGAGGCTAATCCGCTCGATGGCTCTTCCGACGAATCTAGTCGCGCTTACTGAGTCCTCGGCGTAATTGGGGTCGTCTGGGAAACCCAACGCCTGACTTCTGGTCCAGAGAAGCATTCAAGTCACTTCACGCATCCTCTCGGGCGTCCGTTGGGACAGGGATGCACACGCCGTTCGCGGCGGGAGGCGAATACGGTTGAACGAGAGAGGGGATTTTGGGGCGACTGATGTACTGGCGCCCGGAAGGATGGGGAGGAGGTTCCTACCAGAGGAGATAGGGATAGAGTCCTCACTACCCTCCAGATTGAGCAGGCTGTCCGAGCTGCCATGGCATGAGTGCTGGATACAGCAACTCCGATCCGAGAAGAAGAGCCCTCACACGATCAGGGCGTATGACGTCGCCGCACGGTCCTTTTCGACCACCAAGCTCCCCGGGGAAGTCGGGATGAGCTGGGAGGAGGCCTCGGCCGTCACGGTCAGAAGCTTCCACCTGATTGCTGACCCGAACAACGGCAGGATGGATGCCTGGATGAACAAGCTCGGGGACTTGAAGCCCTCTACTATCAACGCGAAGATAGCCGCCCTGACTCATCTGCTCGGATGGATGGGGCACATAGTCCCTGACTGGATCCAGCGCCCATCGAGGAACCGCCCCCTACCCAAGACTCTCGGAAGGAGCGAGCTAGGGAGGCTCAAGAGAGCGGTTAGGGAGTCCGAAGACCCGTTGGCCGTGCCAGTTTCGACCCTGATGCTGGACACAGGCTTGAGGGTTTCAGAGCTCTGTGCTCTGGATATTGACGATCTGGACAAAGACGATCTGTCCGCCCTTGTGATTGGAGGGAAGGGGGAGAAGGATCGGACCGTCCTATTCACAGAGTCTACCGTCGAGGTTCTCGATACGTGGGGGCCGATCAGGGAGAGGAGGATCAGCAACGGCCCCGATCCCAGCCTAAGGGCTATGTTCGTCTCCAGCAGGGGCAGGAGGATCAACCCGCGCTCCATCCAGAAGATGATGGACAAGTTGGCAGATTCTGCAGACATCCCACAGAGCAGGCTCAGCCCGCACACGCTGAGGCACACCTTCGCGACCGGCCTGCTGGAGAGGGGGGCCGATCTGGTGACGATTCAGAGGCTGCTCGGCCACTCCAGCATCGCTACTACCAGGGTTTACCTGGAAATCGGGGACCAGACCCTCAGGGAGATCTACCACAGGGCCCAGCGAAGCCCCCCGGCAGATGAGACGGGCAGCGAGGAGTCGGGGCACGGAGAGGAGCCGATCGCCCCCGAGAGCATCGCAGAGTAGCCTGGGAAGGGCGGCTTGCTATTCCTCGGAGAAGTACACGTTCCACCCGTACTCGTCCAAGTGAAACCAGTTCACGTAGAACTCCGAGCCCTTGTAGCCGAATCTGGCCCTGGTTGGAACTGCGCTAGTGTACCTCTCATGCTGGACCCTCTTTATCGAATCCAGGCCCCTGTTCTCGAGGTCCTCGAAGCCCTCCCACAGCCTGCCCTTCTTGATCAGGAACTTCTCGTATCGAGGCTGATCCTTGAAGTGAGAGCTATGCCAAAGGAAGTAGGGCCAGGCATCTGGGTCGTCGAGTTGGGCGATCTTCCCGAAAGACCGGCGCCTGGAGGCCCTGCTCTCAATCAGATGGCTTACGACGGAGAATTCGGGCCCGCCCTTCCCTAGCCTGACGGAGATGTGAGCGCAGGTGTGGTAAGGGGAATGAGGGAACCCGCGACTGGGGAGTAGGAGTGGCTTGATCGCCCTGAAGTCAACTTCCTGGAACTCCTCGGAGAGCGCTGACGAGTCGGTTGAGTCCCCCCCATCCTCTCTGTAGACTATCTCAACGCTTCCGAAGTTCTTCAGCCAATTTGGGTCCGCCTTTACCTCCAGCCTGGCATTCTCCAGAGGCCAGTCCCAGAATGTCATGGCCCTCTCGGAGCGAACAGACTCGCTCACCCCGGAAAGGTCCGAGCTCACGCTCCCCCTGAAGGAAGGAGGGAGTCCCGAGTGGATTCTGGCCACTATCGGGGCCCCAGCATGCCTGACCTCTATCTCGGCCTCGAGCTGGAGCGGGGACTTTAGCCTCTCACTGTCGAAGTTGAAAACGACCGAGTGGGTGCTGGGCTTCGAGAACAAATCCTCGCTTGTGATCCTCAATGCGTCGTACCTCTGACCCCTTCTCTTCGAAACGACATCCACTTTGATCAGAGAGGGGCTTTCGCCCTCCTCACCGATGACCTGGGCTGTGCAGGAAAGGTCGGGATAAAGGCCGGTCAGGAATATCGGTTCGAAGAAGAAGTCGGCGACGTATGGATCGATCTCAATCGAGTTCTCTCCGACATCCACGATGCATTTGATCCTCCCCAGGTTCTGTCCCGAGTCGGGGACTAGGTTAGAATTGCTCATCGGACCGGGATGGGTGATTGTGACTTGAACAATGGGGTACCCGAACTACTCCTGCCTGTGTGTCGCATCCAATTCATCATAGAGTGTAGGGAGGCTCAAGTGGCATGCAGAAGGGAAGGCCCGAGTGGTGGGAGGAAGCAGTCGCCCATCTCTCGGAGGATCCGCTTCTCTGCCAGATCGTAGAGTCATATGGGGATGGCGGGCTGTCCGGACGTGGGGAGATCTTCCAGACACTGGTCCGAAGCATAGTTGGCCAGCAGATCTCAGTGAAGGCTGCAGACACCATTCACAGTCGCTTAGAGGAGCTTTGCGGAGGAATCAGCAGGGAGTCAATCGGTTCCTGCACGCTTGACGAATTGTCGTCCTGCGGATTGTCGCAGAAGAAGAGCCTGTACATTCACGGAATCGCGACCAGCGAGACGCCGCTCCTTCCCGAGGGGTATGAGGAGATGGATGATGGCTCGATCGTCAGTCATCTCGTGAAGTTCAATGGAGTGGGGCCTTGGACTGCAGAGATGATGCTCATATTCTCGCTGATGCGCCCAGATGTTCTGAGCCTGGGCGATCTGGGGGTCGTGAAGGGCATACAGGGACTCGTTCCAAAAGCACGGACCAAGAAGGAAATGAAGGCCGTGGCAGAAGCGTGGCGACCATTCCGGAGCGCTGCATGTTGGTTCCTCTGGAGGTCGCTTGATCCAGTTCCCGTGGAATACTAACTACGAATTCATCATAGAGGGGTGGGGCTTTGCAAGGACATGGGTCTGCTGGATTGGGTAGCCAGGGGCTGGGGGCAGCAAAGCTGGCATGAGTTGACATTCAATGAAAAGGCCTTCACTATTTTCATCATCTTTGACGTGATTATCGTGTCCCCATTCGTCATTTTGGACATACTGGACGAGTTGGGCTTGATCTAATTGAACTGCCCCCATATGAATCGGCAGAATTCATGTTCGGGATAGGTTCATGCGATGACGATGAGAATACGATTTTGTGAGGCATCAACTAACCCTAGCCATCCTAATGCTATCTTCCATGGCATTAGGCCCGCAATTAGTCGATTGTGGTGCTGAACTGGATCCAGATTTCCCTAGTATGAGCACCGACTCTGCCAATGATTCAGAGGAATTCGGCCCCATTGAGTATAGCGACCAGTTTCAGTATGCTGAGATAGAGGTGAACAATAGATCGGCTACTCTGATGATGCCGGGGGGTCACGATTACTCACGCCCCCTTCCTCTGGTTGTCTCCCTACATGGGTTCAGCAGCAACGGATTCTTTGGGGCGTTTTACCTAGACTTGTTCGACAGCACTGTTGACAACGAGCACCTTCTACTGTACCCAAATGGGACGATGAACCCGACCGGGAACAGATTCTGGAACGCGACTTCGGCGTGCTGCAACTACTGGGACCAGGATGTGGACGATGTCTACTGGCTAATGGAGATAGTGAGTCAGGCGATAGAGAACTATGGAGCAGATCCAGAGGGAGTGGTGTTTGTGGGGCACTCGAACGGGGGATTCATGTCCCACAGGCTGGTCTGCGAGAATGGAGACAGGATCAGGGGGATCGTGTCCCTTGCTGGATCCACGTTCGACGAATTCGAAGAGAACTGTGCTGATACCGGAAGGCCCAACATCCTACAGGTCCATGGAGTCTACGACTGGGTGATCTACTACGAAGGGGGTTATGATTACGACTTCTTAGATGGTGAGAGTCACTACTACCCCGGAGCGGAGAGCACCGTGGGGTCGTGGTCCAACAGATCGGGGTGTGATGGCAACTACACACAAACGGGGACTCTTGACTTGGTCGCTCCCTCTGGAATACACGACACCGACATGCTAGAGCATCTGAATTGCACGGACGGCAACAGGGTTGCACTATGGAGGATTAACGAAGGAAGTCATACACCCATCTTCAGAGACGGTCATTTTCCAAACACAACCATTCCATGGGCGCTAAGCGGATTCGTCCGAGACTCGGACGGGGACGGGGTCAGGGATGACCTGGACCAGTTCGTGTATGACCCCAATGAGTGGGCAGACACCGACGGCGATGGCATCGGCGACAACTCGGACGCCTTCCCGGAGGACGCCAGCGAGTGGGCAGACACCGACGGCGATGGCATCGGCGACAACTCGGACGCCTTCCCTAACGACTCCAGCGAGTGGGCAGACACCGACGGGGACGGGGTGGGCGACAACTTCGACTCGTTTCCAGAGGATGGAGGAGAAAACTCGGACTATGACGGGTACGGTGTCGGGGACAACTCCGACGCCTTCCCGGAGGACGCCAGCGAGTGGGCAGACACCGACGGGGACGGGGTGGGAGACAACTCGGACGCCTTCCCGGAGGACGCCA
>NZKZ01000065.1 GCA_002694065.1 Acidiferrobacter sp.
CAGGCATCTCACGCGAAGGTACCCCATCCATCCGTATACGAAGCAAAGGGTACCCTCTGAGCAGCATTTCGTCTAACGCTAGACTAGGATCAGGAAGACTCAGCCAGCCATTCCCTCATGGTGCATGACTGGCACACCTCGCGGCTCGTGATCTCGCCGCACCTTGCGCAGTTGTTCACCTCCTGCTTGGCATCGGGGTTGGCTTCCCTGTGGAGCTCGCGGATCTGGTCCAGGGAGTGGAGGAGCCCGTGCCTGGCCCCCGGGGTCATCGACTCGAGGTTGGCCACGACCGACCTGCTCTGCTGGCGCATGGCGCCGGGGGCGTGGGGGCATTCCCCGTGGTGGATCGGCAGGCCCGCGTGAAGCGCGTGGGCGTGGATCTCCTGCTCCGGGACCCACCTGAGCGGCACGATCCTCGGCACTATCCCGTCGATCGGCGCCTTGGTGTGGGGGGCCAGCCTCACGGACCGGTCTATCTCGCCCTTCTGGAGGTTCATCAGCACCGACTGGGCCATGTCATCGAGGTTGTGCCCTAGGGCCATCACGTCAGCATCGACCTTCTCGGCCAGCGCGTTCAGGCTCTGCCTGCGGAAGACCCCGCAGTAGGAGCACGGCATCAGCCCGTTGGCCTCGACGTGCCTCTCCCCGATCTGCGGCATCACCTTGACGACCTCGTCCATCCTGCCGTAGCCCATCTCCTCGTAGCTGAGGGTCTCGAACCTGACCCCGAGCGACTCGGCCAGCTCCCTGGCGAAGACCATCGAGGGTGCGCGGTAACCGTCTATCCCCTCGTCCACGCAGCCCGCGATCAGCTCCACGTCCCTGCGCCTGCCGATGATGTCCGCCATCATCGAGAGGAGCACCGCGGAGTCCTTGCCCCCCGAGACGGCGACCAGGACCCGGAAGGGCGTCCCGTCCTCCCTGCTCGCGTCCTTGGGGAGCTCCAGCTGGGACCTCAGCTCCTTGGAGGTCCTCTTCCGGACAGACTGCGCGAGGTGCTTGCCGCACAGGTGCTGCCCGCTGTACTCCTGGTGGACCAGGGCGGGCGACCTGCATCTGCTGCAGGGCTGGACCTCGATCGCCTCGTCCATGGGAAGCCCCCGTGCTCAACAGGCTTGAACCCACCTCCGGTGAATTGATGCGCCCTCTCCGGGTCGACAGACCATGGGAGAAGACTCTGCACTGCCCAACAGGACCGGTCCCGGCGGGAGGGCCTTCTCCTCCTGGTTCGACAGGATCGCCCTGGTATCGCTAGCCGCCGCGGGGGTCTACTTCGCCCCGGGGGCGGCGTCCGCCATGGAGCCGTGGCTGGGCGGCTGGTCGCTGGCCGCCACCGGTTGCGGGCTCGCCGTCGTGGTGCCCATGGTGGCCACCACGCTGGGCAAGATGTACGTCAGGGCCAGGGCCTGATCAGGGTCGCAGCCTCGCGATCCCGGTCTCCACGTAGCCGGAGACCGTCTGCCAGGGTATCACGAACCTCAGCCCGGCTACAGCCGCGATGAACAGGCCCGCGGAGATCACCTTCCCGTAGGTCATCTGCAGCTCCAGCGACTCCTTGACCTGCCCGGTCCACTGGGTTCCCTCCAGGATCCCGACCACGGATATCATCAGGTCGTCGAAGGCGAGGGCGAGGGCGGTGGTGATGGCGACAAGCACCAGGACGACGCCTATCTGGGCGAGGTGGGAGTTGACCACGTTGTTGAACTGGCGCACGTAGTGCTGGTCCCTCTTGGACTCCTCGGGCAGGGAGACGGCGTACTCCAGGTGCACTATGGCCGCGGAGCCGGACTCCATGAACAGCAGCAGCAGGATCGCGATCCCCAGCAGGGAGCTCGCCAGCGGGGACACGAGACCCCCGTACATCGTCCCCTCTCCTATCTGCGTCGGGAGCGGGCTCAGCCCCACGTCCACCTCCGAGACTATCGGCTCGAAGGTCAGGATGGCGTGGAACGCGATGACGATGATGTAGTAGCCGACCGCCCAGGTGATCGCCCTCTTGGACAGCCCCCAGATCCCCACCAGCCCGGCTAGCACGGGGGCGAACACGATGCCCAGGAAGATCAGCTCGAACGCGAGGCCCAGGGGCGCGAACAGGTCCCCCATGTGGTTCAGCGAGTCGCTGCCGTTCCAAGGGAAGTGGAAGCCGTTCCTGAACGTGGCGATGACCCAGTTGAATGTGAACGGCACTATCGCCCAGACGGCGATGAAGGCGCCGAACCCCTGCTTCACCCTGGTCTGGGTCCTGTGGGTCGCGATCCAGTAGCGGTCGATGGCGACGGTGGCGGCGACGCAGAGGACGAGCGGCCCGATCATGGAGGCCAGGCCGGTCTGGTTCACCCCCAGCAGGAAGTCCGGTATCAGGAGCCCGTCCCTGTTGTCCAGCCAGATCAGGCCCCTCGTGTGCTCGTAGGACGGGCACCAGCTCGTCTCGCTGTGGTCCAGGACGAACTGCTCGCTGCACGGCCCGAAGATCTCGCTCATCCTCCTCAGCAGGAGGAGCAGGGAGCCCGTCGAGACCAGCTGCAGGACGAGGATCTGCCACTTCCTCCTCAGCAGGGGGAGGTGGAGGGTCTCGGTGGTCTCGGCCTCCTTCTTGTCCAGCTCCATGTCCTCACCCACCCCTCGACTGCAGGATCGCCTGTGACAGCTCTATGTCAGGCATCCAGTCGACCACCGTCGCCCCGAAGCCCGACACGGCCGTGAGCCTGTTCTGCCTCTCCAGCTTCAGGACCTCGTAGGCCATCCTGGGGATCCGGCTGACCAGCCTCTCCAGGTCGACGCTGCTCGGCGAGAGGACGATGACTGAGTGGCCGTTTCCAGACAGGCCCCTGATCGCGGGTAGCGTGGTCCCGTCCCCCTCGAGGCTGCTGATGATGAAGACAGGGGAGCCCCTGCTGATCCTCGGGGCCAGGGAGTTCGTGACCGCCTGCAGCGGCATCGAGCCCCCCGGCGAGACCGAGGCGAGGCGGCTCAGTATCTTGTACTGCTGCTTGTCTCCGGTGTCCGCGGGGAGGAAGTCCATCCTTTCCCCGTAGGTGACCATCGCCACGGAGTCCTTCCTCTTCAGGAAGTGGCTCCCTATCGAGGCCGCTGCCGACGCCCCCATCTCCAGGGGGTTCTTCAGGACGGTCCCGATCCTGCTGACCTCCCTGGTGTCCAGGATGATGAATATGTCAGTGACGGCGTCCCTGGTCTTCTGGTTGACCATCAGGTCGCCGGTCCTGGCGAAGGCCTTCCAGTTGATCGACCGGAGGGAGTCCGTCGACAGGTACTCCCTGAGCGAGTAGAACTCCATCCCGGGGCCCGGGGTCCTGAGGGTGGTGGCGCCGGTGTACATCTTCGGCACGTCTGCCCTCAGCATCGCGTCCTCGATGTCCCTGACCTGCGGGAAAACCGTGATGTCGCAGATGTCCTCGATCTTCGACTCGTTGACGAAGAGGCCGAAGGCGTTCCTGTACCTCACTGAGATCGGGCCGATGGAGTAGTGCCCCCGGAGCGGGCATCGCAGCATGTAGTCGATCTTGGTCGTCTGGCCGGGACCTAGGTTCAGCCGGATCTGGTTGGTGCCCCTCCTGATCTTCATCTCGTGGGGGACGTTGTCGAAGACGTCGAGCTGCTGCGTCCTCCTGTAGGACTTGTTGGTGATTGTCAGGGACACCTCCACCAGGTCGCCCTTGTACACGTTGGAGTGCGGCACGACCCTGGTGATCTCCAGCTCGGACTGGCCCGAGATCCAGCCGTTGATTGAGATGAAGGAGATGAAGGTGAGCCCGATGATCATCATCTGGAAGTTCGAGATCATCATCCCGACCAGGATCAGGCTGACGCCGCCTGCGAGCATGATGGCGGCCTTCCTAGTCCACAACTTGGCCCACCCCCGTACCGGACTCTCCCCACTCCTTGATCCTCCTGACGACCCCGACCAGCTCGTCGGGGCTGTAGCTCCTCTCCTCGAAGATGAACCTGACCAGGACCGGGTCGCGGATCAGGCCCTGGAGCTGCGATGCCGGCAGGGCCTCGAACTCCTCCCTGGTCAGGGCGTTGATGTTCCTGACCCTGGTCAGCAGGACCTGCCGGATCTTCTCCGGCTCCTGGTAGTACTTGTACCTCTCAGCGTCCCCGAACCCGTAGTAGACGACCCTGAAGACGTGCCTCCAGTCCTCCGGGTCCTGCTTCCTGATCAGGACAGCCTCCAGCATGATGAAGAGGAACAGGAAAAGGATCAGCATGGCCATCCAGTCGTTGGTGAAGTAGATCAGGAGGTAGTAGAGCAGGTTGTAGGTGTCCCCGAAGATGGTGGGCTGCTGGTGCCGGCTCTCGTCGAAGATGACCAGCGCGTTTTCACCGGGCCCGGTGCTGTTGTCATCCAGGATAAGCGCCTCCGCGACCACGTCCAGTATCCACTTCCGGTTGTCGTTCTCGGGGACGAGCCCGAGGTAGCTGGACTCGAAGTCCGGGTCGTATATCGAGTTGATCAGGACCGATCCATCCGAGATGAAGTGGACCCTGCCGGCGTCCGAGTCCCTGCAGAGGATGACCTCGCAGTACCTGACGTAGACCGGGAAGGGCCCCTGCTCGTCGCCCATCACCCCGAATGCGGCGAGGTTCCCCACCGTGTAGTTCCCGTCGCCGTTATTGTCTATCCACGAGTCCTGGGTCGTCTTCGCGATGACGTACCTGTTCTCCGCCGGGTTGTAGGAGGTCGCCTTCTCGAAGGCCGAGGGCGTGTTCGTGAGTATGTTGTAGTCCTGGGACCAGTCCCACCGGGGGCTGTTCGTCTGCTGGTCGTTGCCCAGGAACCTGTGGGCGCACAGGCCGGAGGCGGAGGCGGTGACGAAGCTCGCGCCCACGCCCGGGTCGCTGGGGGCGTCGTCCAGGATGTCGATCACCCCGTCCCCGTCGGTGTCCCTAAGGCACGGGTTCACCCCGTCCTGCATCCCCTGCGCGGAGGTGAAGTTGAACGCGGCGGTGGTGTTCACCCAGACGAAGTCTGCCCCCAGGTCGTTGTCGTAGCTGTAGTCCGCGTACAGCCTGTGGTTCGTGTAATCGAGCCCGAAGTCGGCAGCGAGGTTGCTGGAGTAGCCGAAGTCATCCATCAGGATGACCGTGCCCCCCCTCTCCACGAACTCCCTTATCGCTACGATCTCGGAGGAGGTGTACCCGTCCCCCTCGGAGAACTGCACGATGTCGTCCCCGCCGGTGAACCGCGGGAGGGAGATGGTGTCCCTCTCCACCCCCGAGATCACGAAAACGGTCTCCTCCGGGTGGTCGAGGTCCGCGAGCAGCAGGGGGCTGGAGACCAGGGCGGTGGTCTCGACGCCCATCACGTTGAGGTCCTCCCTGAACGACCCGAGGTCGTTCCACTCGTCCCCGTAGGCCGATTGGTGGGTCTGCCCCGGCACGACGTAGGTGAACGCTATTGTCAGGATAAGGAGGGACAGCACCGCCCAGAAAGATGCCTGCAGGGCGACCCTCCTGTTCCTCCTGGACTCGAAGAAAGTAGTGAGTCGTTTCCAGTCAACCATTCGAGGCCCCCAAGGCAATACGGGCTGTCGAGCCCGAACCTCATTTTATGACCGTTATGCGACCCTGAACGGCGTTGCATCGGCTATCTGGAGAGTTCCACTACCGTCCCCACGCTGGCGACTTCCTCCACGGGGACGGAAAGCAGCCCCTCGGTTGTGGGCCACGGGAGCTCGTTCGGGTCTATCCCCGACTCGGTGACCACCAGCAGGGAGACTATGCTCCCGGTGTCCATGTCGATGCTGAAGTCGGCGAGGTGCCCGAGCAGGTCCCCGGCCGCGTCGACCACCTTCCTGGTCAGGATCTCTTGCCCGAAAGTCGTCCTCATCCTATCCCTCAAATCAGCTCTATCCCGGCGATAGTACCGGTGGACCTCTTCACCGACTCGAGGCCGCTGGTCAGGGTCTCCTCCATCTTGGAGTAGTACTGGACCATCTCTTCGGTCACGGTAGGCCTCACCCTATCTATGGCCGACTCGAAGTGCTTCCTCGTCACCGTCTTCTTGCCGTCCCTCATCGCGATCAGCGCAGCCTCCCTGCAAACCGCCTCTATGTCGGCTCCGGTGTAGTTTTCCATGATGCCAGCGAGGTCCTCTATCTTGGACTTCCCGATCGGCATGTCCTGGGTGTGGATCTTCAGTATGGCGGCCCTCGACTCCTTGTCCGGCGGCGGTATGTGCAGGACCCTCTCGAACCTGCCGCTGCGCATCAGCGCTGGGTCGATCATCTCCGGCCTGTTGGTGGCGGCGACCACGATCACGCCCTCCATCCCCTCGACCCCGTCGAGGCTGCTGAGGAGCTGGTTGACGACCCTGTTCATGACGTCGGAACCCTCCCCGGAGTGGCTCCTCCTCATGCCGGCGATGCTCTCGAACTCGTCTAGGAAAACTATGGAGGGGCTGGACTGCTTGGCCTTCTTGAAGACCTCCCTGACCGCCTTCTCGGACTCCCCTACCCACTTGGAGATCAGCTCCGGGCCCTTGATTGTGATGAAGTTGGCCTTCGCCTCGTTGGCTATCGCCTTGGCGATCAGGGTCTTCCCGGTCCCGGGGGCACCGAAGAGCATGATCCCCCTCGGGGGCGTGATCCCGAAGTGCTCGAACTTCTCAGGCATGTTGAGGGGCCACTCGATGCTCTCCTTGAGCCTCTCTTTGACGTCTTGGAGGCCCCCTACCTTGTCCCAGCCCACCTCTGGGACCTCCACGTAGATCTCCCTCAGGGCGCTCGGCTCGATCTCCTTGAGCGCCTCCTGGAAGTCCGACATCCTCACCTCCATCTTCTCGATCACCTCTGGCGGGATCTCCTCCTCGTCCAGGTCTATTTCCGGCAGGTACCTCCTCAGCGCCTTCATCGCCGCCTCGCGCACTAGTGCCGAGATGTCCGCCCCGACGAACCCGTGCGTGTTGTCAAGCAGCCAGTCGAGGTTGTAGTCGTCGCTGATCGGCATGTCCCTCGTGTGGATGTCGAGTATCTCCCCCCTGCCGGCCTTGTCGGGGACCCCGATCTCGAGCTCCCTGTCGAACCTGCCTGGCCTTCGAAGGGCCTGGTCGATTGCGTCCCTCCTGTTGGTGGCGCCGATCACAACCACGTTGTCCCTGCCGCCCATTCCGTCGAGCAGGGTGAGAAGCTGGGCCACGACCCTCCTCTCGACCTCTCCCGTGACGTCCTCCCTCTTCGGGGCGATGCTGTCCAGCTCGTCGATGAAGATGATCGCCGGGGCGTTTGCCGCGGCCTCGTCGAAGATCTCCCTGAGCTGCTTCTCGCTCTCCCCGTAGTACTTCGATATGATCTCGGGGCCGTTGATTGAGGTGAAGTGGGCCTTGGTCTCCGATGCCACCGCCTTGGCGATCAGGGTCTTGCCGGTCCCAGGGGGCCCGTGCAGCAGCACCCCTCGAGGGGGGTCTATCCCTAGCCTCCTGAAGAGGATGGGGTGCTTCAGGGGGAGCTCGATCATCTCCCTGACCTTCTGGAGCTGGTTCCCTATCCCGCCGATGTCCTCGTACGAGATGGTTTGGACGTGCTCCTGGTCCTCCTGGTCGACCGCGTCCTCCTTGATTATGATCTCAGTGTCGGGGAGGACCTGGACGATCCCCTTGGGGTTGGTCTGGACGATGGCGAAGGGCAGCGCCTCTGCGAACAGCGTCATCCCGGGGATGAAAATCCGGTCACCGGCGACTACCGGCCTCTTGTTCAGGCCCCTCCTGGCGAATCCCTCGATCCCCGGGCCGAACCTGACCTTCTGCTGCTTTGCCATCACCGGGCTTAGCACTAGGCGGGTGCATGGCTCGACCTCTACCTTCCTGACCTCAGCTCTGTCCCCGAGGCTCACTCCGGCGTTCTTCCGGATTATCCCGTCGACTCTGATCACGCCAAGGTTCGCGTCCTCGGGCCTGCACCTCCAGACTATGGCAGCGGTCTTCCTCTCCCCCTCGATCTCTACGATGTCCCCAGGCTTCAGGTTCAGGTCGTTGTCGAAGGGCACCCTAGCGCGACCGTGGCCCACGTCGCTGGGTATCGCTTTAGCTACCCTGAGGGTAAGTGAATCGGAAGAGTCTGCCGCCATTTCTCGCTCCCTGCCGCCCTGCCTCGTGCATCGGGGGTAGTTAAACCCAGCAACCTTGGATTCTCCACGGGGTAAAATGGTTATCAGAACTTAGACGCTCGATGCGCATAATTCATTTCGGAAGCGGCATTCGCGAGCACATGGCGCACGTCCTTGAGTCAGGATTCGAGATATTGCATAACGACAACCCCAATGGAAGCCCAACAGTCAGGGGTTACAACATCATCAACGGTGAGCTGGGGTCCGCTAGCGACGGGGAGACCTTCGAGAGCAGGAACCCCGCTTGGCTGGATGACTGCGTCGGCGTGTTCCCCCAATCGACCAAGCAGGACGTGCATGACGCCCTCCACGCGGCCAGGGACGCATTCCCAGGCTGGTCGTCGACGCCGGCCCCCACCAGGGGCCAGATCATCGGGAACATGGGCAGGCTCCTGATGGAGTACAAGGACGACGTGGTAAGGGTCGAGACCAGGGAGATAGGCAAGACCCTGAAGGAGAGCGCCGGATCCGTGCAGGAGGCCATCGACACCTGCCTATTCTTCCAGTCCGAGGGGCGCAGGCTGTACGGGCAGACCGTTAACTCCGAGCTGCCGGACAAGGAGCTATTCACCTACAGGAGGCCATTGGGGGTCTGCGGCATCATCAACGCTTGCAACTTCCCCGCTGCCGTCCCTTTCTGGAAGATGATCCCAGCGATTATGTGCGGAAACACGTGCGTCTGGAAGAGCCCCCAGGACTCCCCCCTCCTGTCGTTCTTGCTTGCCAGGATAATGCACGAGGCGGGCCTCCCGAACGGCGTCATCAACCTGGTCCACGGACGCGGAAGCGGCGCGGGCCAGTACCTCGTCGACTCTGTGGACGAGGGGCTCGTGAACAAGATCAGCTTCACCGGCTCGACCCCGGTTGGCAAGATGATCGGAGAGGTCTGCGGTAGGAACCTGGTATCCGCCTCCCTCGAGCTAGGGGGGAAGAACCCCCTCGTGGTCATGCCATCGGCGAACATCGATAATGCGGTCGAGGGCGCTTACTGGGCCGCTTTCGGCACTGCCGGCCAGAGGTGCACCAGCCTCGGGAACCTGATCGTCCACAAGGACGTCTATGACGAATTCATGTCCAAGTTCATGTCCAAGGTCGAGGAGACCAGGATAGGCGACTCGCTCAGGCACGAGGGCGTCCTCTACGGGCCAATGCTGTCCGAGAAGTACGCCAGCGACTTCCTGAGGGACCTGGGAATGTGCGATGAGGACGGCGCGACGAAGCTATGGGGCGAGGGGATGATCACCAATGACAGCAAGCCGACGAACTTCATCGGAGACGCATCCGAGGGGGTGTACATGTGGCCCCACGTCTACTCGGACGTGACGGAGGACATGCGCTGCTTCCACGAGGAGATCTTCGGCCCGGTCGTCACGATTGTGAAGGCGGACGACTTCGACCATGCGCTTCACCTGGCGAACGCATCGCCGTTCGGCCTATCCAGCGCCTGCTACACCAACGATCGCTTGGAGGCCTATCGCTTCAAGACGGGGATCAAGGCCGGGATGACCGGCATCAACAACTCCACCACCGGGGCAGAGGCGCACCTGCCCTTCGGGGGCGTGAAGAACAGCGGGAACGGCACGAGGGAGTCCGGCATCTGGGTCATCGAGGCGTACTCCTACTGGCATGCCGTGAACGACGAGCTCTCGGGCAAGCTGCAACTGGCCCAGATGGATGTCGACGAGGTCCACATCGAAGAGGCCGATGTCGACTACTCCTCGTTGGCCTAGAGGAACAGCTCGCCGCATTCGGGACAGGGTAGCCCGGGGAGCCATTCGCCGGGCATAAAACCGCAGTTCGTGCAGATCGACGTTTCGATGCTAAATGCCCCCGGGAGGCCGTTGGAGCCCAGAATTGTGAAGATTGCGGCTAAAGGGGCCATGCAATCCCTTATGGCGCTCCTTTCGTGCCCGTAGGGCACGGGGCGGTGCAAGGATGAGCGAGAGCACGAAGCTCCCGATGAAGAAGGGCTTCGGAAAGACCGATCGAACTGACGACTGGTGGAAGGGTCCCACGGCCATGGCGGCCTACCTCGGATTCATGATCGTATACGCTACGTGGAGGGGCTTCATGGAGTCCGACATCCTGTTCTTCAGCGAGTTCGGGGCCTCCTCGTGCGAGAACTGGGATGTCGCCAAGGGGTTCAAGGACGTGTCAGAGTGCCAGACCATGGCGATTGAGAACCAGGGCAGCCACGTCCTGTCCCCCCTCTACAGCCCCCTCATCTTCCCGCAGTCATCGTGGATCCCCATGGAGCTGTGGTGGATGAGCCCGGCCATGTTCATCCTGATCTTCCCAGCCGGGTTCAGGGGTACCTGCTACTACTATCGCAAGGCCTACTACAGGGCCTTCTTCCAGCAGCCCACCGGATGCGCGGTATCCAAGCCATGGAACGAGTACAGCGGGGAGAAGGGGATCTTCGTGGTCCAGAACCTCCACCGGATGTTCATGTACATCGCCGTGATCTACCTCCCGATCCTGACATACGACTTCTGGCTCTCGATAAATTTCCATGACGCCTCGGGCGACGCCTTCGGGGTCTCCGTCGGGTCGCTAGTGCTACTGCTGAACGTGATACTCCTGTCCGGCTACACATTCGGGTGCCACGCCTTCAGGCACGTCGTGGGCGGGGGGTCGAACCACTGGACGGGGACTCCCATGAACCGGATCAAGTACAGGATGTGGAGGTTCTCGACCAAGCTGAACGAGCGTCACAAGGACTGGGCGCTGATCAGCCTGTTCTGGGTGATGTTCGCTGACTTCTACATATGGGCCTGCCAAGACTTCGGCCTCACTGACATAGTTCTGATAGGGGGGCTGTGATGGACGACCAGGTCACCCAGCACGAGCATGACGTCGTGATCATCGGGGCGGGCGGAGCGGGCCTCAGGGCCGCCATCGAGGCGAGCTCCGCGGGAGCGAGGGTCGCGATGATCTGCAAGTCCATGCTTGGCAAGGCCCACACGGTGATGGCCGAGGGCGGGGCCGCTGCGGCTCTGGCGAACAAGGACCCGAGGGACTCGTGGCAGACCCACTTCCGTGACACCATGAAGGGGGGCAAGTACCTTGGAGACTGGAGGATGGCCCAGATCCACGCCGAGCAGGCACCCGACAGGATCAGGGAGCTCGAGCAGTGGGGTGCCGTTTTCGACAGGACCCCGAAGGGGCTCACCAGCCAGAGGAACTTCGGTGGCCACACATACCCTAGGCTAGCCCACATCGGGGACGCCACGGGCCTCGAGCTGATCCGAACCCTCCAGCAGAAGGGCGTCCACATGGGCATGGACGTGTTCATGGAGTACACTGTGAGGAGGATCTTCAAGACCGACGGCTCCGTTTCCGGATGCTTCGCCTATGACCGCAATGACGGCTCCCTCCACGTCTTCAAGGCCAAGACCATAGTTCTGGCCACAGGTGGGATAACCCGCTGCTGGGAGGTATGCTCCGGCTCCTGGGAGTACTCAGGGGAGGGCCATGCCCTCGCATACTGGATCGGGGCGGAGATGGGCGACATGGAGTTCGTCCAGTTCCACCCGACGGGGATGATCTGGCCACCTTCCGTCAAGGGCATCCTCGTCACCGAGGGCGTCAGGGGCGAGGGGGGGAAGCTGCAGAACAAGAACGGTGACCGATTCATGTTCAACTACGTGCCGGAGATGTACGCTGACGAGTTCGCAGACACGATCGAGGAAGCCGAGGCATGGGTGAGCGAGGTCGTGAGCGGCAAGCTCGCAACAAACAGGAGGCCCCCCGAGCTCCTGACCAGGGACGTGGTGGCCAAGGCGATAAACAGCGAGAGGGATGCTGGAAGGGCATCCGAGCACGGAGGGGCCTACCTCGACATTTCGTGGAGGGACCCCGAGGAGGTGAAGAAAAAGCTACCAGGGATGTATCACCAGTTCAAGGAGCTCGCAGCTGTCGACATCACCAAGGAGCGAATGGAGGTGGGCCCCACGGCTCACTACGTAATGGGGGGGGTCAAGGTGGACCCATTCACCCAGGAGACCACCGTCCCCGGGCTATACGCAGCGGGAGAGGTCGCAACCGGGCTCC
>NZKZ01000066.1 GCA_002694065.1 Acidiferrobacter sp.
GCATGACAATGACGGCGTAGGTAAAGACAAAGCCGGTGACCAGGGCACATGAAAGTGTGGAGGTCAGTACAAGCCCGACAGACAACGTCATCATCTCCTCCGGCAGTTAGATGCCCTCATTCCCACTCGATCGTTGCCGGGGGCTTTCCGGAAATATCGTAAACCACCCGGGAAATGCCTTTGACCTCGTTAATGATTCTGCGGCTCACCCGGTCAAGAAAACCGTAAGGCAGTTCTGCCCACTTCGCCGTCATGAAGTCCACTGTCTCCACGGCACGAAGGGCAACAACATAATCATAGGCGCGGTTATCTCCCACCACGCCGACCGACTTAACCGGGAGGAAGACCGCAAAAGCCTGGCTGACTCTGTCGTAGAGACCCTCGTGCCGAAGTTCTGAAATAAAGATCGCGTCGGCTTGTCGCAATAGATCCGCGTAAGGTTTCTTGACCTCTCCCAGAATGCGAACACCCAACCCCGGACCGGGGAACGGATGACGGAAAATCATCTCTTCAGGCAATCCCAGCTCCAGACCGATTTTCCGCACCTCGTCCTTAAAAAGATCTCGAAGCGGCTCCACCAGACTCAGCGCCATATCCTCCGGGAGACCGCCGACGTTATGATGGGATTTAATCACCTTAGCCTTGCCGGAGGAGTCGCCAGCGGATTCGATGACGTCGGGATAGATGGTTCCCTGCGCAAGCCACTTCACATCGGAGATCTTCCTGGCTTCCTGGTCAAACACATCAATAAATGCGTGACCAATTTTCTTGCGCTTTTCTTCCGGATCCGTCACGCCTTTCAAATCCTCAAGGAAACGGTCCTCGGCGTTTACCCGCACAACCTTCACGCCCATATTCTTTGAAAAAGTGCGCATGACATCATCGCCTTCATCGAGGCGCAGCAGGCCGGTATCTACAAACACGCAGGTCAACTGATCTCCAATAGCACGGTGAAGCAACGCTGCGGCGACAGAGGAGTCCACTCCGCCCGACAACCCCAAGAGTACGTTATCCGATCCCACTTTCTGGCGGATATCTTGAATGGCCGCATCGATAATCCGATCCGGTGTCCATTGCCTCCCGCAACCACAGATCTCATGCACAAAGCGCTCGATAATCTGCCGGCCCTGAGAGGTATGCGTCACCTCAGGGTGGAACTGCAATCCATAGAAACGGCGCTCCTCATCTGCCATACCCGCAAGAGGCGCACTGGGTGTCTCGGCGATGACGCGAAAGCGCGGCGGCAGGGAGTCGACCCGGTCGCCATGACTCATCCAGACATCCAGAAGCCCGTATCCCTCGGGCGTCCGATGATCCTCGATGTTCCGCAATAGATCCGAATGGCCGCGTGCCCGAACCTGTGCGTAGCCATATTCCCGATGGCTCGCAGGAACGACCTCGCCGCCGAGTTGGCCAGCCATGGTCTGCATTCCGTAACAGATGCCCAACACCGGCACCCCTAGCGAGAACACCTCTTCGGGCGCTTTGGGGGCATCCGCACCGTGAACGCTCTCCGGCCCGCCGGAAAGAATGATACCGCTCGCCTGAAAATCAATAACTGTTTTGGATGAAACATCCCAGGGAAGCAGTTCGGAATATACGCCCGCCTCTCGGACCCTCCGGGCGATCAGTTGACTGTACTGGGATCCGAAATCGAGAATCAGGATGCGATCCTGATCCAAATCGGAACCTGCCGCTGCCTCAGGCGGTGACAAGCTTAACTGCCCCGCTGATAGTTTGGCGCTTCTTTGACAACAGTCACGTCATGAACGTGACTTTCTGTGTACCCGGAATGTGTGATCTGGACAAACCGACAGTGTGATCTCATTTCACCAATCGTGGCACAACCCGTATAGCCCATACTGGCCCTGAGCCCGCCGGTCAGTTGATGAATAATCTGCGACATCGGCCCTTTAAACGGGACCCGGCCCTCGATGCCTTCGGGGACGAGTTTTCCGGGATCGCTCTGTCCCTCCTGAAAGTAACGATCCTTAGAACCTTCTTGCATCGCGCCGAGCGAACCCATGCCTCGGTAACTCTTATATGACCTGCCCTGAAAGAGTTCGATCTCGCCGGGGGCTTCCTCGGTCCCGGCGAGCAGGCCGCCCACCATTGCCGCGTTTGCTCCCGCCGCAATGGCCTTGGCAATATCCCCTGAAAAACGAATCCCTCCATCGGCAATCACGGGAATAGCGGACTCTCTTAGCGCCGAAGCGGTATCTGAAATTGCTGTGATCTGAGGGACGCCGACCCCTGCGACTACCCGGGTGGTGCAGATGGAGCCCGGCCCAATGCCGACCTTCACGCCATCAGCACCCGCGTCGGCCAGAGCCCGGGCCGCATCGGCGGTTGCGATGTTTCCCGCCACGACTTCGACATTGCCTAATGACTTCTTGATTTCACGAACGCGCTCAAGCACGCCTCGCGAATGTCCATGCGCAGTGTCGACCACGATGGCGTCAACTCCGGCCTCTACCAGACGCTCACAACGCTCTGCCGAATCTCCTCCGGTACCAACCGCGGCCGCAACACGGAGCCGCCCCTCGTCATCCTTGCAGGCATCGGGAAACTCGGTCTGTTTCTGTATGTCCTTGACAGTGACCAGCCCTTTCAGATTAAAGGCCTCGTCTACCAGGAGCACCTTCTCGATTCGGTGCTCATGAAGCAATCCGCGAATATCTTCCCGCGTCGCTTTTTCCGGCGCGGTCACCAGCCGTTCACGTGGCGTCATGACTGCCGTCACCGCCTGGTCAAAACGATCCTCGAAACGGATGTCCCGACTGGTGACGATGCCGGTGAGCCGTCCGCCTTCATCGAGCACCGGTACCCCTGAAAAGTTTTTCTCCCGTATGAGTGCCACCACTTCGCCGACTGTCGCGGAGCTGGGAACACAGACCGGATCCTTAATGATTCCGCTCTCATACTTCTTGACCGTACTCACCTGCTCAGCCTGCTCGGCCGGCGTCATATTGCGATGAATAACCCCAAGCCCGCCGGACTGGGCCAAACAAATGGCCGCCCGGGCCTCAGTCACGGTATCCATCGCCGCAGAAATAAGCGGAATGTTGAGGGTAATATTGCGCGAAAAGGCGCTGGTCAGGTCGACTTCGTGAGGGAGAACATCCGACCGATCAGGGACCAACAGCACGTCGTCAAAGGTGAGTGCAAGATCTGGATGTTCCATCGACCGATTATACGGTTTGACTTGGACTCGGTAAACTTGTAGGGTGTTCTCAAACGTTAAGTGACTGATATTTTTCGATTAATTTTACGAATGTTATCCGGAGGAAAACTTATGAAAAGAATGCCTACTTTGGCCTCGTGGGTCGCGGGAGCGGCCATGGCGCTCTCGATTTCAGCCTCTCACGCTGGAACCGCCTCCGAGGCGATCGCACAGGCTGAAGCAGATCTTGCTGCAGCCCAACAGGCCAGCGCCGTCTGGCGCCTGCTTGACCCAGCGACAGGTGGTGCCGCGGTCCCGCTCGGAAAACTTTTGAAAACAGCAAAGGCGAAACTTGAAGCGAACGAAGAATCTGAAGCTATTCGGATCGCTGAAAAAATCTCTTGGGCAGCCCAAGCAGGTATCGCCCAGTCTGAAGCACAGAAAAGTGCAGCGCCCGTTTACTTTTAAACGGTTCGACCGCGAAAAAAGCCGGGCATTGCCCGGCTTTTTTTTCGCACTCTCGCAATGTTCTGACCTTGTCGGCCTGTCGCGCTTATCAGGGCATTTCCCTGCAGCCATAATACCCCAATGAGCCGAACAATCCTGCAGGTCAGTGAGTTCACCCGCGAAGCCCGTGATCTTCTCGAGGATCACTTCGGAACAGTCTGGCTCACCGGTGAGATCTCGAATCTCGCGACGCCTGCCTCAGGCCACATATATTTTTCACTAAAGGACGAACACGCCCAGATCCGCTGTGCGATGTTTCGCAACCGCCGCTCACCTTACCGTGGCTCACTTGAGAACGGTACCGAGGTCTTGTTGAGCGGAAACGTCTCAATTTATGAAGCCCGGGGCGATTTCCAACTGATCGTCGATTACATTGAACCCGCAGGAGAAGGAGAACTGCGGCGGCGGTTTGAGGAATTAAAACGCAAACTCTCTGCCGAAGGGCTGTTTGATCCGGGGAAACGACGCTCGATTCCTGAACGTCCTGGCCGAATCGGGATCATCACCTCGAAACACGGCGCGGCGCTTCAGGATATGTTAGCGACCCTCGCCCGGCGCTTCCCCCTGACCGAGGCATTGGTGCTGCCGGTCATGGTCCAGGGAGAGCACGCGGCTTCACAGATTGCGGACGCACTGAACACGCTGGGTTCACGCCAATGCGACGTCGTACTGCTCGCTCGCGGCGGGGGCTCGCTCGAGGATTTGTGGGCGTTCAACGAAGAAATTGTGGTCCGGGCAATCCGTAGGTGCAAAGTGCCCGTCGTTTCAGGCGTAGGTCATGAAACCGACACGACTCTGGCTGACTTCGCCGCAGATTTACGCTGCGCAACGCCCACCGCCGCCGCGGAGGCTGTCACTCCGGACACCGAGGGACTGACAGACTTTATTGAAGGGCAGATCTCCTGGCTTGAGTCAGCCCTTGATCACCACCTGCAGGCGTCGGCTCAAAGGCTCGATAACGCGATGGCACGGCTCCGGCACCCTAGCGACCGCCTTGCGTATCAGGCAGAGAAACTCTCGTCTTTAAGCGAGCGTTTGAAGACCGGATGGCGCCTTGAATATCAGAGCAAGCAAGGACGCCTTACCCGATCTGCCCAACAGCTTCAGATGCGCTCCCCTCAGGCTCAAGTTGCCGAAATTTCTGCAAGGATGGAGACGGCGCGCACGCGCCTTTTGGACCGGCTGAATCAGGGTCTGACGCAGCAATATCACCGGCTGACACAAGCCGCAGCGCAACTAAATGCGCTGAGTCCATCCGCTACTTTGGATCGAGGCTTCGCTATCGTCCAGGTTGCAGGAAAGGAAGCCGTCGTTCGCTCCGCAACGGCCCTGAAACCCGGTGATGCTATCGTGACTCGTTTCGCAAGCGGAACCGCGAACGCAGACGTGACGTCGACCCAACCGGGCGACGATTAAGGTCACGACCCGCGCCCGGCACAAACCGAGCCTCTTAGTTACCCTCGACCCTTTGGCGACGATTTCTTTTTGTCATAGGGATTTTCGGCATTGCGCAGTTCGAATCGAATCCGCGTGCCCGTCAACTTAAAGGTCCCCGCAAGCGTTTTCGCGAGATACCGGAGATAACTTGCGGGCAGTCTGTGCAGCGTATTTCCATGCAGTACCACGGTCGGGGGGTTTTTCCCTCCCTGGTGCGCATACTTCGGCTTTATAGTGCGATTGTTGACCATCGGCGGCCTATGATGCTCGACCGCCTTAGCCAGCGCCCTATTGAGGAGGCTGGTCCCCATCTCTGCCATCGCACTGGCCCGTGCTCGCCGGATCGCTTTGGTGAGCTCCGCAATTCCAGAACCGTGCATCGCAGAGATAAAGACGCTTTCATGCTCGGGCAAGAAATCCAGTTTACGGGAAAGTTCGCGACGCACCGCATTTTTTTCCCGTCTCTCGAGGCCGTCCCATTTATTCACAGCAATCACAATCGAGCGGCCTGTCTCAATAATCAAGCCGGCGATCGTCGCATCCTGGTCACTGACGCCTTCTCTTGCATCGAGGACCAACACCGCCGCTTGGGCAGAAGCCAAGGCCTGCAAGGTCTTCACCACGGAGAACTTCTCGAGAGTCTCGCGGACGCGGGATTTTCTGCGCACCCCCGCAGTATCCAGTAACAACAAGGTTTCCCCGTCGCGCTCAACGGGCACCGCAACACTATCCCTTGTTGTTCCCGGAAGATCCGCGACGATCATCCTGGATTCACCGGCCAGGCAGTTGACAAGAGTGGATTTACCGACGTTTGGCCTGCCAACTATGGCGATTCGATTGGCATCCGCGGTGGTCGCTTCAGATTCCGAGTCAGGCACGATGTCAGCGATTGCGTCCAACAGACGCCCGACGCCTTGTCCCGTTTTGGCCGAAACGACCTGAGGCGTGCCCAGGGACAGCTCAAAAAATTCACTGGCGGTGATATCCGGATCGAGGCCCTCCGCCTTATTGACCGCCACCAAGACAGGCGTTTCATCCCTGCGTAAATCTGAGGCGATATCCCGATCTGAAGTGGATAACCCCTCACGCGCATCAAGCAAAAAAACGACAGCGTCGGCCTCTGACAGCGCCTGAACGACTTGGTCCCGGACCGCAGCGCTCAGCACATCTCCGTCATCCGAGAGCCCCCCGGTATCAATCAGGAGAAAACGCTGATCCTGATGTGAGGCCTCGCCATACAATCGGGCACGGGTGACGCCAGGTTGATCGTCGTTAA
>NZKZ01000175.1 GCA_002694065.1 Acidiferrobacter sp.
CTGTTCGACTGGAATCTCTCGGAGGATTGCTCTTCGTTAATCTGGATCCTGACGCGCCACCGATCCAAACGCTGGCCCCTGGATTTGAAGAGGACCTTCAGTCGCTTGTTCCTCAATTCAATTCGCTTAGGCCAATGGATACCTTTGCCTTTGATTCGCCGGAGTCTGCTGACTGGTCTGCTAACTGGAAGGTGGTCGTGGACAATTACGTTGAGTGCTACCACTGCCATCAGGCGCACCCTGCCCTGGCCGATCTGATGGAGATGACCAGCTACGAACACGAGGTTCAGGAACACTGGGCCCGCCAGGTCTCGCGCACAACGCGCACGGACAACAAAGCCTATCGTTTTGATGCCAGTGACGACGTTCAGATTGCTGCGTATTGGTATCTATGGCCGACGACCTCAATCTGGCTGGTCCCGGGTGACGCCAACCTGTTTGTGTTATCCATGATGCCAAACGGTCACGAGCGCACCGCTTTTTCGGGTCACCGCTATGGCCTGTCGGAATCCGTTGATGCCGAACGCAGCGAGTATCTCAACGCCATCCTGGGGCCTGAGGATCAATCGCTATGCGAATCCGTACAGCAGGGTCTCAAGTCACGTTCGTACAATCAGGGGCGATTCATGGTGGACGCGGCCAAATCCGGGGTTGCCGAGCACGGTGTGCACCAGTTTCACCGTCTGGTGATGGATGCGCTTCAGGTATAGATGACGATTACGATCCCGTGCGTTGATCTTAAATCGGCGACGTCTTCGGTTTCAGACTCCGGGATCGCCCAGCAACTTGATAAGGCCCTGTCTTCCCATGGCTTCTGTTATATCCAAGGGCATGGCATCTCTGAGGCCGAGATATCCCAGATCTTTGAAGCGAACCACGCGTTTCATCGGTTAGCCCAACACGACAAAGAAGCCATCGCAGTCAATGCTTTTCATCGGGGCTACATCGGGAAAGGCGCAAGCAAGACGGTCACGTCTACGGTAGCAACAGCGACCCACTCCAACCGGTCCGAGTCGTTTATGATGATGCAGTCAGTCTCGCCTGATCATGGCCAGTGGGGCAGCGCAATCTTCGGACCCAATCAATGGCCCGAATCCCTAGGCAATCATTTTCGGACACAGTGTTTCAGTTACTTCAAGGCAATGCAAACCCTTGCCGACGAACTGACGCAACGACTTGCCGTTGCTTTGGGTCTTAGACCCGATGCCTTCAGCCATTGGTTTACCGAACCCACCGTCTTTTTGCGTTTGCTGAAATATCCCGCCGCGGGCACGACCGATCCTCATGGTGAATTTGGGTCCGCACCACATACCGACCATGGTTTCCTGACCCTGGTTGCACAGGACTCGACCAGCGGCCTTCAGGTTCAGGGAGCCGATGGAACCTGGATACCGCTGCCGCCTGTCAGGAACGCCCTCGTCTTGAACGTCGCGGATATGCTTTCCGTTATCTCCGGACGTCGGTGGCCCTCATCGCCACACCGCGTTGTCCTTAATCGAAGCGAGCGCTACTCCACAGCCTTTTTCTATGACCCGAACTTCAGCGCAATGATAGAACCCCAAGTGCCGTCCGCTGCTCCCGCTGAAAATCAAGCACGGATCCACTATGGTGAATACCTGATGGCGCGTTTCGCCAAGAACTACCGATACCGCTCAGAGATGGCGTAACGACCGGTAAAGCGGATTATTTCTCTTTGGAGAAACGTCTTGCACCCGGACCATTGCGCCTCGAAGAATGGCGGAGAGGGAGGGATTCGAACCCTCGATACGCTATTAACGTATACACACTTTCCAGGCGTGCGCTTTCAACCACTCAGCCACCTCTCCGCAGGGCGCCAAAGGGTATCGAAGTTGAGCCCCCGACGCAAACCAGATTAACTCAGATGAGATGCTTCAGACCCGTGACCAGTCGGTCCAATCCCTCGATCGCGCTGTCGCTCTGCAGTGCGCCAAAGGAGGCCCTGAAGGCACAGACGTCATTAACGCCAAAGGCGCTGCCCGGAATCACCGCTACACCGAAGCGCTCAATGAGATTGCGCGCAAGATCCAGATCGTCGCCTTCGTAGCCAGGAACCCTGACAAACAGGTAGAAAGCTCCTGTGCTTGGCAGAAGACTTACTCTGCCTTCAAGAGATTTCATGGCCTCAATGCCTTGCCGGCGAACAATTGCCATGTCAGCGAGATAGGGACGGCAATATCCCGGTCCCGCCTGCAATGCACCCAGAGCAGCATATTGGGAGATCGCCGTTGCACAGATGACATTGGTATCCTGGACTTTTCTCAAGGCTCCGAACAGCTCCTCGGGAATGACAGCGTAGCCGATACGCCAACTGGCGAATCCATAAGCCTTACTCAGTGAGTACAAGCAGATAGTGTGCGGCGCGCTGTGCTCAATGGTACCGGGAGAAAAATGCTCTGCATCATCGTACAGGAAATATTCATAGGCCTCATCGCTGATATGGTAAATCCCGCGGGCCCGACAAGCTTCATTTACGGCTCTCAAGTCCGCTTCCGGATACACGATACCGGTCGGGTTGTTCGGCGAGACCGTGACTACGGCTCGGGTTCTCTTCGTAATGGCGCTCTCAATGGCATCTATCTGCAGATGTCCGGCGTCATCCGTCGGCACTGTCACGGGAATACAGTCCGCAATCCGAACCGCCATCTCCTGATTGAAGTAAAAGGGCTCGGGCAAAATGATCTCGTCCCCGGGATCGCTAATCGCCAGCAGCACATTCAGAAACCCCATATTGCTGCCAGCCGTTACCACGACCCCCCTGCCCTCAAGCTGTATGGCGTTCTCTTGTTCCAACTTTTCCGCAAGCGCTGAGCGCAAAGGGTCCAACCCCTCTACGGGGCCATACTGATGTGCAGTGGGGTCGCTCCAGAAGTCACGAAGTGTGCTCTCGACCTCAGTCGGCGGAGGGTAATGCACGATTCCCTGACCCAGGGAGATCGTCCCGGGATTCGCGAGGATCAGATCCCCAATAACGGGGATGATCGGCTGCTGGACGGATGCCATCCGCTTGCTGGCAGAAATCATTTTGGTTTTATTGGTGTTGGGTCACAAGTTGGATCAACGCAGTTTATGGGCTGAAGGGGGACACCTGTGTCGTGAAAATAACCTTCCCTGGTGCACGATCACCGCATCGCCATCCCTATTAAGGGGCTCTTTTCCGCGGTATTATATGACCCTATCGGTTGCGTCCTATCTTGATCTCTCACACAGCCAGGCTGTGGTATCGATAACCGGCGACCATATGATCTTCCAATACACTGTTAACGCCTGCAGGATTCGGCCCAGAACAGATATTTCCGTATCACGATGACAACAGATACGCACAACCCAACGCCCGACAAGGCCGCGAATCCGAAAGACGCTCCAGACTCCTTCGAGGGTGATGCCCTCCAGGCTGCGCCTTTGGCGCCAGATGCAGCGCTTGGCTCCCATACGATCTCAAGAGTGCTCGTGACCTCTGATAGCGGATACACCTATCTTGCCAATGACGGCGCAACCGTTGTGCAGGAATACTTTCCGCTCCAATTTGCCGTCAGAGATACCGATAACACTTCTTTGCTGCTTTGCGACGCCCAGTTCAATACGGACTACGAGCAAGGCCTGACAGAATTTCTGCGCTTGGCCCGGGTTTTGAGCCAACTGGATCACCCGGGACGCATTGCACACTATCAGGAAAACGACGGTGCCGCCTGGTACGCCGTCGAACTGCCGGTCCGAGCCTCGCTCGCCGATCTGTTGCAACCCGGGCAGCGCCTGCCTGAGGAAACTCTGAGAGCGGTGCTGTATGCTGCCATCACCTACCTCGATGCAGTCCACGAAACCGGCGGTTTACATCTTGAACTTACCCCCGAGAGAATCCTGATTGCCGATGAGGATCAGTTGCTGATTTGCGGATTCAGTACCGACCGATTTCACTATCCGCCCGATGATGTCCATACCGAGCACGACTTTCGCGCTCCCGAACTCGCAAGTTACCGGGGTCAGCTCGGCCGCTGGACCGACTACTACGCTTTGGGCGCCATCCTCTATCAGGCGGTTTGTCGCAGTGTTCCTGTCGATTCCCTGGCGCGCCTGGATGCCCTCGATCGCGGTCTCGAAGACCCCCTGCCATCCGTCATGGATGCCGGTGCAGGCTATTTTTCGCTAACTCTCCTAAGTCTTATCAATCGACTCCTGTCTCTGGACACGGCCGAAAGGCCCCAGAACGCGGAAGAACTGATTGATGCGATAGAGCCGAAAGGGGTCCTGGATCCTGCGCCGGCGGATCCTCCGGAATTGAGCGTCGAGGCCAAACCGGCCAAGCCAAGAAAACAACAAGCCTCTAAAAGTCCGACAAACGGGGAAAACACCATCACCCGTCGGGTCAAGGGCGCCTCATCAATCGTCCTAAGCGCCCTCGATAAGACCAAGAGTGCCGTCAACCTGGCGAAACCTGTACCGCCGAGGCGCAATACAAAGGTATCCCCAAAAGACGAATTACAACAAACGAAGTCTGCTAAAAACCCTGAGAGGCAGGAGCCACTGTTCGCAGGAGGCACTCACGACATCAAAACACCGCCTGCTGATGATCGTACCCCTTTAAAGATTGCAGATGATCTTGAGGATGCGGGCCCGGTGCTCACCGAGCGAGACTTTCAGGACTTTTCTTTACCTCCCCAAAGCCGCGCCAAAAGCCAACCCAAGAACCCTCGCGCCCTGCCTCACCTCGACATCAGGAAATGGTCTCAGCGGCTCCGTAGCCCATTCAGGCATTACTCGGTGCGTTTCGGAGCCGGCGTGTTATTGGCTCTTGCGGGGATCTACCTTCTTTATCTGATTGTGACCCCCCCGGGGGTGGATGGGGACGCGGCTTCAAACACCACCATCGAAATCATCGGTGCGACTGACCTGACCCCCTCGGATGCCCCCACACTTGAAATAGCCCAGATAGGGAATTCACGCGAGTCAGCAAAGTCGCAAACTACTGAGTTTGCCAAGGATGATGATCTCGCCCGCGCCAATGCCTACCGCGATGCAGAAAAACTGGCCAGACTCAGCGAGCCACACCTCGTCCGCGCACGCACCTACCTCACTGAGGGGCACCTGATTTCTCCGCCTGATGCGAATGCTTACAGCGAGTTTCGCACCGTGCTCAAGATGGATCCGGATAGCAGCGCTGCGCAGCGAGGACTCGATCAAGTAACCGCTGGCGTGCTCTCCAAAGCTCAGGGGCTTGCTAACAAAAATGAGTTTTCGGGCGCCAGAGCGTTTCTTGATGAGGCAGTCGCCGTCATCGGTGATAGCACTGAGTTTCAGTCAGCGAGGTCGAAAATCGACACCGCGCAGGCACAGTGGAAAGCCCAGCAGGCCCTCGCACAACTTGAAGCCGAAAAGGCGCAGCGTGCCCGGGAGCAACAACAGAAAATTGAAGCACTGCTGGCTGCCGCGTCCACGGCAATGGAGGAGGATCGCCTTCGAGCTCCGCCGGGAGCTAATGCGCTAGCGATTTACCGCAATGTACTCACACTGGATCCCGGGAACGCCCGAGCAAGGAACGGGATTACGCGAATCACCCAGGTTTACCTCGACGAAGCCCGGAATGCCTTGGCACAAAATCAGCTGGGCCGGGCAGCGCGGGAGCTCGAGGCAGCAGCCGCCGTGGATCCCACAAACCCCAACGTTGTGATCCTGAGCACGCAGTTGCAGCGGCGGCAATATCTCGAAACCGAACAACAGAGGCTCCAGGCAGAAGCGGATGACCGAATTTCCCAGGCCCAGGCCATTGCGGATGAACAGGCATCGCTCAACCTTACAAGCGGTGTAACGGCCTACTACAATGGTAACTATCAGAGGGCCTATCAGTTTCTTGCCCCCCTTGCCAAAGGGGGCGAGCCTCAAGCTCAGGTCCGGGTTGCCCGCATGCTCCTTGAAGCCCGAGGCACCGACCGTGATAAGCCGAAGGCGATTGCCATGTTCAGCGCAGCGCTCTCGCCAATTCAACTAGCTGCACGCGAAGGCCACGCCTGGGCGCAATCAGATCTTGCAGACTATTTTGTGGACGGGTTCGTGCTCGACAAAGATCTCTCAAGTGCGGCGTTCTGGTATCGCAAGGCGGCTGAACAAGGCTACGCCCCGGCACAAACTAACCTCGGATGGCTGTATTTCAACGGCTACGAGGGCGTTGCGCCCAATCGGGCAGTAGCGGTGCACTGGTTCAGCGAAGCCGCGGCGCAGGGCAATCGCGCAGCTGTCAGAAATCTTCAGGCGCTGGGTGAAGAAATTCCCGGCCAGGGCGGCAGCTAACCTCTGCCCCGCCCTCCCGACGAGGCCGGTTAATCGGACCGGCGCTGAGTTAACGCCGCCCTAGACTTGCGGACATAGGTCCGTTTCGAAGGAATCACCCCGCGGACACCGCCCTGAGGATTATCGATATCTCCCTGTCGCCGCGGCATAAGATGCATGTGGACATGAAAGATGGATTGACCCGCATCCTTTCCGGCGTTGACCCCGACATTAAATCCACTGACGGTTGCATCCCACTCCTCAATGCGAGCCTTCATCTTGACCAGCATCATGTGCATGTCCAGCACCTCACGTTCGTCCAGATCGAAATACGAGGCAACATGTCGTTTGGGGATAATGAGCGTGTGGTGCTCGCTCACGGGATAACCATCCCGACGGGCGTAACAGTATGTTCCTTCCTCTAAGAGCTCGTCGTTATCAAAGTCACAAAAAAGGCAGTCTTCCATCTTTTTCTCAAATTCCAAATCTCAATGCTCGCGCCGACGGCGGAAGAGAAACAATGACCAGGGGGAGGTCATTAAACGTGATGGCGGAGAGGGTGGGATTCGAACCCACGAACGAGTTGCCCCGTTGCTGGTTTTCAAGACCAGTGCTTTCAACCGCTCAGCCACCTCTCC